>JAJPIV010000075.1 GCA_021324595.1 Actinomycetota bacterium | reverse complement strand
CGTACACACGAGAAGGAGGCAGACCAGGTAACCTCACCACAGCAGCCGCCACCCGGCGCCACTGCACACACGAAACCAGGTGTGCACGAAACTCGGGATGCTCCACTGGCCGGCCAAGGCCGCGTTTGGCGCGCCAGGTGACTGGCGACCGGTCTGCCTGGATCAGGTCAGGCTCACGCCGCTCGCGTGGCGGGCCAACCAGGCAGGAACGTCAGCGGGCTCGCTGGTATCGGTCTTCGCCGGGTGAGCGGGGTAGGGTCGGCTGGTGCCGAACCCTCATGCGTGGGTGATCCGCGGCGAGCGGCTGGTGGACGATACGCCGCACGTCCGGGTCAGCCTGGCCGATGTGGAGCTGCCTAACCAGGTGCGCTTCACTCAGTACGTGTTCCGGATGCGCCGCTGCGCGATGACGTTGGTGCTGGATGATCCGGCTGAGCGGGTGCTGCTGATGCGCCGGCACCGGTTCATCGTGGACCGCTGGGTGTGGGAGCTGCCGGGCGGTTACGTCGATGACGGCGAGGACCCGGCCGCCGCAGCGGCGCGCGAGGTGGAGGAGGAGACCGGCTGGCGGCCGCGCAGCGTGGAGCACGTGCTGTCGTGCCAGCCGATGATCGGCAACGCGGACTTCCCGCAGGAGCTGTACCTGGCCCGCGGGGCGGAGCAGACCGGCGTGCCGCATGTGGACGAGACGGCCGAGGTCCGGTGGGTGCCCCTGGACGAGGCTCGGGCCATGATCGCCAGTGGTGACATTCTCGGCGCGGTCACCGTGATCGGGGTGCAGCACGCCTTGCTGCTGCGGGCAGGCGGTCAGCCACTTCGGCCGTGAAGTCCCGCACCGTGGGGACGTCAGCGTGCGGCCGCAGCCGCCGGACCAGGTCGCGCACGTAACCGATGCTGCGGGCAGAGGTGAGGCGCACGGTGAGGTCGAGGGCCTGCCGGCCGACGGCGCAGGCTCGTTCCGGCTCGTTCTGGGCGGCGCAGGCGGTGGCGAGCAGGGCCAGGTTGAAGGCCCGGCCGCGGACGTAGCGGCCGTCCATGTCGAGGGAGCGCCGCGCGTACCGGGCGGCGTGGCCGGCCTCGCCGAGGTCGCGGAAGCACTGGGCCATGCGGGCTGCCAGGTATGCCTCGTCGAAGTAGGCCAGCCAGGCTGGGTTGTCCTCCTGGGTTGCGCGGTCGAAGCTGCGCTCCGCGGCGGCGAGCGCGGTGCCGCAGGCGCGGGCGTCGTTACGGGCCGCGTGGCCGTGGGCCTCCATGACCACGCATTCGGTGAGCAGCGTCGCCGAGCCGTGCTTGAGCGCGGCGGCCTGGGCGGCGCGGGCCAGGTCGATGGCCTCATCCGCCCGGCCCAGGTAGACAGCTTGGTGGGCCTGGGCGGCGAGGATCTCCGCGCCCAGGGCATGGTCGCCGGCGTGGCGGGCGTAGGCCAGCGCCTGGGTCAGGTACCGCTGCGCGACGCCGTGCTCGCCGCTGTCGTAGGCGACCCAGCCGGCCAGTTGCGACAATTCGCCGCAGGCGGCGGCGAGCTGCCGGCCTGTCTCCTCGCGGTAGCTGCCGTTGGTGAGCAGGTGCGAGACGTGATCGTCGAGGTAGGACACGATCACGGGCCGGAGGTGGCCGCCGCCGAGTCGGTTGTCCAGCTCCCGGTAGGAGTGCGTCAGCTGGCGGATCGCCTCGATGTCGGCGTGTCCCACCCGCACCGGCCCGTTGCCTGTTGGCCCTCCGGTTGGCGGACTGGTGAGCCAGCGCAGCGCCGACGCCGGCGTCGCGGCGGCGGCGAATGCCGCGCTGGCCAGGAACCGCCTGCGTTGCACGTCGGCCCTCCACAGGGCGGTCGAGATGGCTACGGTTTCAGTCCATGCGGTCGGCAGGTGCAGGCCAAGATCGGCCGGCAGGTCGCTGGCGGTCATGCCCAGCCCGGCCGCCGTCACCGGCCGGCCGACGGCGTCTGCGAGGACGCTGGCGATCAGTTCCGGCACGGGCGGGCGCGGCTGTTCCCCTGACAGCCAGCGCAGCACCGAGGTGTGGTCGCAGCGGATGTTCGCCACGCCCCACGCCCTGGCCAGGTCAGCGACCCTGCGCGCCAGGCCCTTGTTGGACATCCCGGTCTCGTCCATCAGCGCCCGCAGCCGCAGGTTCGCCGCTCGTGGCCGTTGCGGCATCGCAATGCCCCTTCCACCAGCCGTGGACACGATCAGTTTGACATTCCCACAGGCTCCGAGCCCGGTCGAGCCGGATTCACACACCCTGTTCACACATCTGCCCCCGCCGCCATCCTCCCGCCACCGGCTGCTTCTGCTATTGGCTGGCGGTCATGGCAATGGCGGTGGAAACGGCCCGCGTGGCGGCGCAGCTGCGCGAAGCCGCCCGGGAAATGGCGCGTCTCGCCCTCCGCCGCGCCCAAGCGGAATCCGGCCGGGGAGGACTGCCCGGCGGGCGCGGGAGCCTGGCCGAAAACGGAGAACCTGGCCCTCTGTACGGTGACGGTCCCGCGTGGGTTCCAGTCCCGCTTCTTGCGGCGCAGCCGGGACCCGACACGGCGGATCTGTGGCCGCTCCAGAGCTTCCTGGAACTCGCGCCGCAGGCCAGCGCCGTGCCACGCGCCCGAAAGCACGTGCGGCAACTGCTCCGGGAGTGGAGCCTCACCGACTCGGGCGAAGCGGCCGAGCTCGTGGTTTCGGAATTGCTCACCAATGCCGTGCACGCGACTCGCGCGGCAGAAGTCTTCGCGCCTGTCCGCCTATGGGTGCTGTCGGACAAGCAGAGCGTGCTGATCCTGGTATGGGATTCCAGCCCGCAGCCGCCCGCCCGGATGGACGCGGCCGACGACGCCGAGAACGGCCGGGGCCTGCTACTGGTGGAAGCCATCAGCACGCAGTGGAACTGGCACGTCCCGCATCACCTGGGCGGGAAAGTCGTATGGGCACAGATCGGCGCGGAACCGCGATGAGCACGATCACCACGCAGGCTCGCCGGCGAGCGCAGAGGAGACTGGGTCATGAGGCGATCACTGATCATCGACACGCACGCCAGCTCCTGCTACTTCCGGACGTCGGTGGAAGGCGACGGCCGCAAAGCCCTGATCCAGATCACCGAGCGGTGCAACCTGCACTGCGCGCACTGCTTCGTCTCGTCCGGTGACTGGGGCGAGCACATGGCGTGGCAGGACATCGCGGACAAGGTGCTGCCCCGGCTCCTGCGGGCCCGGGTCGAGCGGGTGACGCTCACCGGCGGGGAGCCATTCGCGCACCCAGACCTCCTGGCCATCTGCGACGCCGTCGTGGCACTCGGGCTGCCGCTGGGGATCTGCACCAACGCCACGCTCGCCAGCGACGAGCAGATCGCGCACCTGGCCAGGTCTGGGGCGGTGCATGTGAATGTGAGCTTCGACGGCTTCCGGCCAGAAAGCCACGGCAAGTTCCGGGGCAGCGTGTCCTCATTCGCCACGACGCTGGAGACGACGCGCAAGTTCGCGGCGGCGGGCATGCTGCAGGGCTTGCTGTCGACGCCGAACATGCTTACCGAGCCCGGCGAGTTCGGCGCCCTGTGTGAGTTCGCGGTCGAGGTCGGCGCCAGGTATGTGCTGATGAACCCGCTGTCGGCATTCGGGCGCGGCGTCAAAAGCCAGGGAAAGCTGGCCGCCGGCACGGCGAAGATGCGCGCGATCCGGGACCTGACCGAGAGCTTCAGGTCCCGGGGCATCGACGTGGTGCACATCCGCTTTCCCAACGACGACAAGCCCCTAGCCGGCTGCGACGCCGGCAAGCTCATCTACGTGTTCGCCGACGGGCTGACCGCGGTGTGCCCGTACCTGGTGTTCGCCGCCCGGACCCCGCAGTCGGCCTACCCGGACAGCGACTCCCTGGTCGGCAACATCCTCGCCGGCGAGATCGCCGGCGCTCTTGACCGGTACGACCTGGCGGGCCGGCTGGCGATGGGCGCCAACGACACCTGCCGGGCATGCTCCATGCCAAGCACGTGCGGGAAAGGCTGTCCCGCCGCGGTGATCTCGCGCGGGCGGCGGATCGGCGAGGTGGACAGCGACCAGTGCCCGGTCGCGGCCAGCCCGCCGCTCCAGATCGGGCCGCGCCCGCAGTGACAGGGCTTCTCATCGCCATCGAAGGCCCGAACGCGGTCGGCAAGACCACCATCACCGGCCGGCTGGCCGCCGCGCTGCGAGCGCGCGGCACGGTGGCGCACGTGACGACCGAGCCGTCGGCGACCCCGCTCGGGCGCCTGGTCCGCTCCGCTGAGTCCTACCTGACCGGGCGGGCCCTGGCGCTGGCGGTCGCCGCCGACCGCTACGCCCATCTGGAGGCTGAGATCACCCCGGCGCTGAAGGCGGGCAAGGTCGTCATCACCGACCGGTACGTCCAGTCGTCGCTGGTGCTGCAGCGCCTGGATGGGCTCGGGCTGGCCGAGATCTGGAGCTACAACGCCCACGTCGCCGTCCCGGGCATGTCGGTCTACCTGGAAGACGACCCTGAGGTGATTGCCGCCCGGCTGCGCCAGCGGCCCGCGCTCTCCCGGCTGGAAGCCCGTGGCTCGCCCGCCCGCGAGCTGGCCCTGTACCGGGACGCCTTCCGGTTCCTGGCACGGCGGGGCTGGCCCCAGGCCAGGATTGACTGCCGGGGCCTGGACCCCGACGGCGTCACAGCGGCGGTCATGGCCCGGCTCGGCCGGCCGCCGGACCCGTAAGGAGGCTGTAGTGCTGTCCGTGCTGACCGTCAACATTGGCGCCGCCTCGCCGGAACGCGCCCGGCCGCTGCTGGACTGGCTGTCCCGGCGCCCCGAAGAGGTGCTCGTGCTCACCGAGACCAGCGCCGGGCCCGGCACGTGCTGGCTGCTCGACCGGTTCCGCCGCGCGGGGCTCGCGGTCATCAAGACCCCCGACGCCGACGGCGAGCGCGGCAGCGCCCTGGTCAGCCGTGTCCGGGTGGCCCGGGACCTCACGGCCGAGTTCGCGGCGGTCAGCGTCCCGTGCCGGGTAGCGGCCGCCGTGCTGGACACGGAGCCGGCCATCTCGGTGGTCGGCGTGTACGTCCCCAGCCGTGACCGCAGCGCCGGCAAGACCGAGCGCAAGCAGCGGTTCATCCGCACCCTCATCGAGGCTTGCGACAAGCTCCCGGGCGGACTCCGCGAGCACCTGCTGCTGGGCGGCGACTACAACGTCATCGGCAGAACCCACAAGCCCTTGCATCCGGGGTTCCTGCCGTTCGAGTTCGGCCTGCTCGAAGGACTGCGCGAGCGCGGGCTGGTCGACGCCTACGAGCACGTCGCGCCCAACGATCAGGCGTACAGCTGGATCGGCCGCACCGGCGACGGCTACCGGTACGACTACCTCCACGTCGGGCCGGGCCTGGCCGGCCTGATCGGCGCCTGCTCGTACCTGCACGAGACCCGGCAGCTCGGCCTGACCGATCACGCCGCAATGACACTAACCCTGCATGCTCACGCGACGCCGCTGGAAACCGGCAATCCCGCCGACGCAGAAGCCGCTGATGGCGCGCTGACCCTGTTCTAGGCGCTCACCGAGTCGGCGCGCACCAGCGAATCGTAGGTATCCGACACGCGCTGCATCGGCACGCCCAGCGACCGCGCGATGCCGTCGAGTTCGGCCTGCACCGCAAGCGCTGCCGAGCCGGCACCGAGCAGCCTCTCCATCTCCAGGAACAACCCGGCCCGCTCAACGTCGTCGACGCACACCGCGACATCGCCGATGGCCGCGGTCCGCCGGACCTTCACGATCCGCGCCGTCGGTACGAACCCCATCGCCAGAACAGCCTGGTGCATCGCGGCCCGGTCGGCGACCTCGGTCTCGTGCTCCACGCACGCCATCTCGTTGTCCAGCGGCCTCTTGACCGTGAACAGGTGCCGACCGCCCTGCGTGCGCAGCCCGGCGAACGTCACCCCGGTCTTGGGCTGGCCGTAGGCCCAGCCCCGCTCGGCGTACGCCTGATCATCCTGGCGCAAGGGGTCCGATAGGACCACACCGCGATCCGCGAGTGCGCGCTCTAGCGCTGGCAGGTCACCGATCCGGTACTTGACCTCGATCTCGCGCAGCCCGCCGAGCACCCCGCCTCCCGCCCCACCCAATGGCGATAACGGCAGCGTAATGGCCCGCCCATCGGAACGCAGCGCGCCTCGCCGACAGCTGGCAAACGCCGACCAGGAGATGGCCGGAGGCGCCCGCATGAGCACCACGGTGATTTCCGGTGAAGGTGCGCTTCAAGCTCATCAAGGCGGCGAGCACCCGCTGGCGGGGTTGGGGGCAGATCGCTCCCCTGCGCAGCAGGGCACCAGGCAGATACAGTCCTGCCTGAGGCAGGGCGCGCTCCGTGCAATTGGACGCCGCACGGAGCGCCACGATAACTCGGTCAGGTCTGGCACTTCAGGCGCTCGACTTTGGGAACGGGGAGGGTTTGTGACAGCGGCTGATAGCGTCAGCGCGCCGACCATGGCTGTCGAGCTCGCGATCCGCGATGGCCGCATCGCCCCAGGCACGAGGGTTGAGGTCCGCGACGAAGAGTGGCTGGTCCGCAGCGTCAGCCCGACACGCCACGACGGGCTTCGGGTTGAGGTGACCGGCATCTCTGAGCTGGTCCGGGACTGCGACGCGGTGTTCTTCACCACGCTGGATACAGTCGAGCCGATCGACCCGGCGCGCACGCGCTTGGTTCCCGACAGCACTCCGGGATTCCAGCGTTCCCGGCTTTGGCTTGAGGCCTTGCTGCGCCGTACCCCTATGGAGACAACTGACCCGCGGCTTGCCGTTGGCCATCTCGGGCTGCTTGACAACCTCGCCTACCAGCGCCGCCCGGCGGCTCTCGCCCTTGCCAACCTGCGGCCGCGGATCCTGGTAGCCGACGCCGTGGGCTTGGGAAAGACCCTGGAGGTCGGGATGTTGCTGGCCGAGCTGATCCGGCGCGGACGCGGCGAGCGGATCTGCGTTGTCACCCCGCGGGCAGTGCTTGAGCAATTCCAGCACGAGCTGTGGACCCGATTCGCCATCCCCCTAGTACTACAGCGACAGGCCGTGATCTTTGATCCGGCG
>JAJPIV010000021.1 GCA_021324595.1 Actinomycetota bacterium | reverse complement strand
GGGCGGGCACGACGGCGCCTCGGCCGGGCCATCGGGCGGATCGGTCACGCCGGCCACGACGGGCGGATCGGCGCCACCTGCGTGCGCTTGCCGAGCAGGTAGGCGCTCCGGGCAGCGCGGGCGGGCGGCCGCGCCGACACCTGCGCGACCGGGACCTCCCACCAGGCCTGCGAGTCCGGCGCGGGCACCGAGGGATCCACCGCGATCTCTATGACGGTGATGCGCGGCGACTCCCGCGCGGCTGCCAGCGCATCCCGTAGCTCCGCGACCGAGCTGGCCCTGACCGCGATCGCTCCCAGGCTCGCCGCGTGCGCGGCGAGGTCGACGGGCAGGATCTCCCCGTCCAGCAGGCCGGAGCCGGCGCTCCGGTAGCGGTACTGGGTGCCGAACCGCTCCGCGCCGACGGACTCGGACAGCGATCCGATCGAGGCGAACCCGTGGTTCTGCACCAGCACCACGATGAGCTTGACGCCCTCCTGCACGCAGGTGACGATCTCGGAGCTGAGCATGAGGTAGGACCCGTCGCCGACGAGGACGTACACCTCGCGGTCCGGGGCGGCCAGCTTCACCCCGAGGCCGCCGGCGATCTCATACCCCATGCACGAGTAGCCGTACTCGACGTGGTAGCTCTTCCCGTCCCGGGCACGCCAGAGCTTGTGCAGGTCGCCAGGCATGCTGCCGGCCGCGCAGACGACCACGTCACGCGGCCCGCACGCGTCGTTGACCGCGCCGATCACCTCCGACTGAGCCGGAAGCGGGTGATGGCCCAGCTGGTAGGCGCGGTCCACCACCTGGTCCCAGGCCGTCGCGGCGGCCCGCGCCGCCCGGGCGTGAGCGGCGTCCGCCTGCCAGCCGCCGAGCGCCCCGGCCAGCTCCTCGAGCCCGGCCCGGGCATCGGCGACCAGCGGCACGGCGCAGCGCTTGGCGGCGTCGTGAGCGCTGACGTTGATGTTGACGAACCGCGCCCCGGGGTGCGTGAACAGGCTGTTCGACGCCGTGGTGAAGTCGCTCCAGCGGGTGCCGGCGCCGATGACCACGTCCGCCTCGCGGGCCAGCGAGTTCGCGGCAGCGCTCCCCGTCACGCCGATCGCGCCGAGCAGCGCGGGGTGGCCGTGGGGGAGGGCGCCCTTGCCCGCCTGGGTCTCCGCCACCGGGATGCCCGTCCGCTCCGCGAAGTCACGGAGCGCCGCGCGGGCCCCGCTGTAGTGCACGCCGCCCCCGGCCACCAGCAGCGGCCGCGCGCTGCCGCGGATGACCGCGGCGGCCCGCGCCAGCGCGGCCTGCTCTGGCCGCTGGCGCGGGATGTGCCACACTCTGTCCGCGAACAGCTCAGGCGGCCAGTCGAATGCCTCCGCCGCGGTGTCCTGCGGGAGCGCGAGCGTGACCGCGCCGGTCTCGGCCGGGTCGGTGAGCACGCGCATCGCCTGCAGCAGCGCGGCGGGCAGCTGCTCCGGGCGCCAGATCCGGTCGAAGAAGCGGGACACCGGGCGCAGGCAGTCGTTCACCGACGTCTCGAAGGTGCGGGGATCCTCCAGCTCCTGCAGGACCGGGCTGGCCGGCCGGGTGGCGAACACCTCGCCGGGCAGCAGCAGCACCGGAAGGCGGTTGATGGTGGCGAGCGCGGCGCCCGTCACCATGTTCGTCGCGCCCGGGCCGATCGAGGACGTGCAGGCGAAGGTCTGCAGCCGGTCCTTCATGCGCGCATAGCCGGCCGCGGCGTGCACCATGGCCTGCTCGTTGCGGGCCTGGTAATAGCGCAGGCCGTCACCGGCCGCCAGCAGCGCCTCGCCCAGCCCGGCCACGTTGCCGTGGCCGAAGATGCCCCAGCAGCCGGCGAAGAGGCGCTGGCGGACACCGTCCCGCTCGCTGTACTGGGCGGTGAGGAACCTGACCAGCGCCTGCGCGACGGTCAGCCGCTCGGTCGTCATGGCCGTCCCCCGGCCGTCGCGATCGGCACCCGCGGGTCCGGCGGCTGCCCCGTCCACGACTGGCGGACCCATGCGTGCGCCGGGTCGTCGCAGAACGCCATCGTCCGCTGCGGCGCCGGGCCGGCGAGCACGTTGAGGTAGTACAGGTCGTACCCGGGCGCGGCCATGGACGGGCCGTGGTACCCGTGGGGGACGAGGACCACGTCGCCGGTGCGCACCTCGGCCAGCACGTCGATCGGCCGCTGCGGCGAGGATGCGTACACGCGCTGGTACCCCATCCCGGGGCCGGCCGGCCCGGCCGCGGCCTCGAAGTAGTAGATCTCCTCCAGCACCGCCTCGCCGGGGCGCTGCTCGTCATGCTTGTGCGGGGGGTAGGAGGACCAGTTCCCCCCGGGGGTCAGCACCTCCACCGACACCAGCCGGTCGGCCGCGAACGCCTCGGGCGCGCAGAAGTTGTTCACCTGCCGGGTGGCGTGCCCGCTGCCCCGGATCTCCACCGGCACCTCCTCGGCCGGGCCGTACCGGGCGGGCAGCCGGCGCGAGGCCCGGGCGCCCGGGAGCGCGAACCGCCCGCCGCCGGGGCTGCTGACCACGGCCGCCGCGTCGCGGGGCAGGTACGCGAAGTCGGTCACCCGGCTGAACACGTCGGGCCGGCCCGCCAGGGAGAACGTCTCGCCGTCCACGCTCACCTCGCAGGCTCCGGACAGCGGCAGGAGCAGCATCTCATCCTCCCCGGTCCGGACGCTGGCCGCACCGCCCGGCGGCAGCTGCAGCACCCGCAGCGAGCAGAAGGACCAGCCGCAGTCGGCCGCCGTCAGCTCCAGCTCGTACTGGCCCGCGCGGCGAGAGCCGGCGGGCACGTGCCAGCCCGCCAGGCCGCGTGCGCGGGCAGCGGCGCCCTCGCGATCGCCGGCGCCCGTCATGGGTGCCCCTTTCCCGGTCACAGCACGCTGACCGCGGTGTCCACCGCGGCGGCCACGTCGTCGCCGGGCGGGTACAGCAGGTTGCGGCCCACCACCAGGCCGCGCACCCCCGGCAGCCGCAGGGCCCTCTGCCAGCGCGCGAACATCTCCTCCTGGCGGTCGTCCGCCTCGCCGCCGAGCAGCAGCGTCGGCAGGGTGGACGCCTCGGCGACTCGCTCCATCTCGTCCACGACCGGGATCTTCAGCCAGCTGTACGCCGACGTCGCGCCCAGCCCGGATGCGATCCCGATGGACCGGATCACCGCGTCGGGGCTGAGGTCGTTCTGCGCCCGGTGGCCCACCCGGCTCACCATGAACGGCTCGATCAGCGCCACCGTGCGGCGGGAGGCGAGCTCGGTGACCGCGCGCGCGCACGCGGCCAGGGTGGAGGCCGTGGCCGGGTCCTCCATGTCGATCCGGAGCAGCATCTTCCCGCCGTCCAGCCCGCCGTCGGCGATGGCGGCGGCGTCGTACCCGGTGAACCGGTCATCCATCTCGAACGCGGCCCCCGGCAGCCCGCCCCTGTTCATCGAGCCGATCGCCAGCTTGTCATCGAGCGCGCCGATCAGGAGCAGGTCCTCGATGATGTCGGCGGTGCCGAGCACTCCGTCCACCCCCGGGCGGCTCAGCGCGGTCAGGATCCGGTCCAGCAGCTCAAAGCGATTGGCCATGGCCATCGCCCGCCCGCCGACCCCGAGCGCGCCGCGCGCGGGGTGATCGGCGGCGATGATCAGCAGCTTGCCGGAGGAGTCGAGCCAGGGCCGCCGCGCCCGCCGTGCCGCCGCGGCCCGCACCTCCTCCGGGCGGCGGGCGCGGGTCTCGGTGATCAGGCGCCTCGTGTCGTCACGCACGGGATGCCTCCTTGAGCACGGCGGTGACCTCGGCGGTGGTCGGCATCGCGTCCGAGCAGGCGATCCGCGACGCGACGATCGCCCCGGCGGCGCCGGCGAAGCTGATGACGTCCCTCAGGTCCCAGGACTCCAGCAGCCCGTGGCACAGGGCGCCGCCGAACGCGTCCCCCGCGCCGAGCCCGTTCACCACCGTGACCGGGACGGGGGCCACCCGCGCCTCGCCCGCGGGGGTCCGCGCGAGGACCCCCGCGGGGCCCTGCTTCACCACGGCGAGCTCGACGCCGAGGGCCAGCAGCGCGTCGGCGGCCCGGTCGGGGTCACGGGTGCCGACGGCCATCTCGCACTCGTCGAGATTGCCCACCGCGACCGTGGCGGATTCCAGTGCCAGCCGGGCCCACTTCCGGGCCTGCGCGGCGGACTCCCAGAACATCGGCCGGTAGTCCAGGTCGAGAATGGTCGGGTGGGCGCGCTCGCGCCAGCGCAGCGCGCTGAGCGTCGCCTCCCGGCTGGGCTCGGCGGACAGGCCCGTCACCGTCGCCCAGAAGACGCGGGCGGACGCGATGGCGGGCGCATCCAGCTCGCTCGCCCTGATCTCCAGGTCCGGCGCCTTGGGGAAGCGGTAGAAATACAAGGGGAAGTTGTCCGGCGGGAACATCTCGCAGAAGGTGATCGGCGTGGGAAGGCCGGGCACCGGCGAGACGTACCGGTCGTCAACCCCGAAGCCGCGCAGGGCCCGGTGCACGAAGTCCCCGAAGGGATCGTCCCCGGTGCGCGTGATCACGGCCGCGCGGCGCCCGTGGCGCGCCGCGGCCACCGCCACGTTCGTCGGGCTGCCCCCCAGATGGCGGCCGAACGTGCCGACGCTGGCGAGGTCGACGCCGGGCTCGAGCGGGTACAGGTCCACGCCGACCCGGCCCATCGTGAGGACCTCGTCAACGCCGGCGCCGTCCAGCTGCCCCGTCACGCTCACCTCCGTCCCGGGCCCGCGCGGGCCCGCCACCGCCCGGGCCAGCGGCCCCGAGGTCCCCGGCCCGCTCGCCGCGGGCCGGGGCGCCGCCGGCGAGGCGGGTCACAAGATGTGTACACTTGTGATCAAGAACAGTCAAGAGATTGTTCTTACAAGCTATCTAGCGTGGAGATCACGCGCGCCCGCCTGGTCCCTCCCCGGCACGCCGGGGAGGGACCAGGCCGCGATCCGCCGGGGGACGCAAGCCGCCTCCGGGCCGGTACCTGCCTTTCGCTCCTGGCCGGAGGGCCGCGCGACGGCCCCCGGGGGCACGGCTCCGCCCGGCGGGCCCGTGCAGTCCGGCCGGTCACCTCAGGTGACGGGCCGACTATGTCATTAGGTATTGACATACTCTCACCGGGTGCGGCACAGTAACCGAACCGGCGCCGGGACGCCGGCCCGAGGGCGGTGAGGTGAGCTGAGCTGATGCCTGGGCTGCGGTTCGAGCACGTCTGGAAGCTGTACGGCCGGCAGGCGCCTGCCGTCGCGGACCTCAGCCTCGACATCGCCGAGGGCGAGTTCCTGGTGCTGGTGGGCGCCTCGGGCTGCGGCAAGACCACGTCGCTGCGCATGCTCGCCGGGCTGGAGCGGCCATCGTACGGCCGGATCTGGATGGGCGGGAAGGACGTCACCGACATCCCGCCCGGGCGGCGCGACGTGTCGATGGTCTTCCAGAGCTACGCGCTGTACCCGAACATGACCGTCTACAAGAACCTCGCCTTCGGCCCCCGCGTGCGCCGGGAGCCCAGGGAGCACATCCGCCGGCGGGTCGAGGAGGTGGCGGAGATCCTCGGCATCGGGGGGCTGCTCGACCGGCACCCGGGCGAGCTCTCCGGCGGGCAGCGGCAGCGGGTCGCCCTCGGCCGGGCGATGATCCGGGAGCCGAGCCTGTTCCTCATGGACGAGCCGCTGTCCAACCTCGACGCGGCGCTGCGGGTGCAGATGCGCGCCGAGCTGATCCGGCTGCACAAGCGGCTGGAGAGGACCGCCACCGTGTACGTCACCCACGACCAGGTGGAGGCGCTCACCATGGGCGACCGCGTGGCCGTGCTCAAGGACGGCAGCCTGCTGCAGGTCGGCACCCCCGCGGAGCTCTACGACGCGCCGGCGACGGTCTACGTCGCCACCTTCATCGGCTCGCCGGCGATGAACGTGATCCCTGGCCGGCTCAGCATCGTGGGCGGCCGCCCGCGCGTGGCCTGCCTGGGCGCCGAGTTCGAGGTGCCGTGGCCGCTGCGGCCCGGGGCGGCCGCCCGCGACGTGCTGGTCGGGATCCGCCCGGATGACCTCGGGCCCGCCGCCCGCGCGCCGCGGGGAGCGGTGCGGATCGGCGGCCGCACGGACGTGTGCGAGCAGACCGGCATCGCCATCTACGCGACGGTCAACTGCCCGGGCGCGGCGCTGGTCGCCAGGCTTCCCCGCTCGCCCGTTCCGGCGGCGAATCAGCCCATCGAGGTGGCGTTCGACCCCAGGGACGTGCACCTGTTCGACAGCCGGACCCAGGCCAGCATCGCTGACCGGTCCCATCCGGCGCTCGCGGGCGTGGCCAGCCCGGCCGCCGCCGCGCCGCCGGGCACCACGAAATGATCTCCCAGAAAGGGCCAGGAAGAATGCCAAGGAGCCCCCGACAAGCCCGGTCCGCGCTCGCCGCGGCGGCGGCCCTGGCCGCCGCCGCCCTGGCCGCCTGCTCGGGCAGCGGCGGGGCCGCCGTCACGGCGCCGACCAAGGAGCCAGCCGGGCCGTTCGTGCTCAAGGTCGCCTATGGCTCCAACTACGTCTTCGACACCACGGGCCTGACCCAGAAGTGGTGGCAGCAGGTCGCGGCCGAGTTCAAGGCCAGCCATCCCAAGGCGACCGTCCAGTTCATACCCATCCCGGGCAGCTACAACGACATCGTCACCAAGCTGAGCCTGCTGTACCGGTCGGCCTCGACCGCGCCGGACGTCGCCGAGATCCCCACCGGCCAGATCGGCCTGTGGGCGCAGGCCGGCTACCTGCTGCCGCTCAACGCCTACCTGAAGTCCGCCAGCTGGTGGAGCCGCTTCCCGAGGGTCGTCCAGAGCGAGGGGACCTTCTCGGGCCAGGTCTACGCGGTGGACCAGGGCGAGAACGACAGCGCCCTGCTCTACAACAAGCAGATGTTCGCGAAGGCGGGGATCCCGCTGCCGTGGCAGCCGAAGACCTGGCAGGACGTCATCGCGGCCGCCGAGCGGATCAAGGCGAGGCTGCCGGGCGTCACCCCGCTGTGGCTGAACTCCGGGACCGGGTCGGGCGCGAACGGCCTGCTGCAGGGCATCAACAACTTCATCGTCGGCAGCGCGACGCCGACCATCTACGACGCCAGGACCGGCAAGTTCGTCGTGGACAGCCCGGGCATCCGCGCCGCGCTCAGCCTGTACTCGCAGGCCTTCGCCCGCGGCCTGGTCGCCGACACCTCGGCGCTGTTCAGCCCGAACGCGGTCACCACGCCGCTGACCTGGTTCCAGCAGGGCAAGCTGGCGATCGCCGTCGGCTCGAACTACTACGGCGGCAACTGGACCAAGGCGATCAGCGCGCCCTACTGGCCGCAGGCGCCGAAGGTCATGGGCGAGGCCGTCATTCCCACCGAGGCGGGCGGCGGCGTGGCGAGCACCCTCGGCGGCTGGGACTTCGCGATCGCCGCCCACAGCCAGGTCGCCAGGGCGGCCTTCGACTTCATCAACCTGGCCGAGAACCAGCAGAACAGCATCGACGCGGCCAACTGGGCCGGCTGGGTGCCGCCGGACCGGGACTACTGGACGCTGCCCGCCTACACCAGCTTCGCGCCCCCCTACAACGCCTTCTTCGCCCAGATCATGCCGCACGCGACGCTGACCCCGTCCAACGCCGCGTACTCGGTGTGGGTGCAGGGAATGGGCGAGGCGACCGGCGCGATCGCCCAGAATCCGCGCACGACCGTGGACCAGGCGATCGCCATCCTGAAGGGTTACGTGACCGGCCAGCTCGGGGCCGATCACGTCGAGGTGCTGCACTAGGTGCGCCGCGCCAGATGAGGACGAGAAGGAGCCCGGTGACCGCCCGGCCCGGCGCCCCGGCCCCCGCGGGCACGGGGGCCGGGGCGGGCGAGGCGCCGGGGCCGGCCGCCGCCGCGCAGGCGCCGGGCCGCCCGGCTGTCCCCCAGGGGCTCCGCCGCGACGCCGAGCGCTTCCAGTGGGGCAGCCTGGCCCTGCTCGTGCCGTCCGCCGCGCTGCTGGCGGTCCTGTTCATCATCCCCGTGGTGTACGCGTTCTACCTGGGGTTCACCAACCTGCAGCTCGTCGGGATCCACGCGGTGGACTGGCATTTCACCGGCGCGGAGAACCTGCGCCGGCTGGCCGGCGACCAGGTGTTCCGCTACTCCATGGAGCTCACGCTGGCGTTCATCGCCGGGTCCGTGGCCGGCGTGGTGATCATCGGCCTGGCGCTGGCCATGCTGATGCAGACCGCCCTGGCCCCGGTGCGGATCGTGGCCGGCGGCATCGTGATCGTCGCCTGGATGATGCCCGCGATCACGGCGGGCATGACCTGGTACGCCTCCACCACGGCGGGGGGGACCTTCGGCACGCTGCTGGGCCTGGCGAACTCCGACTTCCTGCACCGCGAGCCGCTGCTGATCGTGACGCTCGCCAACATCTGGTCCCAGACCGGCTTCGCGATGATGGTCTTCGGCGCGGCCCTGCGCAACATCCCGCGGGACCTCCTGGAGTCCGCGCAGATCGAGAACGCCTCCCGGCCGCAGCGCTTCGCGCGGATCACGCTGCCGCTGCTGCGGCCCACCATAGTCACCACGGTGCTCTTGATCACGCTGATCTCGCTCGCCAATTTCGGGCTCATATACGTCATGACGCAGGGAGGCCCGGGAAATGCCACGGACATCTTGCCGCTGTACTCCTACCAGCAGGCGTTCCAGTTCGACAACCTGGCGTACGGGGCCTTGATCGGCAACGCGCTGGTGATCTTGTGCGCTATCTTCGGGGCGATCTACGTGCGGGCATCCAGGAGCCGGGCGTGACCGCCGTCGGCGCCGCGCCGGAGGCGGCGGCCCGCCGGCCGGCGATGCCGCCCGCGAACCGGGCCAGCCTGCGCGCGCTGTCCGGCCAGGCGATCGCCAACGTGCTGCTGGCGATCTTCGGCGCGCTCTTCCTGCTGCCGATGCTGTGGCTGGTGCTGGCGTCGGTGGACGCGAACGCGAGCTGGAGCGTCGAGGTCCCTCACCTGACCGCCGCCAACTTCGCGGACGCGCTGTCGGGCAGCAACCTGCAGTCGATCATCAACAGCATCGTGATGTCGGGCGTCTCCACCGTCATCGCCACGATCTGCGGCGCGCTCGCCGCGTACGCGCTGTCACGCCGGCGCATCCCGTGGAAGGGGCCGCTGCTGCTGGCAGTGCTGTTCCTGAGCGGGGTCCCGCTGGCGATCCTGGTCATCCCGGTGTTCCAGATGTACTCGGCGATCGGCTGGCTCTCGCTGCTGCCCTGCTCGCTCTTCCTGGCGGTGACATCGCTGCCGTTCGAGATCTACCTCATCAAGAACTTCATCGACGCCGTCCCGCGGGACGTCGAGGAAGCGGCGCGGATGGAGCGCGCCGGCACGTTCCAGATCCTCACCCGGGTCGTCGGCCCGCTGGCGCTGCCGGGCATCGGGGCCGCGGCGATCTACGGGTTCGTGACCGCCTGGGGCTCGTTCCTGGTGCCGCTCGTGCTCATCACGGACCCGAGCCAGCAGCCGGGATCCATCGCGATCTTCGGCTTCATCGGCAACGCGTACGTCCGCTACGGGGACATCGCCGCCTTCTCGCTCATCTACGCGGTGCCGATCCTGCTGCTGTACGCGCTGTCGGCGCGGCTGTTCCGCGGCGGCTTCGTGCTGAGCGGCGCGGTCAAGGGCTGACGGGGTGCCCGGGTTCCCAGGCCGGCCCGCAGTGCCCGCCCGGCCACGGACAGACAGGAGCTGACCGACATGCAGGCAGGAGAACTGGCCATCGGCGTCGTGCTCGAGGCCTTCGCGGACACCGCGCTCGAGGACGTCCTCAGCTGGCTGGCCCGCGAGGTGCCTGAGGTCACGCACATCGAGGTGGGGGCGGGAGGCTATGCCCCGCATCCGCACTGCGACGTGGCCGAGCTGCTGTCCAGCCGGCCCGCGCGGGCCCGGTGGCTCGGCCGGATCGCCCGGCACGGCCTGACGGTGGACGCGCTGAACGCGTGGGGCAACCCCCTGCACCCCGACCCAGACCTGGCCGCCCGGCATGATCAGGACCTGCGCAACGCCATCCGGCTCGCCGCCCTGCTCGGCGTGGACCGCGTCGTGGCGATGGCCGGCTGCCCGGCGGCCGCGCCCGGCGACCGCGCCCCGCACTTCGGAGCCGGCGGGTGGCTTCCCTACCTGGAAGGGGTGTGGGAGCAGCAGTGGGAGCGGTGGGTGGCGCCGTACTGGTCCGGCCTGGCCGCCTTCGCCCGGGCCGAGCACCCGGACGTGCTGATCTGCCTGGAGCTGCACCCGGGCACGGTGGCGTTCAACGTGGAGAC
Organism: Actinomycetota bacterium; assembly: GCA_021324595.1. Taxonomy (GTDB): domain Bacteria; phylum Actinomycetota; class Actinomycetes; order Streptosporangiales; family Streptosporangiaceae; genus Chersky-822. Next base: position 96,305 of record JAJPIV010000021.1, on the reverse strand, counting down.
CTTCCGCCGGGTGGCGGCGCTCGGCGACCGCATCGCGGCGAACCTCGACCCGAGCCACTTCTTCTGGATGGGGATGGACGGGCACAAGGTGGCCGCCGCCATTGCCGACCGGGTCGGCCACGCCCACGGCAAGGACGTGGTGTTCCACCCTGAGAGCCTCGCGCTGAACGGCCTGCTCGACCGGCGCTGGCCGGATCCTGCGGACCAGATGCCGTGGACGTTCGCGGTGCCCGGAGCCGGTCATGACCTGGAGTGGTGGGCCGAGCTGGCGCGGCTGCTCGCCGGGACCCGGGCCCGCGTCATCTCGATCGAGCACGAAGATCCGTTCGTCCGCCCGCGGGACGGGGTGGCGCGGGCGGCCCGCCTGCTGTCGGCGGCCATCGAGGCGAGCCGCGCGGGCGGCGGACGCGGGGGGAAGGTGACCTCGTGACCGTCAGCCGGGCGGCGGTGATGGAAGGCCCGGGCCGCCTGGCCGTGCGCGAGTTCCCGGTGCCCGACCCCGCGCCGGGCGCCGTCCTCATGAAGGTGTCGCTGTCGGGCATCTGCGGCACCGACAAGCACACCTTCCGCGGCGAGTCCAGGCAGTACGCCGGGACTCCGCACGAGCGCGCCATCACCTACCCGCTGATCTGCGGGCACGAGAACGTCGGCACGGTCGCCGCGACCGGCGGGCAGGTGCGCGACTTCTCCGGGCGGGTGCTGGAGCCCGGCATGCGGATCGTGCCCGCCGCGAACGTGCCCTGCGGGCGGTGCGCCTACTGCCGGGGTGACTACCCGTACTACTTCTGCGAGCACCTGGAGGACTACGGGAACAGCCTGCACTGCGCCGCGCCGCCGTACCTGCTCGGCGGCTGGTCGGAGTACCTGTACCTGCTGCCGGGCACGCCGGTCTTCGCCGTTCCCGACGACCTGCCGGACGAGGTGGCCGTCCTCACCGAGGTGATGGCGGTGACGCACGGGGTCGAGACGGCGATGACCGTGCTGGCGCTGCACGGCGGCCAGCCTGCGGGCGCCAGCGTCGCCGTGCTCGGCGTTGGCCCGCTCGGCCTGTGCCACCTGGTCAAGGCGCGCATGATGGGCGCGGGCGCGGTGATCGCCGCCGACGTCCTGCCCGGGCGGCTGGCGGTGGCGCAGGAGTTCGGCGCCGACCTGGTGCTCGACTCCTCCCGCACCGAGGCCGCGGAGCGGGCCGCGGCGGTGCGGGCGCTCACCGGCGGGCTCGGCGCGGATGTGGTGATCGACTGCACCGGGGTCCCCGAGACGTTCACCGAGTCGCTCGGGCTGGTCCGCACCGGCGGAGTGGTGATCGAGGCGGGGACCTTCGTGGACATGGGCCCGGTGGCGGTCAACCCGAACTCGGCCATCTGCACCCGCAACGTGACGATCCTCGGAGTCGGCGGGGAGAGGTCCACCGCCTACCAGCCGTCGATGCGCCTGATGGCCGCCAACCTGGACCGCTATCCCCTGGACCGGATCCTCACCCACACGTTCGCCCTCGAGGACGCCGCGCGGGCGCTGGCGGTCGCGCAGTCCGGGGAGGCGATGCAGGTCGCGATGGACCCGGCGCTCCCGCCAGGGAGCGGCGGTGGCGAGCCGGAAGGGGAGGACCATGAGTGACCGGTTGCGGGTCGGCGTCGTCGGCGCCGGGCTGATCGCGCAGGTGATGCATTTGCACTACCTGAACGAGATGGGCACGCGATTCGAGATCGCCGCGGTGTGCGACGTCGTCCCCCAGGCGGCGCGAGCCTGCGCGGAGCGCTACGGCGCCGGCGCCGCCTTCACCGACTGGGGGGAGATGATCAGCGCGCACCCCCTGGACGCGGTGCTGGTCCTCACCTCGGGCAGCCACGCGCCGGCCGCGATCGCCGCGGCGGAGGCGGGCCTGCACGTGCTGGTGGAGAAGCCGATGTGCTTCTCGGTCGCGGAGGGCCAGGCGATGATCGCCGCCGCCGAGCGGGCCGGGGTGCGGCTGATGGTCGCCTACCCCAAGCGGTATGACCCGGCCTACGCCCGGTTCCGGGAGGAGGTGGCCGCCGTGGCCGGCGCCCGGATGATGCGGGTCACCACCTTCGAGTCCCCGTTCCAGCCGTACGTCGCGCACTACCGGCTGCCGCCGGCCCCCCCGGTGCCGGATGAGGCCGCCGGGGCGCTGCGGGCGCAGGCGGAGGCGAGCATCAGCGGCGCGATCGGCGAGGGAGCCAGCGAGTTCGAGCGCCGCGTCTACCACCTGGTGCTGCTGGACACCCTGGTGCACGAGCTGAACACCGTCCGCGGCGTGCTCGGAGAGCCGGACCGGCTCGACCACGTCGACCTGCGGGACGGCAGCCTCACCGTCATGCTCCGGTTCGGGGACCTGCCGGTCGCCATTCACTGGATCGACCTGCCCGGCATCGCCCGGTACTCGATGGAGTTCGCGCTGTACGGGCCGGACCGCCGGGTCACCCTGTCCTTTCCCTCCCCGTTCCTGCGCAGCGCGCCGGCCACCGTGGTGGTGGAGGCGGGGGAGGCGGGCACGGCCCGGTCCTGGCGCACCGAGGAGATCACGTCCTACGAGAGCGCGTTCCAGCGCGAGCTCGTCGCGTTCCACGAGTGGGTGACGGGCGGGGCGGCGCCGCCCACCCCGGGCGCGGACGGGCTGGCCGACGTCGCGCTGTGCCAGGCCATCATCGAATGCCACCGCAGCAAGGCGCCGGTGGACCACCCCAGCCGGCCGGGCGCGGGCACGTCCCCGCGCCGCCCGGCGCACTCCACGACGAGCGAGGACTGAACATGGCATCATCCCGCGCGGGCAGCATCGCGATCGCGAACGCGCCGGTCAGCTACGGGGCGTTCGAGCTGACCGTGGGCATCGACCCGAACGTGCCCAGCGGCGCCAGCGTGCTCGAGCAGGTGGCGGCCGCCGGCTACGCCGGGATCGACCTCGGGCCGGTCGGCTATCTCGGCAGCGGCAGCGCGCTGGGCGAGGCGCTGGCCGCCCGCGGGCTCGGCCTGGCCGGCGCGTACCTGGAGCTGCCCTACGCCGACCCTGGCGCCCTGGAGCGAGCCCTCCCGGCCCTGGACGCCATGCTGGATGCCTTCGACGCGGCCGTGCCGTTCCTGCCGGGCCCGCGGCCCCGGCCGACCCTCGCCGACGCCGGCAGCCCGGCCCGGCGGGAGCGCCCGGGCCGGGCCGCCCGGGACCCGTCGTGCGGGCTGAGCGCGCAGCAGTGGGGCAGCTTCGCCCGGGGGCTGGCCCGGGCGGTGGACCGCTGCCGGGAGCGTGGCTACGAGCCGACGTTCCACCCCGAGACCGGCACGCATGTCGAGGCGCCCTGGGAGATCGAGCGGGTGCTGGAGATCTCCGACGTCGGGCTGTGCCTGGAGACCGGGCACATCATGCTGGGCGGCGGGGATCCGCTGGCCGTGATCCGCACCTGGCCGGACCGGATCAACCACGTTCACCTCAAGGACGCCGTGCGCGAGGTCATGCGGCAGATCGAGGCGGACGGGGCCCCGGTCACCGAGATCTGGACCCGCGAGGCCTTCTGCGCGCTCGGCCGCGGCGACCTGGACGTCCCGGCGGTGCTGGACGGCCTGCGCGGGATCGGCTTCACGGGGTGGCTGGTCGTCGAGCAGGACATCTGGCCGCGGACCGCCGGGCGCTTCGCGCGGGCCGCCGCCGATCAGCGCGCCAACCGGGCCTACCTGGCGAAGAGGGGCCTGTGAGATGGCCGCGCCGTTCCGGATCGGGCTGGCGGGGGCGGGCCGGATGGGGCGCACCCACCTGCGTGCGCTGGCCGGCTGCCAGGGCGTGCGGGTGGCGGCGGTGGCCGAGCCGGCGCGCCGCAACCGGGAGGAGGCGGCCGCGCTGGGGTTGCCGGCGCATGCCAGCGTGGCCCAGATGCTGGACGCCGAGCGGCTCGACGGGGTGCTCATCGTCGCGCCCAGCGACCAGCACCTGGCGCTCGTGGAGGAGGTCGCCGCGCGGGGGCTGCCGATCCTGTGCGAGAAGCCCTGCGGCCTGTCGCCCGGGCAGGCGCGGCGGGCGGCGGCGGCGGCCGCCGCCGCCGGCGTGGTGCTGCAGGTCGCGTACTGGCGCCGGTACGTGCCGGCGCTGCGGTCCCTGCGCGAGCGGATCCTCGGCGGCTCGTTCGGGGATGTCCACCTGGTCTGCTGCTACCAATGGGACGAGCGGCCGCCGTCGCGGGAGTTCCGCGCGCACAGCGGTGGCATCGCGGTCGACATGGGCGTCCACGAGTTCGATCAGCTGCGCTGGCTGACCGGGCAGGAGCTGGCCACGGTCGCGGCCGCGTCGCCGCCGCCGGTCATGGAGGCAGGCCTGCCGCCGGACGTGGACAGCGCCCAGGTCCTGGCCCGGTTGTCGGGCGGGACGGTCGGGTTCGTCTCGCTGGGCCGGTTCCATCCGCCCGGCGACATGGCCAGCGCGGAGGTGTTCGGCGCGGCGGGCCGGGCGCGCTGCGACTTCCTCGACCCGGCGGAGGGGGACCGGGCGCAGCTGGCGGCGCTGCGCGCGCAGGCGGAGGGGTTCGCGGTGTACGCCGGCGGGGGCGAGCCCACCGGCGCGAGCGCCGCCGACGCGGTGGCCGCGCTGGACGCCGCCGAGCGGGCGAGCGCCGCCCTCCCGGCCCTGTCCGGGGCGGACCCGCAGTCATGAGCGGGGGCGGCGCGGCCGCGGCCCGGATCGGGATCGTGGGCTACGGGGTGATGGGGAAGGCGCACTGCCACGGGTACCGGGTGGCGCCGATGATCCGCGCGCTCCCGGTGGTGCCCGTGGTGACCGTGCTGGCCGGCCGGACCGGGCCGGCCGTCGCCGCGGCGGCCTCGGCCTATGGCGTGCCCGAGTACGTCACCGACTGGCGGCGGCTCGTGGAGCGGGCCGACGTGGACATCGTCGACATCTGCACGCCGCCGGGAACGCATGCCGAGATCGCGCGCGCGGCCGCCGCAGCGGGCAAGGCCGTGCTCTGCGAGAAGCCGCTCGCGGTCTCGTACGCGCAGGCCGAGGACGCCCTGGCCGCGGTGACCGGGGCGGGCGTGCTCCACGCGGTCGGCTTCAACTACCGGCGGCTGCCGGCACTGGCGCTGATGAGGCAGATGATCGCCGGCGGCGAGGTCGGCGAGGTGCGGCTGTGGCGGGCGACGTGGCTGTCCGATGAGTTCACCGACCCGGCGACCCCGTTCGACTGGCGATTCGACCCGGCGATGGGCGGCACCACGATCGCCGACCTCGGCTGCCACCTGATCGACCTGGCGATGTGGATGGCAGGGGAGATCGAGGCGGTGTGCGCGCAGTCCCAGACGTTCATCCGCGACCGGCCGTCGCCGGACGGCGGCCGCCGGGCGGTCGCCGTGGACGACGCCTCGTCCGCGCTGCTGCGGTTCGCGTCGGGAGCCCGCGGCACCCTCGAGGTGGCGCGGGTGGCCGTGCGCCGGCCCTGCGACTTCACGGTCGAGGTGAACGGCAGCCGCGGCACGCTGTTCTTCAGCTACGCCCGGCTGAACGAGCTGTGGCACGGCGGCGCGGACGAGGACGAGCGGCGCTACGGCATGCGCCGGATCAGGGCGGAGCACCCGTCGCATCCGCTGACGGCCGGGTGGTGGCCGATCGGGCAGGGGATCGGGTACGGCGCCAGCTTCGCCAACCAGGCCGCCGACCTGCTGGAGCGCTGGCCCGCCGGCCCCTGGGCGCCGGGCTTCGGCGAGGGCGCCGCCGTGCAGGCCGTCTGCGAGGCAATGGAGGTCTCCGCCGCGCGCGGGCAGTGGGTGAGGACGGATGAGGTGCTGGCCGCCGCCGCTGATCACGGGCGGCGGCCGGGGCGCGGCCGGGCGGCGGGGTGAGGCGCAGGCCGGCCCGGGCCCCGCGCGGCCTGCGGCGCCGGCCCGGGGCGGGCGCGCTCCTCCTCCGGGGGATGCCTGCGGAAGAAGGCCCAGAACGCCGTGGCGTTGAGGAACTGGAACGCCGCGGCGACCTCGAACGGCAGGGCGAGGCTCACCTCGTCGATCAGGTAGCCGGTGAGCAGCGGGCTGGCCGCCATCGCCAGCTGGCTGGGCACGTTGGACATGGCCGCGACCGCGCCCCGCTCGGCGGGATCGGCCAGCCCCAGCGTGTACGACTGCCGCAGCGGCATGCCGATCCGCTGCACGATCATGCGGACGAAGTACACCAGGCCGGCGACGGCGAAGCCCGGGGCGAGCACCATCGGCACGATCAGGAGCGCCTGCGCGGCGCGCACCACCGCGACGGTCCCGACCAGGGTCCATCGCCTGGCCAGCCGGGCGGCTGAGAGCGCCGAGAACATGGTGGCCGCGTTGATGGCCGCGAACAGCAGGCCGACGTGCCCGGGCCCGGCGCCGAACCGCCGGAAGAACCAGTAGGTGATGAACGGGCCGAACATGCCGACGGCGATCCCGTTGAGCGCGTTGGTGACCCACAGGCGGCGCAGCAGCCAGCGCGAGCGCCGCGGCATCCTGGGCCAGCCGGTCCTGACCGGGGGTCTGGCCGCCCCGGCGCCCGCCGCGGCGCGGGCACCGGGACGGCCGTCGCCTGCGGGCGGGGTGGCCGGCCGGGAGCGGCGCGGCTCGGACAGGCCGAGCGCGATCAGCCCCGCCGCGGCCGAGGCGGCGGCGGCGGCGAGGAACCCGGCGCGGTAGGCGGCGGTCGCCGCCGCCCCGTGCACGTGCGCCGAGGGCGCCAGCAGCGCCAGCAGGCTGCCCGCGAGGGCGCCGAGGGACGAGGCGAACGAGAGCCGCCCGAAGGCGGCGTTGCGGTGCCGGCTGGGGACGCTCTCGGTGATGAACGCCGACTCGGCGGGCAGGTACGGGCCGACCGCTCCCGCCCCTGCGCCGGACCCCCGGCCGAAGCTGCCGAGGGCGCCCGTGGCGAACAGCAGGGCCGGCGATCGGGAGAAGGCGAACGAGACCGCGGCGAGCGCGGTGACCAGCGGCAGCGCCACCAGGAAGGGGCGGCGGCCGACCTGGTCGGACAGGCTGCCGGTCAGCATCGACAGGATCGCCGACGCCGCGGCGACGACCAGCACGTACGCGGCGAGGTCGAGGCCGCTGAACCCCTCGAGCGCCAGGTAGATCGGGGCCAGGACGCCCGCGAGCGAGCGGCCCGCGCTCATCGCCACGCGCGCCCACAGGACCAGGCCGACGTTGCGGCTGTGCCAGGACGGCCGCGCCCATCCTGCCACGGCACTCCACGGGGGCCGCTGCCGGAGCATCGCCCCGACTCTACGACCCCGCCGGGCGCTCGCAGCCCGCCGGGCGCTCGCGGCCCGCCGGCGGGTTCGGGCCGCCGGGATCGGGTAGGGCAAGGCCCGTCACTTTCACCGACAGTGAGGAGCTCGCGATGCTCACGCTCAGCGACGGCGCCGTCTCGGCGATCCGCGCCCTGACGGCCCAGCCGGACCTGCCCGGGGAGGCGGGCCTGCGGATCATGGCGCAAGGCGAGGGAGAGCCCATGCTCCAGCTTGCCCTGGCCGACGGCCCCATGGCCGGGGACCACGTGGTCGAGGAGGGCGGGGCGCGCGTGTTCGTCGAGGCCGCCGCCGCGGACGTGCTGGCCGACAAGGAGCTCGACGCTCAGGTCACCGAGCAGGGAGACCTCGCCTTCCGCCTGTTCGACCAGGCCGGGCGCGCCTGACCCGCGGGGCCGCGGGCCGGCCCCGGCGGGCCGGCCGCCGTCAGCCGATCCGCAGCGGCAGCGCCCGCGGGCCGCGGATCTGACCCGCCGACCAGGTCACCGCCGAGGGATCGGCCAGGGTGAACGAGCCGATCCGCTCCAGCCAGACCTCCAGGGCGACCCTGAGCTCCATCCTGGCCAGGTGCGAGCCGAGGCAGCGGTGGATGCCCAGGCCGAACGCCACGTGCCGGTTCACCTGGCGGTCGATGACGACCTCGTCCGCCCGGTCGAACACGGAAGGGTCGCGGTTGGCCGACGGGAACGACAGCAGGATCCAGTCGTCGGCCCTCATGTCCACGCCGCGCCAGTGCATGTCCTCCTTGACCAGACGCGCCATCGTGACCGGCGCGTAGGCCCGGAGGAGCTCCTCGACGGCCGTCGGCAGCAGGCCGGGATCGGCGAGCAGGCGCTCCAGGTCGGACGGCGTCCGGGCGAGGTGCCACAGGGACGCCCCGATCGCGCTCCACGTCGTGTCGATGCCGGCGATCAGCAGCAGCGCCATCGTGCCGGTCACGTGCTCGGGGGCGAGCTTGCGCCCGTGCAGCTCGGCGCTGATGAGGTAGCTGGTCAGGTCGTCGCGGGGGCGGTCCAGGTGGTCGCGGACCTGCGCGAGCAGGTAGTCGAACAGCGCCGTCATCCGCTCGATCCGCTCCTCCGGCGGCAGGTTGATGCCCTCCAGGGTGGCCTCGACGAACTGCCTGAACCGCGGGCCGTCCCCGGGCGGGAAGCCGAGCATGCGGGCGATCACCCGCATCGGGATGTGCTGCGCGTACTCGCTCGCCGCGTCCACGACGCCGCGGTCGCCGAAGGCGTCGATCAGCGAGTGGCACAGCGCCCTGGTCGCGGGCTCCTGCCGGGAGGCGGCCGTCTTCGTGAACGCCGGGAGCAGCAGCCTGCGGGCGTCGTGATGGAACGGCGGGTCGGAGGAGATCGGCGGCGAGCCGCCGGCCGGCGCGATCTGCCTGGGCGGCCGGAAGTTGCTCATGATGATCGACCGGGAGGAGAACCGCTCGGTGTCATAGGCGATGGCCGCCACGTCCTCGTACCGGGTCGGCAGCCAGCCCCCGCCGAACCGCTCGGTGCGGGCGATCGGGCAGCGCTCGCGCAGGCCGGCCAGGATCGAGTAGAAGCCCGTGGCCCATTCGGGCTCCAGGTGGGAGAAGTCGGTGGCCCAGTCCGAGACCGGGCCGGTGACGATCTCGCTGCGGGTGCCGAGCGGCCGCTCGTCCCGTTCCCCGCGGAGATCCCTGGCGAAGCGCTCGTCCCCGGGCATGTCAGCCGTCCCCGGGCAGGTCGATCGCCCGCTCCGGGCAGTTCGACGCGGCCAGGCGCGCCTTGCCCGCCAGGGCGGGCGGCACCGCGCCGTCGCCGAGCACCTGCCCGTAGCCCTCGTCGTCGTCGCCGAACAGCTCGGGGGCCAGGTCATAGCAGCGGCCATGCCCCTGGCACCGCTCGGGGTCGATCCTCACCCGCACCGGGCGCCCTCCTGTCCGCGCGCGGCCGCTGGCGCGGCAGCCGTTCGCCGGCGGTCACGCCCGCGATCGGCCCCATGGCAGGGAATGAAAGGAATTAAATGAACGTTCATCCGGCCCGTCAAGCGGGGCCCGCGACCAGCCAGCCGGCCGCGCCGGAGGCGGCGTGGTCCAGGTGATGGTCGAGGATCTCGTAGCGCCCGGGGGCGGCGACGGTGAACTCCACGAACCCGCCCTCGCCCGGCATGAGGTTGAGCGTCTGGGCGGCGCCGTCGGCGGGGTTGCCCGGCCGCAGGAGGTACCCGCCGTTGCTGAACACCGTGTCGAACTGGGCGCCGACCACGTGGAACGCGCTGTCGTCGCTGGGCCCGGCGTCGAGCACCCAGATGCGGACCCGCTGGCCGGCCCGCACCCGCAGCGGCGAGTACAGGTACTGGTCCGCGTAGCCGTTGAAGACGACCGCGTCGGCCTGGCCCCGGAGCATCTTCGCGTAGTCTCCGGGGCGGCCCTGCGGCCCCAGGTAGAGCTCGGACTGGACGATCAGGAACTCGCGGGCGACCCGGGCAAGCCGGGGCGGGTCGATGATCATCGCGCCGAACATGCCGTTGGCCACGTGCTCCAGCACCGGGGCGGTGCCGCAGTGGTAGAGGAAGATCCCCGCGTACCTGACGCGGAAGCGCTCGGTGACCGACTGCCCGGGCCCGACCGTCCGCATCGCCTCCATCGGCTGGCTCGCCGCGTGGAAGTCGATCGAGTGATCCATGCTGGTCCGGTTGACCAGGGTGACGATGAACAGGTCGCCGACGTGGCCGCGCAGCGTCGGCCCGGGGACCTGCCCGTTGAACGTCCACATGTCCTGCCTGACCCCGGGCGCGACCTGCATGACGCGGTCCCGCGCGATCAGGGTGACCCGGTGGACGGTGCCGCCGGGGGCGGGAGCCAGCGCCGGGCCGAACGGATGCCAGCCCGGCCCGGGGCGCGCGCCGGGGCTGATGACCGCGTCCGGAGCCGGGTGCCTGGCCCGGCCGGCGGCCGGCCGGGCGCCGGCGGCCGCGCGGATCGTGAGGACCATTCCCGCGGCCTTGTGCCCCGGCACGGTGCACCAGGCCTGCTCGGTGCGGCCGACCACGCCGAAATCGGCCGTCCGGCTCTGCCCCGGGCCGAGCATGCCGGTGCCGACGGCCCCGCCCTCGAGCTGGAGGTCATGGCTCAGGGCGCCGGTGTTGACGACGTGGAGCACCAGCCGGGTGCCGCGGCGGACGGTCAGGGACGAGGGCCGGACGAACATGTCGCCGAGCTCGACCCGCGCGGTGGTCACCGGGCCGCCGGCCACGCGGCCGGCCGGGCCGCCGGCGGGCCGGCCCGGCCACAGCGCTGCCGCTGACATGATCGCCGCCGCCACGGAGATCGCGATCGCGGCCGCGGGAAGGGCGGCCGGCGGGAATCCCGGCCGGGCTGGGGCCGGCGGCGGCGGGCCGGCCGGGCCCGGCCGCGGGGCGCGGGCGGCGCGGAGCAAGCGGACCGGCGTCACCGACAGGTTGACGGCCAGCAGGAGGCCGGCGGCGGCGAGCAGGCCGCCGCCGGCGGCCGTCGCGGCGGGCCAGGACGCCGCGAGGCCGGCGCAGGCTGCCGCCAGCCCGGCGGTGAGCAGCAGGTAGGTGGCCGCGGCCGCACGGTGGCCGTAGAGGTCGGCGAAGCCCAGCGGCCGGCCGGAGACCGTGCGGACGCCCCGGGCGCGGAGCACGGACCAGACGATGAACGGCACGATCTTGTGGGCATGCCCGGCGACCGCCTCGAGCAGCCAGGCGGCGGCCGCGGCGACCGCGCCGGCCGCCAGCGCCATGCCAGCGTGATGATGGCGGCCGATCACCAGCGCCGCCGCGAGCGCCAGGCCCGCCGAGGCGGGCAGCCATGCCGCGGCGGTGATCAGGTACGCCAGGTACAGGTCGGGCTTGCGGCGCCGGCGGCGCAGGTGCTGGGCGAGCGATGCCAGGTGGGCGGCCAGGCCGATGGCGAGCATCGCCGCGCCGGCCCAGGCCAGCCCGGCGAGGCCGAGCAGCAGCCCGGGGGACAGCAGCGCCACTCCGCCGGGAATGGCCAGCACCGCGGTCCACGCGGCCGCCTGCCGGCCGGGCACGTGCGCGAGCAGGAACATCGGCCACAGCTTCCCGGCCACGCTGGCGTAGGTGAGCCCCAGCCAGGCGAACAGGCCGATGACGGCATGCGCAGCAAGGACGTGGCCGGGCAGCCCGAACCAGCCGCCGCGCAGGTCGGCGACGTAGACGACGCCGAACGCCGCGGTCGCGGCGAATCCGGCCACGGCCAGGCGCAGGCCGGCCACCGGCGCGCCCCGGCCGCGCGCCGAGAGCGGCGGCCACAGGTTGACCACCAGGAGGATGACCGCCGTGGCCGCGCAGGCGCCGCCCGCCTCGATCACCGCCTGGCGCCCGGCCGCGAAGCCGGCGGGCAGCAGCCAGGCGGCGCCCAGCCAGGCCAGGAAGGTGGCCCGGCCGAGGCGGACCGAGCGCAAGGGCCGGCGGGTCACCACCGGGGTGAACTGATGCAGCGCGCCGAGCACGGCCATCGACAGCGTCGCGAGCATGCCGGCGTGCGCGGCGGCGACGACCTCGGCGGCGGTCGGATCGCCCGCCGCCGCCCGCGCGGCCCAGGCCAGCGCCGCCCCGCAGGCGACCAGGCCGGCCGCGGCGGCGGCCAGGAAGCTCAGCGGCAGCGAGGGCGGGGGCACGTCGCCCGGGACGCCGGGCGGCCGGCCCGGCCAGGCGCCCTCGCGTGGCCCGCCGGCTCCGCCGGGTGCCCCGGCCATGTCGGTGGTCGTCACCGCCGCTCCTTCCCGCGCGGCCGCGGCCGCCCGCGCGCCCGCCGCGCTGCATGGCACTTTAATCTAGTAGTTACTAGAAGTATCATGCGAACCGGAGGCGCGCCGCAGGCAGGGGCGGCGGCGGCCGGTGGTGGCGGGGGCTCCGGGCGGAGCCCCGGGAAGGAGGCCGATGTGGCGACCGTGGACGCCCGGCCGATCATCGCCGCGGGAGGCGAGCCGTTCGACACGATCATGGCGGCGGTCGCCGGCCTGGCCCCCGGCGAGGACCTCGTGGTGATCGCTCCGTTCGAGCCGGTCCCGCTGGAGGGGGTGCTGGGCGCGCAGGGCTTCTCCTACGAGGTCGCGCAGCTCGGCGGTGACTGGCGGGTCACGTTCCGCCGGGCGTCATGAGCGGGCTGGCGGCGTCCGCGTGGCAGGCCCTGGCGGGCGTGTACGATCCCGAGCTTGGCCTGGACATCGTCTCGCTGGGCCTGGTGTACGACGTCCGCGAGGAGGCCGGGGGCGTGCTGGTCGAGATGACGCTCACCACGCCCGGCTGCCCGGTGTCGGAGATCCTGCCGGAGATGGCGAGGGAGGCAGTCGCCCAGGCGGTCGGGCCGGGCGCGGCGGTCGGGGTGCGGCTGGTCTGGGATCCGCCGTGGACCCCGGACATGATGAGCCGCAGGCTGGCGGACGGCCCGTTCCCGCTCGGGTCCTAGGCGGACGGCGATGGCCGCGGACCTGCAGCGCGAGGCCAGGGCGCTGGGGGATCCCACGCGCCACCGGCTGTTCCGCTACATCGCCGAGGCGCCCGGCCCGGTCACGGTGGGCGAGCTCACCGGCCACGTCGGCCTGAACCACAACGCGGTCCGCCAGCACCTGGCGGTGCTCAAGGATGCCCGGCTGGTGACCGAGGAGACCGAGCACCGGGAGCGGCCGGGGCGTCCCCGGCTGCGGTACCGGCTCGACCCGGAGGCGGCGGGGCGCTGGGGCACGCCGGGCGCCTACGCGTGGCTGGCCGGGATCCTGTCGGCCGCGGTCCGCCGCGGGCTCACCGCCCGCCAGGCCGGGCGGCGGGAGGGGCGGGCCAGGGCGGCCGCGCTGGCCCCCGGCGGCGATCCGGTGGACGTGCTGGAGCAGGAGATGACCCGGCGGGGGTTCCGCCCGGCGCGGGGCGGCGACGGCGACAGCCTTGAGTTCGTCCTCGGCCGGTGCCCGTTCGCCGAGGTCGCCGCCGGCGACCCGCAGACGATCTGCCAGCTCCACCTCGGCCTCGCGGAGGGCTTCGCCGAGGGCGCCGGCGGCGTCGAGGTGGCCGGCCTGGAGGTCCAGGAGGCCCGCCGGGCCGGGTGCAGGCTCCTCGTCCGCCGCCTCCCGCGCCCTCAGCCGGCGAGGTGAGGTGAGGGAGCGGCCGGCCCGGACCGCCAGGCGCGGTGCCGGGACGCCGCGGGTCACCCCGCGGGGCTGGCCGCCGCCGCGACCATGACGCACGCGGGATCATCGCCCAGCGGGTCCCCGGTGGCCGCGTAGGCGCGGGACCGCGAGCCCCCGCACAGGTCGGCGTGCTCGCACCGGCCGCAGCGGCCGGGGAACTCGGCCGCCCGGATCGCGCGCAGCAGCGGGTCATCCCGGTAGATCTCGCGGAGCGGCCGGCTGCGGATGTTGCCGAGGGCGACGGGAAGGAACCCGGCGGGCAGGACCGTGCCGTCATGGGCGACGAAGATGACGCCCTTGCCGTCGCGGGTGGGGGAGGCGTGCGCGGGCGGGCGGCGGACGGGCGGCCCGAGCAGAACGGCCAGCCGCCCGGCCAGGCGGGCGTAGAGCGCCCCGCCGGGCGGCGGCCCTCCGGCCCGGCGCTGGGCGGCGACCCGGCGGAAGAAGGGCGCCTCCACCGCCCGCACCGTCAGGCGGTATCCGGAAGCGTCGTAGAGGAAGTGGCACACCTCCTCGTGCTCCGCCGGGCTGATCGCCCCGGTGGCGGTGCCACGGCCGACGTGCACGAGGAAGAAGACCTCCCAGACACGGCAGCCGGCCCGGGCGACGATCGCGGCGATGTCGGCGAGCTCGGCCGCGTTGGCGCGCATCACCGTGGTGTTGACCTGGACGGCGACGCCGGCCGCGGCGAGATCGCGCAGGGTCGCGAGCGTCGCGTCGAAGTGGCCCGGCACCCCGCGGATCGCGTCGTGCGTGGCGGCGCTGGCGCCGTCCAGGCTGACCGACACCGCCTTGACGCCGCTCGCGGCGATGTCGTCGAGCAGGTCGCCGGCCAGCGGGGTGACCGAAGGTGACAAGGCGACCGGCACCCCGAGCCGGGTCGCGTAGCCGACCAGGTCGAGCAGGTCCGGCCGCATCAGGCAGTCACCACCGGTCAGCACGAGCACCGGGAAGGGCCGGCCGAACCCGGCGACCTGGTCGATCAGGCGCCGGCCCTCGTCGTGGCTCAGCTCGCCGGGCAGCGGCTCGGCCCGGGCGCTGGCCCGGCAGTGACGGCAGGCCAGCAGGCAGGCCCGCGTGGTTTCCCAGAAGACCAGCATCGGCCGCTGGTCGAACAGGGCAGGCGGCCGCCTGCGGCGCGCGGGCGCGGGCGTGGTCATCGGCGTGTCCCCTCCGGCAGCCGCCCGGGGCGGGCGGCCGGCGTCGGCCATCCTGCCGCATCACGCGGCGCCGCCCCAGGGACCATGGTCACCTGTCCGGCCGGCCGCAGTGCCCCGTGGCCCGGGGCGGGATTTCCCCGTTCAGCCTAGGTGCGAGGACCCGGCAGGCGGCACAATCGCTGCATGACTGGCATCAGCCGGCCGGGCGCCGGCCTGACGTCCTGGTGCGTGGCCCTGTGCCTGGCGGCGGCTGCCTGCTCGGGCGGCTCCGCCGGATCCGGCGCGCAGCGGCACCGGCCGCCCCGGGCCACCGAGCCTGCCGCCGCCCAGCCGTCGGCCGGGCCGGCCGCGGCGGCCGCGGTGAAGGCGCTCTGGCTGGAGTTCTTCAACGGCGCCGTCCCGATCCCCACGCGACTGCGCCTGCTCCAGGACGGGCAGGCCTTCGCCCCGTTCGTGCGGTCGCAGGAGAGGACCCAGATCGGCGCCCTGGTGCTGGAGGCGTCGGCGGCCGTCTCCTCGGTGGTGGTCGGCACGGGCACCGCCGCCGTCACCTACACGATCCTGCTCGGCGGCAAGCCGCTGGCCAAGGGCCTGCACGGCACCGCCGTGTACCAGGGCGGACGCTGGCGGGTGGGCGCGCGGACGTTCTGCGGGCTGCTCCGCCTCGCCTACGGCAAGGCGGGCCGTGCGATCCCCGCGGCCTGCGGGGGCTAGCGCGATGACCGGGGCGCCCGCCGCCCCCGCCGCCCCCGCCCCGGCGCTCGCCGCCCGCGCCGGCCGGCGCGGCCGGCCGGTCGCGCTCACGGCGCTGTGCACGCTGCTGTTCCTCACGTTCTTCGACAACACCGTGGTGAGCGTGGCGCTGGCCAGCATCCAGGCCGACCTGCGCGCGGGGGTGTCGGCGCTGCAGTGGGTGGTCGGCGTCTACGCCCTCGCCTTCGCCTCGCTCATGCTGGCCTTCGGGATGCTCGCCGACGAGCTCGGCCGCAAGAAGGTCATGCTCGGCGGGGCACTGGCGTACTGCGCCGGAGCGGCGGTCTCCGCGCTCGCACCCGGCACCGGCGTGCTGATCGCCGGCCGCGCGGTCATGGGCCTGGGCGCGGCGGCCAGCGAGCCCGGCACGCTGTCGATGATCCGCCAGATCTACCCGGACGAGCGGAGCCGCAACCGGGCCCTGGGCGCGTGGGCCGCGGTCTCCGGCCTGGCCCTCGCCCTCGGCCCGGTCCTCGGCGGCACGCTGGTCGGCCTGTGGAGCTGGCGCGGTGTCTTCTGGTTCGACGTCGCCTTCGGGCTGGCCGCCACGGTCGCGGCCGCCCTGGTGCTGCCCGAGAGCGCCGATCCCCGGGCCGGGCGGGCCGATCTGGCTGGCACCGCCCTGTGGGCCGGCGCGCTGGCCGCGCTGATGGTCGCGGTGCTCCGCGGGGAGACGTCGGGCTTCGGGGCGCCCGCGGTCGTCGCGCTGCTGGGCACCGCCGCGCTGGCCGCCGCGGGCTTCGCCGTCCGGGAGCGCCGGGCCACCCGGCCCCTGCTGGACCTCGGCTTCCTGCGCTCCCCGCGCTTCGCGACGCCCAACCTGGTGGCTTTCTGCTGCTACTTCGCGACCTTCGCGATCTTCCTGTTCACCGCCCTGTACCTGACCGTGGCCGCCGGCTACTCCGGGTTCCGCGTCGCGGCGGTGTTCCTGCCGATGGCCGCCGTCATGATCGGCGCCTCCGTGCTGGCCGGCCGCTGGACGACGACCGCCGGCATCCGCTGGTCGCTGGCCGGCGGCTGCCTGGTGTTCATGGCCGGGCTGCTGGCGACCGGCGCCGCCCTGGGGCCGCACCCGCGCTACCTGCCCCTCGCCGCGGCGCTCGCGGTGGCGGGCGCCGGCCTCGGCGCGAGCGTCGTGCCGGTCACCTCCTCGGTGCTCACCGCGGTGCCGGCGCAGCGGTCGGGCATGGCCGCGTCGGCCACCAACACCAGCAGGGAGGTCGGCGCGGTGGCCGGGGTCGTCATGCTCGGCGCGCTGGTCAACGCCGAGCTGAAGTCGGGCCTGCTCGGCGAGATGGCCAGGCTCCGCCTGCCGGGCGCCCTGCGCGCGCTCGTCATCCAGGCGGTGGAGAACGGCGGCGGGACCCTGGCGCTCGGCGCCGGGCCCGGCGCCGGCGCCGGCCCGGCCGGCGGGCTGGCCGGGCAGCTCTTCCAGGCCGGCTACGCGGCGTTCGAGTCGGCGCTGCACGCGGCCCTCTACCTGTCGGCCGGGCTGGTGGCGGCCGCGGCGGTCCTCGCCGCGGTCACCCTGCGCGGGGCGCCGGGGCGGGCTACCCGGCGGCGGCCACGGCGCCCCGCCGGCTAGCCGTGCGGAGGTTCCCCGGGAACCTGGTGCCAGAGCCGTGCGGGGTCCGCGCGGCGTCGCGCCGGGCGCCGTGCCGTGCCCGGGATGCCGCGAGTGGTTGGCCCGCGCCAGCAGCGGCGACAATCGCCAGGTGAGCCCTGTCCGGCGGATCTGGCTCGCGCTGCTGCTGGTGGCCGCGATCATCGCCGCGGGCACGGCCGGCTATGCCGCGCTGGGCTTCGGCGGGCTCGACGCCCTGTACCAGACCGTCACGACGATCACGACGGTGGGCTTCCGCGAGGTGCACCCGCTGGGCACCGCCGGGAAGGTCTTCACGATCGTGCTGATCCTCGCCGGGGTGGGCACGGTCCTGTACGCGTTCAGCGTCGTGCTCGGCATCCTGGTGGAGGGCCACCTGCGGTCGCACCTGGGGAGGCGCCGGATGGAGCGGACCATCGCCCGGATGAGCGGGCACACGATCGTGTGCGGATGGGGCCGGGTGGGCCAGGCGGCCGGGCGGTTCATCACCGGGCTGGGCGGCCGGGTGGTGGTCGTCGACCGGGATCCCGGCCGGGTGGACGGCGCCGGCCTGCCGGCCGTCGCCGGGGACGTGACCGACGACGACGTGCTGCGCCGGGCGGGCCTGCTGCGGGCCGGCGCGCTGGTCGCCGCGATCGGCACCGACGCGGAGAACGTGTACGTCACGCTCTCTGCCCGGGCGCTCCGGCCCGACCTGGTCATCGTCGCGCGCGCGCGCACGGCGGACTCGGAGGCGAAGCTGCTGCGCGCCGGGGCGACCCGGGTGGTGAACCCGCAGCGGATCGGCGGCCAGCGGATCGCGGCGGCCGCGCTCCAGCCGAACGTCGTGGAGTTCCTCGACGTGGTGGTGCATGACGGCAGCCTGGAGTTCCGCCTGGAGGAGGTGACGGTGAGCGCCGGGTCGCGGCTGGCCGGGCGCACCCTGCACGACGCCGACATCGGTGAGACGACCGGGGCGCTGGTGCTGGCGCTGCGGGCCTCCGGCGGGGAGTTCCTCGCCAATCCGCCGCGGCACTCCCCGGTCGAAGCCGGGGCCGTGCTGATCGCCGTCGGCACCCGGCGGCAGCTCGACGCGCTGCGGGCGGCGGCCCGCGAGCCCGGCTGAGGCCGGCCGGGAGCCGGCCCGGCCGGCCTCCCGGCCAGCAACGCCGGCGGTGCTCTGCGTTCCCGGGCCGGCCGCCGGGCGTGACGGCGCCGGCCTCGCGCACTACCGTGGGCGGTGCGCCGTCACCGGCCCGGGCGCGACAGGCAGAGCAGGCAGATCCGGAAGGCGGAACCGTGGCACCTGGTCCCGTGCTCAGCTGCGAGGGCCTGCGGCGCAGGTTCGGCGGCATCGTCGCCGTCGACGGGGTCGGCTTCGTCATCCAGGCCGGGGAGACCTACGGCCTGCTCGGCCCGAACGGGGCGGGCAAGACGACGACGATCTCGATGATCGCCGGCCTGCTTCAGCCAGACGCCGGGCGGATCGTCGTGTCCGGCGAGCCGGTGAGCACCCGCGCGGTAGCGGTCCGGCGGCTGATCGGCTACGTGCCGCAGGACCTCGCGATCTACCCGGACCTGTCGGCCAGGGAGAACCTGGTCTTCTTCGGCAGGCTCTACGGCATGCCGGCGGCGCGGGCGCGGGAGCGGGCCAGCGAGGTGCTCGAGCTGACCGGCCTGGCTGACCGGGCCGGCGACCTGGTGAAGACGTACTCGGGCGGGATGAAGCGGCGGCTGAACATCGGCCTCGGCCTGCTGCACCGTCCCAGGCTGCTGATCCTCGACGAGCCGACCGTCGGCGTCGACCCGCAGAGCAGGAACGCCATCCTGGAGAGCGTCGAGAGCCTGGCCGGCGAGGGGATCGCGGTGCTCTACACCACGCACTACATGGAGGAGGCCGAGCGCCTGTGCGACCGGGTGGGGATCATCGACCACGGCGCGCTGATCGCCGAGGGCACCCGCGACGAGCTGGTGAGCATGGTCGGCGGCCGGGACCGGGTGCGCCTGCTGGCCCCCGGCGACCTGGGCGCCTGGGCCGCTGCGCTGGCCGGCCGGGAGTGGGTGCACGAGGCGAGCGTGACCGGCCAGGGCGTGGACCTGATGGTGACCGGCGCCCGGGGCCATCTGGCGGAGATCCTGGCGGCGGCGGCGCAGGCCGGCGTCACCGTCCGCTCCGTCGAGGTCACCGAGCCGGACCTGGAGGCGGTCTTCCTGCACCTGACCGGCCGGGCGCTGCGGGACTGAGGGGAGCCGCCCGGTGCGGGCCGCGCTGCTGATCTGCGCCAAGGACCTGCGCTCCCGCCTCAGGGACCGGTCCGCGCTGCTGGTGGGGATCGTGGTGCCGTTCGGCCTGGCGTTCATCTTCAGCCTGATCCTCGGCGGGGTCACCGGGCGATCCCAGGCCATCCGCCTCGGGGTGGTCGACCTGGATCACGGGCCGGTCGCCGCCCGCTTCACCGGCCAGGTGCTCCCCGCCGTCGCGCGGAGCGGCGTCGTGACGGTCCGGCGGGAGCCGACGGCGGCCGCCGGCCGGCGGCTGACCGCGAGCGGGGCGCTCGGCGCGGTGATCGTGATCCCGCGGGGCTTCTCCGCCCGGGTGAGGTCGGGCGGGCCGGCGTCCCTGACGGTCATCGGCGACGCCGCCTCGCCGATCTCCGGCCAGGTCGCCCTGGCGATCGCCGGGGGGTTCGCCGCGGAGCTCAACCGGGTGCGCCTGTCGGTGGCCGCCGCGCTCCGCGACCTGGGCCCCGCGCCGCCGCCGGCGGCGGCGGTGCGGCGGCTGGCCGCCCGCGCGGCGGCCGCCGCGTCCCCGGTCACGGCCCAGGACGTGTCCGCGGCGAGCAGGCAACTGGACACCAAGTCGTTCCTCGCCGCCGGGATGGCGGTGTTCTTCCTGTTCTTCACCGTGCAGTTCGGCGTGACCAGCCTGCTTGAGGAGCGCGGCGACGGCACGCTGGCCCGGCTGCTCGCCGCGCCGGTGTCCCGGGCGTCGGTCCTCGGCGGGAAGCTGGCCACCAGCTTCCTGCTGGGAGTCCTCAGCATGGCGGTGCTCGAGGTGGCCACGAGCGTGCTGCTCGGCGCCTCCTGGGGGGATCCCCTCGGCGTGGCCGTGCTCACCGTCGCCGCGGTCCTCGCCGCCACCGGCATCATGGCGCTGGTCGCGACGCTCGCGAAGAACGCCGAGCAGGCCGGGAACTGGCAGGCCGTCGTCGCGGTGGTCCTCGGGCTGCTCGGCGGCACGTTCTTCCCGGTGTCCGAGGCGCCGGGGGTGCTGGCCAGCCTCACGTTCGCCGCGCCGCAGGCGTGGTTCCTGCGCGGCCTCGGCGACCTGCGCGGTGCCGGCCTCCCGGCGGTCTGGGTGCCCGCCCTCGCGATGCTGGGCTTCGCCGCGGTCACCGGCGCCGTGGCGCTGGCCAGGCTGCGCCGGGTCGCGGAGGTGTGAGCGGTGAAGGCGCTGTCGATCGGCCTGGTCAACCTGCGCCGCGCGTTCCGCCAGCGGTCCAACGTGTTCTTCGTCTTCGTCTTCCCGATGCTGCTGATCCTGGTGCTCGGCGTGACGTTCGGCGGGGCGGCCACCCCGCGGGTCGGCGTGGTGAGCGCCGGCTCGGGGCCCCTGGGCACGGCCCTGGTCCGCCAGCTCGAAGGGCTCCCGCACCTGAAGGTGGTGGCTGTCGGCGGCCCGGCCGCGCTGGTCACCGACGTCGCGCGCGGGAACCTCGGCGCCGGGCTGGTGATCCCCCGCGGGTACAGCGAGGCGATCCGCGGCGGCCGGGCCGTGGCCCTGCGGTACGTGCAGCGCCCGGACCCGTCGTCCCGCCAGCTCGGCCAGGCCATCCAGGGGGTGGTCGCCGCGCAGGCGGCCGTGCTCGGCGCGGCCAGGTTCGCCGTCGCCCAGCACGCGGCGCCGGGCTTCCAGGCCGGCCTGGCGGCGGCGCGCCGGGCGGAGGCGCTGGTGCCCGCCGTGACGGTGCGGCCGGCGAGCGCCGGCACGGTCCCGTTCGCCCAGCGGGTCGGGGAGTTCGACGAGGGCGCCTGGACCGAGCTGGTGCTGTTCCTGTTCCTCACCGCGATGACCGGGGCGGTGGGGCAGATCGAGGTGCGCCGGCTCGGGCTGTCCCGGCGCATGCTCGCCACGCCCACCCCGCCGTCGGCGGTGATCGCCGGGGAGGCCCTCGGGCGCTTCCTGGTCGCGATCATCCAGGCCGCCGTGATCATCACGGGGTCGGCGCTGCTGTTCGGGGTCGGCTGGGGCAGCCCGCCGGGCGTGGCCGCCGTGGTGATCGTGTTCAGCCTGGTGGCGGCAGGCGCCGGGATCCTGGTCGGGACGCTGTTCCGCAACGAGCAGCAGGCGATCGGGGTCTGCCTGCTGCTCGGCCTCGGGCTCGGCGCCCTCGGCGGCTGCATGGTGCCGCTGGAGCTGTTCTCCCCGGCGATGCGGGCCGTCGCGCACGTGACCCCCCAGGCCTGGGCGAACGACGCGTTCGCCCGGCTGGTCGGCGACGGCGCGACGATCGCGGGCATCGCGCCGCAGCTGGCCGTGCTCGCCGGCTACGCGGCCGCGGTGCTCGCCCTGGCGAGCTGGCGGCTGCGCCGGGTGCTCACGGCGTAGCCGGCGGGGCCCCGCCGGCCCCGGGCCCGCCCGCGAGCCGGTCCCGCGCCTGGCCGGCCTCGGCGAGGGCGCGGGCGCCCAGGCTCATGATCCGCAGCATGCCCTCGGAGTCGTGGTGGTCGAAGTCGCCGACCGCCTCCATGCTGACGTGCTCCCCGCGGTACAGGCTGTGCGGCGCGTCGCCCAGCGAGCGCTCGATGATCGCGCCCTTGTACAGGTCCACCCGGACCGTGCCGGTGACCAGGCGCGAGACCTCCTCGACCGCCCGCTCGGCCATGGACGAGGCCAGCGTGAACCACCGCCCCGCGTACACCTGCGCGGCGATCACCCGCGAGGCCGCGGCGAAGAACTCGCGCGCCGGGGCGTCGAGGACGAGCTGGCGGAGCAGCTCGTAGCAGTGGCCGAGCAGCTCGATGCCCGGCTGCTCGTAGATGCCGCGGCTCTTCAGGCCGACCAGCCGGTTCTCGACCACGTGGACCAGGCCGATGCCGTGCGCGCCGGCCCGCTCGTTCGCGATCCTGAAGGCCTCGGCCAGGCCGACGGCCCGCCCGTTGATCCGCACCGGCCGGCCGGCCTCGAAGCGCACCTCGAACGCCTCCGGCTCATCGGGCGCGTCCTGCGGCCACCGGGTCATCACCGGCCGGACGAGCGTGGCGGGGGTGTCCAGCGACTCCAGGTCCCCGGCCTCGTGGGTCAGCCCCAGCATGTTCGCGTCAGTGCTGTACGGGTCCTGCTTGGTCGCCCGGATCGGGATCTTCCGCTCGGTGCAGAAGTCGATCATGTCGGCGCGGCCCCGGAACCTGGCGAGGAACTCCTCGTCCCGCCACGGCGCGTAGAGCCGGACCGAGGGCGCGAGGTGGTTGAGCGCGACCTGGAACCGCACCTGGTCGTTGCCGCGGCCGGTGCTGCCGTGGGCCAGGCAGCCGATCCGAAGCCCGGCCAGCTCGCGCGCGAGGCCGTGGACGAGGACGTGCCGGGCGATCCCGGTGGTGTTCCAGTAGCCGCCGTCGTACCGGGCGTCCGCCTGGACCAGCCGCAGGCCGGCCTCGGCGAGCTCGCCGGTCAGCGGGATCAGGCGGAACCCGGCCGCGCCCGCGGCGAGCATGCGGCGCTCGATGTCGCCGATGTCGTCCTCGTCCGGCTGGCCGAGGTCGCCGGTGAGGCAGATCACCCGGATCCCGCGGTCGGCGAGCCACCGGGTGATCGTGCAGCTGTCCAGCCCGCCCGACCCGGCGAACGCGATCGTCGTCCCTGGCTCGAGCTCGGTCACCGAGCGCACGTCACCGGCGTTCACGGCTGGCTTCCCGTCCTGTCCCCGGCCCGGCCGTCCGATGGCCGGGTCAGCCGCCATGCTAGCCGTGCCGCCGGGCGGCCCACGACCGGCGGGGATCCGTGCCCGGTCATCGCGGGGAGATTCCCGCCGGCCGCGGGATCCCTGCGCCTTCGGCCTGTCCGAGCCCGCCAGGCCCGGCATCTGCTTGCCTGCTGCGGGATCCCTACTGCTCCGACAGGATCGCCTCGAGCTCGGCCAGCGGGTCGCGGACGGCCGGGCCGGTGACCTCGACCATGGCCCGCCGGATCGTGCCGGTGAAGGGGAATGGCGCCTCGTAGCCCTCGCCGACCGCCGGCCCCCACTCGTAACCGCAGGTCAGCCCCGCGCCGGCGCCGTTGAACCCGGACGGGGTGAACTGCGGGATCGGTCCGTGCGCCACCTGGCGGCCGTCGACCCGCAGCACGCCGGTCCCGCCCGGCCCGCCGGGATCCTTGCGGAACGCGTACTCCACCCGGTGCGCCCCGGGCGCCAGCGGCCGCCTCGCGGCGATCACGTGGCGCTCCTTGCCGTACAGGTTGTGCACGTAGCGCAACCGCCCGCCGAGGACGTGCAGGGACCAGCCGCCGAGCGCCGAGCCCATCGCGAGCAGCACGCCGTCGGCCGGGCCGGGCCCGGGGACGGCGAGGTCGACGATCAGGACGTGCGAGCGGTTCCGGACGTTGACCGCCGCGGACTCGGGCACCTGCGCGGCACCGGGGAAGTAGCGGTGGGAACGGCGCGGGCGGCGGTGGTCGGGCCTGGGGTGCACGAGCGCCCACAGCACCCGGTTGTCCAGCGGCAGGACCTGGTTGCGCCGGGCCTCCTGCCACCACAGCCCGGTCAGCTCCGCGACCAGGGCGGGGTGCTCGGCGGCCAGGTCCCGGCACTCCGACCAGTCCCGTTCGACGTGGTACAGCTCCCAGGTGTCCGCGTCGAACGGGGCGTTGGGATCGGCGTCGTCGTAGAGCGGGCCGATCGGGTGGAACGCAACCGCCTTCCACCCCCGGTGGTAGATCGCCCGGGAGCCGAACATCTCGAAGTACTGGGTGACGTGCCGCTCGGGCTCGCCGCCGCCGCCGGGCCGCAGCAGGTAGGCGAAGCTCACCCCGTCCAGCGGCGCCTGCGCCACGCCGCCGATGACCGGCGGCGGCTCGATCCCGGCGAGCTCGAGCACGGTGGGCATGACGTCGATCGCGTGGGTGAACTGGCGCCGGACCGCGCCCTCGTCCAGCCCGCCGGCCGGCCAGGCGACGATGCACGGGTCGGCGATCCCGCCCTGGTGGACCTCGCGCTTCCACCGGCGCAGCGGGGTGTTCCCCGCCATCGCCCAGCCCCACGGGTAGTTGTTGTGGGTGGCCGGCCCGCCGATCTGGTCGATCCGGGCGTGCATCTCCTCGGTGCCCGCCGGGTCGAGGTTGAGCAGGCGCACGTCGTTGAGCGACCCGGCGGCGCCGCCCTCGGCGCTGGCGCCATTGTCGGAGACCACCACGACGACGGTGTTCTGCCCCTCGCCGAGGTCGTCGATGAACGCGAGGACCCGGCCGATCTGCTCGTCGGCGTGGGAGAGGAACCCGGCGAAGCACTCCATGAACCGCGCGGCCACCTCCCGCTCGGCGGCGCTCAGGCTCTCCCAGGCCGGCACCCAGGCGGGCCGCGGCGACAGGGCCGTCGAGGAGGGGAACAGGCCGAGCTCCAGCTGCCGCCGGTAGGCCCGCTGCCGCCACTCGTCCCAGCCGTCGTCGAACCGGCCGCGGTAGCGCTCGCGCCAGGCCGGCGGCGGCTGGTGCGGGGAGTGGCAGGCGCCGGTGGCGAAGTACAGGAAGAACGGCCGGCCGGCGTCGGCCGCGCGCAGGTCGGCGAGGAACCCTATGGCGTGGTCGGCCAGGTCCTGGCTGAGGTGGTAGCCGTCGGCGTAGGCCGCGGGCGGCCGCACCGAGTGGTTGTCGTGGTAGAGCGCGGGCGCGAACTGGTGCGTCTCGCCGCCGTGGAACCCGTACCAGCGGTCGAACCCGCGGGCCAGCGGCCAGGTGGCCCGGGAGGCGCCCAGGTGCGTCTCGTGCTCGGGAGTCAGGTGCCACTTGCCGGCCGCGTAGCAGGCGTACCCGCGCTCGCGCAGGACCTCCGGCAGGAAGCCGTTCTCCCGCGGCGGCCTCCCCCAGTAGCCGGGGAAGCCCACGGCCAGCTCGGCGACCCGGCCCATGCCGCTGCGGTGGTGGTTCCGGCCGGTGAGCAGGCAGGCCCGGGTGGGCGAGCATAGCGAGGTGGTGTGGAAGTTGGCGAGCCGGACCCCTCGGGCGGCCAGGCCGTCGAGCACCGGGGTCTCGATGTCCGAGCCGTAGCAGCCGAGCTGGGCGTACCCGACGTCGTCGAGGACGACCAGCACGATGTTGGGCGCCCCGTCCGGGGGCCGCGGCTCGGGCGGCCACCAGGGCACCGAGTCCCGCCAGTCCCGGCCGATCCGGCCGCCGAACACGCCGCCGCTGGAGTGCCCTACGGTCACATCCGCTCCTTTCGCCTCGGGAGCCCATGATCGCACCGGCCCGCCTCGCCGGCCGGGCGGGCAGCGGCCACCGGGCTGGCGGTCGTCCGGGCCGGGTGACGCCGCCGGGCCCGGCCGCACCGCCCGGCCGCACCGCCCGGCCGCACCGCCCGGCCGCACCGCCCGGCCTGGCGCGGGCGCGCCAGGCCGGATCCGGGATGCCGGACGGTACCGTGAGCCCATGGCAGACGAGGCGGTGGCGGGCGAACCGCTGCCGGCGGGCGCGATCCTCCCCGCGGCGCCCTCGCGCAGGCGCCGCGCGGAGCTCATCCGGTACCTGATCGGCATCGCGGTCGGCGCCGGCGTCCTGGTGCTGCTCGCCGGCCGCCGGGGCGAGCTGGCAGCCGCCTGGCACCAGCTCAGCCGCGTCGACGGGGGCTGGGTCGCCGGGGCGGTCGCTGCCGAGACCGGCTCGCTGCTCGGCTACGCGCTGCTGCAGCACCGCGTGCTCCGGGCGGCCGGGGCGGTCGTGCGGGTGCGCGCGCTGTTCCTGCTCACCCTCGCCAACGACGCGATCGCCTGCTCGGTCCCCGGCGAGCCCGCGGTCTCCAGCGCCTACCGCTACCGCTGGTACCGGCGGCGGGGCGCGAGCCCGGCCGCCGCCGGCTGGGCGATCTTCACGATCCTCATCGCCCAGGCGATCGGGATGTCGCTGGTGCTGCTCGCCGGGGTGCTGGTCGCGCTCGCCGGGCCCGGCGGCGCCCGGCAGGCCCGCGCCGCCGTCGCCGGCCTGGTGATCATCGCGGCCGCCGGGGCGATCTTGGTCCGCCGCGACCTGGTGCTGCGGCTGGCGGGGGCGGCGAGCCGGTCGGTGCCCCGCTTGCTGGCGCGGGTGACCGGGCGCCCGGCCCGTGGCTCCCGGGTGGAGCAGGCACTGGAGCGGATGCGGCTGGTGCCGCTCGGCATGCGGGCCGCCGCCGCGATGGTGGCGATGGCCACCGCGGTGTGGTGCTGTGACTTCCTGTGCCTGATCTGCGCATTCGGCGCGGTGCGCGCGCCCGTCCCGTGGAGCGACGTCCTGCTTGCCTACGGCGTCGCGCAGGTCGTGGGCTCCCTTCCGGTCGCCCCGGGCGGCCTCGGGCTGGTCGAGGGGAGCCTGGCGGTGATCCTGGCCGCCTACGGGACCGGGCGCGTCCCCGCGCTGGCCGCCGCGCTGGTCTTCCGCATGGTCAGCTACTGGATGGCGATCGCGGCCGGGTGGCTGGCCGCGGGGGCCATCGCCGCGCGGGCGCGATGCCCGGCGGCGGGGGCGTCGCAGGTCCTGGATCGGCCGCCGCCCCGTTGACCCGCCAGCCGTCTCGGCATACTTTGCTCGAAGTGGGGATATTTATCACTGTAGATACCATCGCAGAGGTTCGTGCCCGGTTCAGCTCCCTCCGGGATGGCTTCGTGTACCTCGATGCCCCCGGCGGCACTCAGACCCCCGACGAGGTCGCCGAGGCGGTGGCCCGGGTGCTCCGCGAGGCGAGCGGGAACATGGGAGCTCCGTACGCGACGAGCCGGCGGATCGAGGCCCTCGTGGCGCACGCCCGCGCGGCCTCGGCCCGCTTCCTGGGCTGCACGCCGGACGAGATCATCTTCGGCGCGAGCATGACCTCGCTGAACTTCACGCTCACCCGCACGCTCGGGCGCGAGCTGAGGCGGGGCGACGAGATCGTGGTCACCCGGCTGGACCACGACGGCAACGTGGCGCCCTGGCTCGACCTGGCCGGGGACCTCGGCCTGGTGGTCCGGCACGCCGACGTGCGCGCCGACACCGCGCTCGACCTGTCCGACCTGGAGCGCCAGCTCGGCCCGCGGACCAAGGTGGTGGCCTTCCCGTGGGCGGCGAACTCGACCGGCACGATCGTGGACGCCCGGGCGGTCTGCGACCTGGCCCACGCGGCCGGAGCGCTCGCCTGGGTCGACGCGGTGCAGTACGCCGCGCACCGGCCGGTCGACGTGGGCGCGATCGGCGCCGACCTGCTGATCTGCTCCTCCTACAAGTTCTGCGGCCCCCACCTGGGCATCGCGTTCGGCCGCCGGGAGCTGCTGGAGTCGTGGCGGCCGTACAAGGCCCGGCCCGCCTCGTCGCAGCCCGTCGGCCACCGATTCGAGACCGGCACGCTCCCGTACGAGCTGCTCGGCGGGCTGCTGGCGGCCTTCGCCTACCTGGACAGCCTCGGCGGCATGGCCGCGCTCGCGGACTGGGAGCGGCAGCTCGGCGAGCGGCTGCTGGCCGGGCTGCCGGATGCCGCGCGCCTGTTCGGCCTGCCGGTCATGACCGGGCGGGTACCGACGTTCCTGGTGAACGTCCCCGGCGTGCCATCGGCGATGCTCAGCGAACAGCTCGCCGCGCGGGGCTTCGGGGTCTGGAGCCACGACAGCTACTACGCGCTTGGCCTGCGCGAGCGGATCGGCTGGGGCGAGGCGCTGCGGATCGGCCTGGCGCACTACAACACGCCCGCGGAGATCGACCAGTTCCTCGCGGCATTCTCCGGCCTGCTCGCGCAGGCAGGCGCGGAAGGGCAACGGCGAGGGCGCGGCGCGGGAGGGCGCACTCACGGCGGCGCCGTGGCCAGGCCGCCCGCCGCTTCCGCCGGGGGGAATGCCGGCGGGACCACGGTGCGGGCGCTGCTGCGCCCGGGCGGTCCCCGGCCGGACGCACGCGGCCTGGTCAGGCTGGTGGCCCAGGTGCCAGCCGGCGGATGCCGCCGGCGCCGGGCCGGGGCGGCTGGGGAGCTGTGGTTCGTGATCGGCGGCGCGGGTCGGCTCGAGGCCGCGTGCCGGGACGGGCACCAGGACGTGGACCTGGTCCCGGACCGCGGCGTGTGGGTGCCGCCGGGCGCTTCGTGCCTGGTCCGCGCCGCCGAGGACGCAGGCGGCCTGCGGCTCGACATCGTGAGGCTGCCGGCCGGCCGCCGGGCCGGCCGGCCCGGGCCGGGTGCTCCGGTGGCGCGTGACCTCGCCGACTGCACGGCGGAGGTCACCGGGGATCGCACGTTCCGCGTGCTGTTCGGACCGGGCCGGGGCTGCCCGGCCGCCACCTTGTTCGTCGGCGAGATCCCGCCCGGCCGCGCGCCGGATCACAGCCATCCCTACGACGAGCTCGTGCTGGTCCTGTCCGGCGAGGGGACCGCGCACGTGGGCGGCGCCCGCCGCGAGCTGGTGCCGGGCACCTGCCTGCACCTGCCGCCCGGCCTGCCGCACTGCCTGGAGAACTCCGGCCGCACGCCGCTGCGGGTGCTCGGGGTGTTCCATCCCGCCGGCAGTCCCGCCGCCAAGCTCGGGCAGAGCCGGACCTGAGCGTCCCGCTGCAGGAGCTGACCGCCCCGGGCCGCGCCCGCCCCCGCACGGGCGGTCAGCCACCGCCAGTCCGGCCCAGCCGGGTCGTTCACCTGCCATTTCGTGACCTTCGGCACTGCCGTCACCGCCTGCGGCCCGGTCATCCTGCAAATGGCGGGTTCCGGCATCCGGTGGCCGGTGACCGCGCGGAGGCTTGCCATGTTCGGATTCGCTCTGCTCGCTGTGGGCTTCGCCGCGCTCTTCTCCTCGCTCGTGGCCGGGCTGATCCATTACCGCGTCCGATGGCGGCCGATGCCGGCGCCCGAGCCTGGATCGTCCCTGGCCGTGCGCCGCGGCTACCTGGTGCTCACCGAGTCGCTTGCCTATGTCGGCACCGCCCTGATGGTGGCCGGGGGCGTGGCGGCGGTCGCCGAGCGCTGGCGGGAGATCACCGCCTGGGAGTACGTCGAGATCTTCCTCGGCGCGGCGATCCTTCTCTTCGCGATCGGCTTCGTGGTGCGCGAGGTGACGTCCCCGCCGCTGCGCAGGCTCACCGCGTTCACCTGGCTTGCCTCGGCATGCTGCGGCGGGACCGCGGCGGGGATCGCGGCACATGGCCTGCTGGGCGCCGGCGGGGCGGCGACGACCCTGGCCGTCGGCGCCGCAGTCGCGGCGTACTCGGCGGGCCTGTGGGCCGTCGGCCGCAGCGAGGCGCAGATGACCGTGATGTTCGCCGGGCTGGTGGCCGCGGCGTCCGGCACGGGCCTGCTGATCGGCGGGCACGGAGCCTGGTGGCTGACGGCATCCCTCGGGCTTTGGGCGCTGGGCCTGGGCTGGACCGTGCTCGCGTGGCGCTACCCGGAGCCACTGTGGACGACCCTGCTGGCGGGCGCCGCGCTCGCCCTGGCCGCGCCGGCGCTGTCGGTGTGGGGCCACGGCTGGGTCTACGCGCTCGCCATCGCCACCGCGGTCGCGGCCGTGATCGCCGCGGTCGCCGCCCGGGTGCGCCCGTGGAGCTCGGTGCTGCTCGGCCTCGGATCGGCCGGCTTGCTCGGCTATGTCACCGCGGCGGCGATCCGCTACTTCCGCGGGCCGCTCGGGCTGCCGGTCACGCTCGCGGTCACGGGCGCGTTCTTCGTCGCCCTCGCCGTGGCGAGCGCCCGCCTCCGGCAGTCCAAGCGGCCCGGCGCGGCCCGGCGCGCAGGATCCGATGCGCCCGCCGGCCCGCCCGCCGGGGCGCCGCCCGGGACGGCCCCGCCGGGTGCGCCGGGCGAGCCGGCCGCTGCGGCCGCGGGCCCGGTGCCGACGTCGCGGCGCAGGCGGGCCGCGGCGGCCGCGCCGAAGGCGGCGCAGGCACCGCCGGGCACGGGACTGCCAAAGGCGTCGTGAAGCCCGGCGCGGTGCGGTCCCGGCGCGGTGCGGTCCCGGCGCGGTGGCGTGCATACGATCTGGGCAGGTGGCCGCGCGGGAGGGACGATGATGGGGACCGAGGAGCAGGCGCGCGCGGACGCGCTGGACGCCGCGGTGGAGCGGGCGCGCGCCAGGTACGCCGAGCGGCGGCCGCGCACGGCGCAGCTGCACGAGCGGGCGAGCTTGCACCTGCCCGGAGGGAACACCCGCACCGTGCTCTATCACCGGCCGTTCCCGCTGCGGATCGCCAGGGCGTGGGATGCCATCCTGGAGGACGCCGACGGCCACCGCTACGTGGACCTGCTCGGGGAGTACTCGGCCGGGCTGTACGGCCACTCGCACCCCGTCATCGCCGAGGCGATCACCGCGGCGCTGCACGAGGGAATCAGCCGCGGCGCCCACACCGGTCGCGAGGTGGACCTGGCGGAGGCGATCTGCGCCCGGTTCCCCTCGATCGAACGGGTCCGCTTCACGAACTCGGGCACCGAGGCGAACCTGATGGCGATCGCGGCGGCCCGCGCGTTCACCGGGCGCGATCGCGTGCTCGCCTTCCGCGGCGGCTACCACGGCGGGGTGCTCAACTTCGCCCACGGCCCGTCCCCGGTCAACGCGCCGTTCGACGTGGTGCTCGCCGACTACAACGACACGGCCGGGGCGCGCGCCCTGGTGCGCGCGCACGCCGGCTCGCTGGCCTGCGTGCTCGCGGAGCCGATGCTCGGCTCCGGCGGGTGCATTCCCGCCGAGCCCGGCTTCCTGGCCGGCCTGCGCGAGGCCACCCGCGAGGCGGGCGCCCTGCTGATCCTCGACGAGGTGATGACCTCGCGCACCGGCGCGGGCGGGCTGCAAGCGCGCCTGGGGGTCACGCCCGACCTCACCACGCTCGGCAAGTACCTGGGCGGCGGCTCATCGTTTGGCGCGTTCGGCGGGCGCGCCGACGTGATGGCCCTGTTCGACCCCTCGCGCCCGGGGGCGCTCGCCCACGCCGGCACGTTCAACAACAACGTGATCTCCATGGCCGCCGGCCACGCCGGGCTCACCCGGATCTTCCCCCCGCCGGTGGCGGAGGAGCACGCCCGCCGGGGGGACGCGCTCCGCGAGGAGCTCGGCCGTGCCTTCGCGCGCGCCGGGGCGCCGTTCTCCGTCACCGGGGCTGGCAGCCTGCTCGCCGTGCACGCGACGGCCGGGCCCGTGCGCACCCCGGCCGACGCCGAGCGCGGCGACCCCCGCCTGCTGGAGGTGCTCTTCCTCGACCTCCTCGAAGCCGGGTACTACATCGCGCCCCGCGGTTACCTGGCGCTCAGCCTCGCGGTCACGCCCGGCCAGGAGGCCGGGTTCGTGGCCGCGGTGGAGGCGTTCCTGGCCGAGCGGGTCGGCCTGTGGGGCGGGCTCACGCGCCGGGCCGCTCCCGGACGCCCCGCTCGTGCATGAGCCTGATCCGCCGGGAGATGACCTCCCGGCGGTACGCCCTCCGGGATGGCGATGAGCCGGCGGGATGCCGCGGGCGTCCCGTGCCCACCCGTGTGCCGGGGCTGGCCCGCGCTTGCGAGCACGCGAGGCTCACGGGGATACTGATCCCACCGTTTCGCCGCGACGTGGCCGCGCCGTGGGCGGCCGCGTCCAGGAAGGGCTGGTGATCCGATGAGCATCGTGGGCACCAGGGTCGTGCGGACCGAGGACCCGCGGCTGCTGACGGCTGGCGGGAGCTACGTCGAGGACCTGCGGGTGCCAGAGCTCGCCGGAGCGGCCTGGGCCACCTTCGTGCGCAGCCCCATCGCCCACGCGCGGATCACCGGCGTCGACGCATCGGCGGCGGCTCGGGCGCCCGGCGTGATCGCCGTGCTGACCGCCGCCGACATGGACGACCTCGGCCCCCCGCCCCCGCCGCCGCCCGGCGGGGGCGGGGAGGCCCCGGTGCCCCTGGGCGGCCCGTGGGCCGAGCCGCTGCTGGCGGCGGACCGGGTCCGCTTCGTGGGCGAGCCGGTGGCGGTCGTGCTCACCGAGGGCCGCTACCAGGGCGAGGACGCGGCCGAGCTGGTCAGCGTGGACTACGAGCCGCTGCCTGCGGTGGTGGGCGTGGAGGCGGCGCTGGCCGGCCAGACCCTGCTGTTCCCCGGAACCGGCTCGAACGTCCCGATCACCGCCGGCGGGCAGGCGGACGACGCGATCTTCGACGGCTGCGACGTGGTCGTGGAGCGGACGATCGTCAACCAGCGGGTGGCCCCGGTGCCGATGGAGGCCCGCGCGGCCGCCGCCCGGTGGGCCGATGGCCGGCTCACCGCCTGGCTGAGCACGCAGGCGGCGCAGCTCGGCCGGTTCGTGATGGCGGGGGTGCTCGGCCTGGACCCGGCCGCGGTCCGGGTGATCACGCCGGACGTCGGCGGCGGCTTCGGCGCCAAGGTGGGCGTGGACCGGGATGCCCTGGTGATCGCGTGGGCGGCGCGGCGGCTGGGCCGCCCGGTGCGCTGGGCCGAGACGCGCAGCGAGAACCTCGTGGCGATGACTCACGGGCGGGGCCAGCGGCAGGTCATCAAGATCGGCGGGAGGAAGGACGGCCGCATCCTCGCCTACCGGCTGCACGTCGTCCAGGACGCGGGGGCCTACCCGCGGATGAGCGGGTTCCTGCCGTTCCTCACCTGCATGATGGCCAGCGGGCCGTACGACATCGCCCACGTTCAGACCGCGTACCAGGTGGTGGTGACGAACACCACCCCGACGGGGGCCTACCGCGGCGCGGGCCGGCCGGAGGCGACCGCCGCGATCGAGCGGGCGGTCGACCTGTTCGCGGCCGAGATCGGCTTGGACCCGGCCGAGGTGCGCAGGACCAACCTGGTGCCGCCGGACAGGTTCCCCTACCAGACAGCCGGCGGCGCCCGGTATGACACCGGGGACTACGCCGCAGCGCTCGACCAGGTGCTATCCGCCGCGGGCTACGCGGACCTGCGGGCCGAGCAGGCGCGCCGGAGAGAGCGCGGCGACGTGGTCCAGCTGGGCATCGGCCTGTCGAGCTACGTGGAGATCACCGCGGCGGACGCCGCCGGCGGGGAGACGGCCCGCCTGGTCGTGCACCCCGACGGCACGGCCACCGTCTACACCGGCAGCTCGGCGCACGGGCAGGGCCACCACACGGCGTGGGCCATGCTGGTCCAGGACGAGCTCGGCATCGAGATGGCGAAGGTCACCGTGGTGCACGGGGACACCGACCTCATCCCGCGGGGGACGGGGACCTACGCGTCGCGGTCGCTGCAGATCGGCGGCGCGGCGGTGCACGTGGCCGCTGCCGATGTCCGGGAGCAGGCCCGCCGGGTGGCCGCCGACCTGCTCGAAGCCAGCGAGGCTGACCTCGAGTTGGACGCCGAGCGCGGGCTCTGGCACGTCCGCGGCGACCCCGAGGCGGCCATGACCTGGGCGCAGGTCGCCTCGCACGCATCGGCCGAGGGGCTGGCCGCGTCGGTCAACTACACCGGCGGCCAGCCGACGTTCCCGTTCGGCACGCACCTGTCCGTCGTCGAGGTGGACACGCAGACCGGCAAGGTGCGGGTGCTGCGGCATGTCACGGTGGACGACGCCGGGACCATCATCAGCCCCGTGCTCGCCGAGGGGCAGCGGCACGGCGGGATCGCCCAGGGGATCGCCCAGGCGCTGCTTGAGGAGGTGGTCTACGACGGGCAGGGCAATCCGGTCACCGGCACGCTGGCCGATTACGCCGTCATCACCTCCGCCGAGCTGCCCAGCTTCGAGCTGCTGGCCAAGCAGACGCCGACGACCGCCAATCCGCTGGGCGCCAAGGGGATCGGCGAGGCGGGCACGATCGGCGCCGTTCCCGCCGTGCAGAACGCCGTCATCGACGCGCTCAGCCACCGCGGCGTCCGCCACATCGACATGCCACTCACCCCGGCCAGGGTCTGGGCCGCGATCAACGGAACGGGCGTGATCTTGTGAAGGTTGCGATCAGCGTGAACGGCAGCCAGGTCGGCGCCGACGTCGAGGACCGCACGCTGCTGGTCCACTTCATCCGTGACGTGGCCGGGCTCACCGCCACCAACACCGGATGTGACACGAGCTCGTGCGGGGCCTGCACCGTGCTGCTCGACGGCCGCTCCGTCAAGTCGTGCACGGTGCTCGCCGCGCAGGCGGATGGCCACGAGGTGACCACGGTGGAGGGGCTGGCGCCGGGGCCGGACCAGATGCATCCCGTCCAGCGGGCCTTCCGCGCCGAGCACGCCCTGCAGTGCGGGTTCTGCACGCCGGGCATGGTCATGGCGGCCGTCTCGCTGCTCGCGGAGAATCCCTCTCCCACCGAGGAGGAGATCCGGTCGGCGCTGGAGGGGAACCTCTGCCGCTGCACCGGCTACCACAACATCGTCAGGGCGGTGCTGGCCGCCGCGAGCGAGAGGGGGGGCAGTTGATCCCGGCGCCCTTCACCTACCGGCGGGCCGCCACGGTCGATGAGGCGGTCACGCTGGCCGCCCGCGGCGGGGAGGACGTGAAGTTCCTGGCCGGCGGGCACTCGCTGCTTCCGCTGATGAAGCTGCGCCTGGTCGTGCCGCCCGAGCTGGTGGACATCGGCGGGATCGGCGAGCTCAGCCACATCAGCGAGGCCGACGGCCACGTCCGCGTGGGCGCGCTCGCCACCCACGACCAGGTCGCGGGCTCGGCGCTGCTGCGGCGCGAGCTGCCGCTGCTGGCCCACGCCGCCGGCCGGGTCGGCGATCCCCAGGTGCGGCACCGGGGCACGATCGGGGGGTCGCTCGCCCACGCCGATCCCGCCGCCGACCTTCCCGCGGTGGCCCTGGCCCTGGGCGCGACGCTGGTGACGCGCGGGCCGTCGGGCACCAGGGAGATCGCCGCCGGCGACTTCTTCACCGGCCTGTTCGAGACCGTCCTGGAGCCCGGTGAGCTGCTCGCCGAGATCAGGTTCCCGAAGGCGGGGCCGTCGGGCTGGTCGTTCCAGAAGTTCACCAAGCGGGGCATCGACTGGGCGATCGTCGGGGTCGCGGTGGCCGGCGACCGCGTGGCGCTGGTGAACATGGGCCCGACGCCGCTGCGCGCCCGCGCGGTCGAGGATGCCCTGGCGTCGGGCGCCGCGCCGGACGAGGCCGCCGCGCGCGCGGCGGAGGGCACCAGCGCGCCCGAGGACCTGAACGGCAGCCGCGCCTACCGCGAGCACCTGGCGCGCGTCCTGGTCGGCCGCGCGCTCGGCGAGGCGCGCTCCCGCCGCTGAGGCCGCCGGGCCGGCCGGCCCGGCGGGGCGCCGGTCAGCCAGGCCGGCGGTGCGGCGGCGGGGGGCCGGGCGGGCCCGGCGCAGGCGCGCCGGGCCCCGGGCCGTGCCGTGAGTCGCCCGGCTGCCGCGGCCGGCCGGGCCAGACCAGCAGGACCGCGCAGGGCGCGTGGTCCACGACGAACCTGGTCGCATGGCCCAGGCTCTTCGGGCCGGGCCGGGACCTATCGCCGTCGCGGGCCACGATCAGCAGGTCCGCGCCGGCGGCCGCCGTGAGGACCTCGCGCTCGGGACGGCCGCGGCGCTCGGCCCGCTCGCACGGCCGGCCGAGCGCGCGGGCCGCGTCCGCGAGCAGGTCCGCACCCGACCGGGCGGCGGCCGCCGCGACCCGCGGCCCGGGGTCGCGCTCCGGATGGCCGCGGCCGAGCAGCGCCTCGTAGGCGCCGTGCGCCGCGCCGGGCAGGTCCTCGGGCGTCACGTGGAGCAGCAGGACCGGCGCGTCGTCCGGGACGACCGCGCGGGCGGCGGCCACGCACGCGCGCCAGGTTCCCTCGGTGATCCAGACGAGGACGGTCATCGATCAGCCTCCGATGAGGGCCAGCCCGGCCCACAGGGCGAGGACCGCGGCCGCCAGCGCGGCCGGGACGGTGAGCAGTCCCAGCATGGTGAACTCGCGCAGCGACGGTCCAGAGCTCTCGTGCCGGTGCCAGGCTCGCCGCCACAGCAGGGTGGCCAGCGACCCGGTGTAGGTCAGGTTCGGGCCGATGTTCACGCCGATCAGGATCGCGAGCACGGCGCCCGGCCCGGCCGGCGCGGCGAGCGGGGTGAGCACGAGGACGGCGGGCAGGTTGTTGATGAGGTTCGCCAGGACCGCCCCGAGCGCGGCCAGCGCCAGCAGCGCCGCGAGCCCGCGTCCCGCGGGGATCACCGGGCCGAGGGCGCGGGCCAGGCCGTTCGCGACCACCGCGCGGACCACGATGCCCAGGCAGAGAACGAACGCCAGGAACGGCAGCGAGGCCGCCCGGGCCACTGTCCGCGCTGTGGCGCGGCGCCTGGCCAGCGACCGGCCGGCGAGGACCGCCGCCCCGGCGCCCGCGGCCCAGGCCGGGGCGATCCCCGCGGCCGACGTCAGCGCGAACGCGGCGAGCGTGCCGGCCAGCACGGCGAGCGCGAAGACCGGGACCTCCCGGGCTGGCTCCGCCGGCGGTGGCTGCCCGCCCGCGTCCAGGTCCGCGGCGAAGAACCGGCTCAGCACGACGTGCTCGGCGCCGATCGCGGCCAGCCACGGCAGCGTCATGAGCGCGGCGAACCGGCCGAACGTGAGCCCGCTGGCGGCGAAGGCGAGCAGGTTGGTGAGGTTGGAGACCGGCAGCAGCAGCGACGCGGTGTTCGCCAGGTGAGTGCAGGCGTACACGTGCGGCCGCGCCCGCGCGCGCAGCTGGGCGGCCGTGGCGAAGACCACAGGCGTGAGCAGCACCACCGTGGCGTCCAGGCTGAGGACGGCGGTGGTCAGTGACGCGACCGTGAACACCCAGCCGAGCAGCCGCCTGGCCGATCCCGCCGACAGCCGGGTCATCCACGCCCCGCAGTCCCGGAACACGCCGTCGTCGTCGCAGGCCTGGGCGAGGACGAGCACCGCGGCGAGGAACGCGAGC
The DNA here is from genome assembly GCA_021324595.1 of Actinomycetota bacterium. GTDB lineage: Bacteria > Actinomycetota > Actinomycetes > Streptosporangiales > Streptosporangiaceae > Chersky-822. The sequence goes on along the minus strand of JAJPIV010000021.1, from coordinate 59,395 downwards.
ACCGGGCCCAGGCGCCGGGCCTCGGCCAGCGCGGCGCCCGGGGAGATCGCCCCGGCCGCCACGAGCGCCGCGGCCGCCGGGACCGCGGCCACTGCCTCTGGCCAGCCGCGCGGCCGGGCGATCGCCCAGCCGAGCACGACCGCGAGCGCCAGCACGGACACGGCCTCGGCGGCCGGCCCGGTCACGCGCGCCGCCCGGGGCGAGGGACGCCGCGCCCGCCCGGCGGCGGCCCGCCCGCGGCGGCTGCCGCCCCCTGGCCGCGTCGCCGGGAGCGAGCGCGCGCGTCGGTCACCGCATCCTCTGGTCGCCGGGCAGGGATTTCAGTGGATTCTAGGCCCGCCGCGGGACGTCACCGACGGCAGCCGGCGATGCGCGCCCGGCGCGCCCGCCACGGCGGCCGCCGCGCGGGCGGGCCGCTTAGCCGGGGCCCAACTCGACCACCAGGCGGTCGCCTGCCGCGCGGGCGCTGGTGCCGAGCCGGGCGCAGGCCCGGGTGAACCGGCTCATGGCCCACGCGCGGTCGGCCCCCGATGCCACCTCGGTCCTCGCGTAGTCCAGCCGGAGCGGGACCGCCTCGACGCGGCGCACTTCCCCTCCGGCCAGCCGCACCAGGAACAGCAGCCCGAGGTCGTTGCGGAGATCCGGATCGGTGGCGTAGTCATCGATGAAGTCGCCGAGGTCGTACAGGACCGGCCCGCTCATGCCGTGGAACACGTGCGCTGACGTGCCGGCCACCAGCGTGGCGCCGGCGTGGAGGAGGGCACGTGCCGCCGCGCGGATGTACGGGGCTGGCTCGGTCGACATGTTCGGTCCCCAGTGCGGCATGACCAGGACCGTCCGTCCCCCAGCCGCCTCGCTCGCCACCTGGCCGAGCATCCAGCCGGGGACGCCCTCCCGCAGGTCGGCGTAGGCGATGCCCGGCCGGTCCGCGGTGGCCGCGAAGTCCGCCGGGTGATCGGCGATCCCGAGCAGGGCGATCTCGGTCCCGCCCGCGCGCAGGCGGGCGGGAGCCCGTGCCTGGCCGGCATCCATCCCGGCGCCGGCCGTGGCGATGCCCGCGCGGTGCAGCAGGGCAAGCGTGTCGGCGAGCGCGGCGTAGCCGTAGTCGAGGACGTGGTTGTTGGCCAGGGTGACGGCGTCCACGCCGAGGCGGGCGAGGGCCTTCACGGCCTGCGGCGGCGCCCGGAAGTGAAAGGCCTTGAACTGGCTGGCCCATGGCTCGCCGCGGGCGGAGACGCAGCACTCCAGGTTGAGCACAGCGAGATCCGCCGAGGCGACCAGGCCGCGCAGGCGGTCCCCGAACAGGCCGCGCCAGCCCGACCTGGTGATCTGCGCGCCGACCCCTCGGCCAAGCATCGTGTCGCCGGCGAGGGCGATCGTGACCTGCCCGGCGGGCCCGCTCCGGCCGGCCCGCGGTCCGCTGGCGGCTGGCTCCGGCACGTTCATGCGTTCCACTGTCGGCGATGCCCCGCGTGCCGCACCGTGGCGAAGGTCCCAAGAGCGCGGGCGGTTCGCCTCTCCGCCGCGCCGGGCACTCGGGAGGACAGTGAAACGTAGTTCCTGACGAGGGATCCGGTCATGAGACGACGCGCGGTACCAAGGGCAGACCGCCGGCTGCGGTGGCGGCTGAGCCGGCCGGTGAGGTGGGTGCGCGGGATCATGCCAGATCGCAACCCGGTCCGGCGGGCCGTCGACCGGGCCGAGGTCGCGATCATGGCGAGCCTGCTGGTGGCGTTCGCGGTCCTGGCGCCGGTCGCCGCCAGCCTGGCGGAAGGGTGGGCGTCGCCGCCGTCGCGCGCGACGGCGGTCGCCGGCGGATCCGGCCGGCCGCTGGCGCGGGCCAGTGCCCCGTCCGCCGGCGCCGGACGGCACCTGATCCGGGCGGAGCTGCTGACCGGCGTTCCGCGCCTCGGGCCGCGGGTCGTCCCGCTCGGGATACGGCCGCTCGCCGTGGCGCGGTGGACCTGGCCGGCCGGCGTGCGGCACACCGGGCAGGTCGTGGCGCCCCCCGGGTCGCGGCCGGGCACGGTGGTGATGGTCTGGGTGGACTCCGCCGGGCACCTGGCCGCTCCGCCCGCCCAGCCGGTCACCCGGGATCAGGCCGCGATGGCGGGCGTGCTGGTGCTCGGCGCCGTGCTGGCCGCGGCCGCGTGGCTGGCGCACTGGCTGATCGACCGGCGCCGGATGGCAGGGTGGGACGCGCAGTGGCGGGCGATGGGCCCTCGGTGGTCGCCACGCCCGCAGGTGTGAGGCGGCGGCAAGGGGGGAGCATTCACAGGCATGAGCAGCTCACCAGGATCGGCACCGCTCGCGCCCGGCACTGAGCGGGAGCGGCTGAACCGCCTTGAGGCGCAGGTGGAGACGCTGACCGAGGCCGTCGAAGTGCTCGCGCGCGGCCTGGAGGGCAGCCCGATGTCCGAGCCGGGCGGCGACCGCGCCAGGGAGGCCGCCAGGCGGACCCATGAGCTGCTGCTGCTGGTCAAGGCAGCCGGCCCCGGGGGCGGGGGAGACGGGGGAGGGCACGGGGTCCTCCCGGAAGGGGGAGAGGGATGACTACGGCGCGTGAGATCATGCATGCGGGAGCGGAGTGCATCGGCGAGCACCAGAGCCTGCGGGACGCGGCGCGGCGGATGCGGGACCTGGACGTGGGGGCCCTGCCGATCTGCGGCGACGACGACCGGCTGCACGGGATCATCACCGACCGGGACATCGTGATCAAGTGCATCGCCGCCGGCGGGGACCCGGCGGTCATGACGGCGGGCGAGCTGGCCCAGGGGACCCCGGTCACGATCGACGCGAGCGCGGACGTCGGCGACGTGCTCTTCACGATGGAGGAGCACAAGATCCGCCGCCTGCCGGTGATCGATGACCACCGGCTCGTCGGCATGATCAGCGAGGCCGACCTGGCCCGTCACCTGCCCGAGCCGGCGGTTGGGCAGTTCGTCGAGGCGATCTGCGCGGGCTGACCGCGGTCAGCCGGGCTTGACCGCCCGGATGACGGCGGTGTGCATGCCGGGCGCGGCCTCGCGGGTGAAGGTCACCGAGGCGTCCGCGAATCCCGCTTCGCGCAGGCCGTCAAGGTACTCCGAGCGGGACAGCGCGCCGGCGACGCAGCCGGCATGGGAGCCGGCGGCGGCCCGCATGGCCGGATCCATGTGGTCCTCGGCGACCACATCGGAGATCCCGATCCGCCCGCCGGGAACGAGCACGCGGAACATCTCGGCCAGCGCGGCGGGCTTGTCGGCGGAGAGGTTGATCACGCAGTTCGAGATCACCACGTCGACCGACCCGCCGGGCAGCGGCAGCGCCTCGATCTCGCCCTTGAGGAACGCGACGTTGGCCGCCCCCGCCCGGGCCGCGTTCGCCCGGGCCAGCTCGAGCATCTCGTCGGTCATGTCCACGCCGTAGGCGAACCCGGACGGCCCGACCCTGCGGGCCGACAGCAGGACGTCGATGCCCCCGCCCGAGCCGAGGTCGAGGACCCGCTCGCCCTCGCGCAGGCCGGCCACGGCCAGCGGGTTCCCGCACCCGAGGCTGGCCAGCACCGCCTCCTCGGGCAATCCGCCGAGGTCCTCGGCGCCGTAGCGGGCGGCGCCGAATGCCGCCGCGGGCTCGCCGCAGCAGCACCCGGCCGACCCGGGCTCCTGCTCGGGCTCGGCCGGCGTCGCGGCGGGCTCGCCGCAGCAGCCTGCGGAGGTGGCCGGCCTCCCGCGCACGGCGCGCGCGGCCGCCGCATAGCGGGTCCGGACCTCATCTCGCAGCCGCTCGCTCGCCGCGTCGCCCATCACGACCTCCAGGCATAGATCTTGATCGATGCCTTACGCACTCTCGCAGATTGATAGACGATTGTCAATGTCATGCCCCATACTGGCCAGGTGAGCAACATGGCGAGGTCCGCCCGTCGAGCGCGGCCCGTCCCGTGAGCCCGGCGGGCGGGGACAGCCCGGCGATCGCCGCGAGCCCGGCGGGCCGGCCAGCCCCGGCATGCTGCACGCCGCTGCTGCGCGAGCCGCTGTCGGCGGCCGAGGCCGCCGGCCTGGCCCGCGTGCTCAGGGCGCTGGCCGACCCGGCCAGGCTTCGGATCGTCTCCCTGATCGCCGCGCACGAGGGCGGGGAAGCGTGCGTGTGCGACCTGACCAGGCCGCTCGGCCTGACCCAGCCGACGGTCTCCCATCACCTGAAGGTCCTGGTCGAGGCGGGAATCCTGTCCAGGGACAGGCGGGGAGTCTGGTCGTACTACGCGCTGGTGCCGGGCGCGCTGGACGCCGTCGCCGCGCTGCTCGGAGCCTGAGCCCGCAGCGGCGGGCGCGAGCCTGCCGGCGGGCGGACCGCGGCCCGCGCCCGGCCGGGTCGCGCTCCCTCGGCGGCCCGGTCACGGCACCGCCCCGGGCAATCGCTCACGAGCCGGGAGCGGTCCGGTGCGGGGCGAGCAGGGCGTGATAGTCGGTGCCGTGGTGGGAGCGAGGGTCGGCGTGGACCAGCGCGGCGGCCAGCCGGGGCAGCGCGTGCAGCAGATTGTGCTCGGCGGCGACGGCGACCTGATGGGCGGCGATCGCGCTGGCCGCGCCGTCGACGATCACCTCGCACTCGGCGCGGAGCTGGTGGCCGAGCCAGCGCAGCCGCACCGCGCCGACATCGAGCACGCCCGGCGTGGCCCTGAGCACCCGCTCGGCCTCGTCGACCAGTGCCGGGTCGACCGCGTCCATGAGGCGGCGGTAGATGTCCCGCGCAGCCTGGCGGAGCACGGCCAGGATCGCGACCGTGATCAGCAGGCCGACCGCGGGGTCGGCCCAGCTCCAGCCGAGCGCCACCCCGCCGACGCCGAGCAGCACAGCCAGTGAGGTGAAGCCGTCGGTCCGGGCATGCAGCCCGTCGGCGACCAGGGCCGCCGAGCCGATCGAGCGGCCGACCGCGATCCGGTACCGGGCGACCAGCTCGTTCCCGGTGAACCCGATCAGCGCTGCGAGCGCGACCGCCACCAGGTCGGTCACCCGGCGCGGGTGCGCGAGCCTGCCCGCCGCCTCGTAGGCGGCGAGCGCCGATGAGGCAGCGATCAGCAGGACGATCACCACCCCGGCGAGATCCTCGGCCCGGCCGAAGCCGTACGTGTAACGCCGGGTCGGCGCCCGCCGGCCGATCGCGAACGCCACGCCCAGGGGCACCGCCGTCAGCGCGTCAGCCGCGTTGTGCAGGGTGTCGCCGAGCAGCGCGACCGAGCCGGAGACGGCCACGACGGCGGCCTGCAGCAGGGCGGTGAGGGCCAGCGCGGCCAGCGAGACCCACAGGGCGCGGATCCCGGCGGCGCTGGCCTCCATCGCCGCGTCCACGGCGGCTGCGGCGTCGTGGGAGTGCGGCCGCAGCAGGTGGGCGAGCCTGGCCCGCACGCCGAGCGCGCCAGGGTGCGCGTGGTCGCCCGGGTGCGGGTGGTCGCCGGGGTGCCCGGCGGGGGCATCGTCCATCGTCACACCGATGCTAGGGCCGGCTGCGGGGGGGAATGGGCCGCAATCGTTCGCCGCCGCCTATTGCCACGCGCGCCCCGCCTCGTCAGCATGAGGTCCAAGCACAACAAGTACGGCCAATGCCAATTATCGTCGTAGGCCCGGTTTTGGGAGGGACGGGCCAGCGGCGCGAGCGCGAGAGGACTGCGATGAGCCCGCCCGACTCCGCGAAGGGCCCGGCGACCTGGACCGCCGTGACCATCCTGCTCCTGGCGGCGATAGCCGCCTCACTCTGGGTGCCGATCTATGCCCGGACCACGCCGAAGCTCGGCGCGTTCCCCTTCTTCTACTGGTACCAGCTGATCCTGGTGCCGGCCGTGGCGATCGTCTCCTGGATCGCCTACCTCCTGCTGCGCCCGCGCCCGGGCGGCCAGCCGCCCGGCGACGGGTCCGGCCAGGCCCGGGCTGGCGAGGAGGCGCGGCGATGACCCACGTGAACGCGGTCACCCTGACCATCGTGATCATCCTGTTCCTGCTGGTCACCGTCATCGGGTTCGCCGCCGCGAGATGGCGGCGCGCCGAGGACCTGCTCCACCTGAACGAGTGGGGGCTCGGCGGGCGCCGGTTCGGCTCGTTCGTCACCTGGTTCCTGCTCGGCGGTGACCTGTACACCGCGTACACCTTCATCGCGGTGCCGGCCCTGGTCTTCGCCTCGGGCGCGATCGGGTTCTTCGCCCTGTCCTACACCGTGATGGTCTTCCCGATCGTGTTCGTCTTCGCGCCCCGGCTGTGGTCGGTCGCCAAGGTGCACAACTACGTCACGCCCGCCGACTTCGTCCGCGGCCGGTACGGCTCGCGCGGGCTCAGCCTCGCGGTGGCCGTGACCGGGATCCTGGCCACCATGCCCTACATCGCCCTTCAGCTGGTCGGCATCGAGGCGGTGCTGACCGTCATGGGCCTCGGCGGAAGCTCGTCCAACGAGTTCGTCAAGGACCTGCCGCTGCTGATCGCGTTCGTGATCCTGGCCGCGTACACGTTCGTCTCCGGCCTGCGCGCCCCGGCCCTGATCGCGTTCGTCAAGGACACGCTGATCTACGTGATGGTGATCGTCGCGATCGCCTACATCCCGGCGAGGCTGGGCGGATGGAGCCACATCTTCGCCGCGGCCGGCGCGCACCTGGCGAAGGTCAACCCGGTCACCGGAAAGCCGTTCGGGTCGCTGATCGCCACGCCGGCCAGCGAGTGGGCCTACGCCACGCTGGCGCTCGGCTCGGCGCTGGCCCTGTTCATGTACCCGCACGCGGTCACCGGCGTGTACGCGGCGAGGCGGCGCGGCGTGATCCGGCGGAACATGGCGGTCCTGCCCGCCTACTCGCTCGTGCTCGGCCTGATCGCGCTCCTCGGCTACATGGCCCTGGCCTCGCCCGGCGTCGTCGCCGGGGTGGTGGCGGGCGGCAAGAACGCGCAGCTGTCGGTCCCGCTGCTGTTCCAGCAGATGTTCCCCAGCTGGTTCGCCGGGATCGCGTTCTCCGCCGTGGTGATCGGCGCCCTGGTGCCCGCCGCGATCATGTCCATCGCCGCGGCGAACCTGTTCACCCGCAACATCTGGGTCGACTTCATCAAGCCGGGCGCCAGCCAGGCCGAGCAGACCAGGGTCTCCCAGACCGTGTCGCTGATCGTCAAGGCGGGAGCGCTGGTCTTCGTCTTCGTCCTGCCGAAGACGTTCTCGATCAACTTCCAGCTGCTGGGCGGGATCTGGATCCTGCAGACCTTCCCGGCCATCGTGATCGGCCTGTACACCCGCTGGTTCCACCGCTGGGCGCTGATCCTCGGCTGGGCCGCCGCGATGGCCTACGGCACGATCCGGGCCTACCAGGTCCCGGTGGCCGGCCAGCCGAACTCGCACTTCGGCGGCTCCACCGCGCCGGTGTTCGGGCACACCGCCGTTTACATCGCGCTCAGCGCGCTGATCCTCAACCTGCTGGTGGCCGCGGTGTTCACGCTGGTGTTCCGCGCGCTGCGGGCGCCGGACGGCGCGGACGAGACCGCGCCCGCCCACTACACCGCCGACCCGGCGCCCGCTCCCGCGCCCGCCGTGGCCGCGGTGGCGGCCGCTGGTGACCCCGAGGCCCGGGGCTGAGCGGGCGGCAGGCGGGGCCGGGCGGAACGGCGGCCCGGTCCCGCCTGCCAGGCCGCGGGCCCGCGCCGCCGCCGGCCGGCCCGCGGCACTGGCCCGAAGCGGCTCCTTAAGATGAGGAACCGGGCGACGCGGCCCGCTCGCCGCGCGCCACCCCGGTGGCCCAGCGGCTTCGAGGAGACCCGTGCGCTTCGCGTTCAAGCTGCGCCCGCCGCTCGGCCCCGGGGCGCTCGCCCCGCCCCCGCGAACTCTCCCGCCGCTGGCCTGAGCCGGCGGCCGGCCGGACGGACACGAAGGGACACCGCATGCGGATCGGCCTGCACCTGCCCGACTTCACCTGGCCCGGCGGGCCGGCCACGCTCGGCACAGACCTGGCGCGGATCGCCAGGGCCGCGGAGGACGCCGGATTCTCCAAGCTGAGCGTCATGGACCACGTGTGGCAGATCGGCACCGTCGGGCCGCCGGAGAACGAGATGCTCGAGGCCTACACGACGCTCGGCTACCTCGCGGCGTGCACCTCGCGCATCGAGCTGCTCGCGTGGGTCACCGCGGTGGTCTACCGCGAGCCCGGGCTTCTCGCCAAGTGCGTGACCACCCTCGACGTGCTCTCGGGCGGCCGGGCCTGGCTTGGCATCGGCGCCGCCTGGAACGAGGCGGAGGCCAGGGGCCTCGGGCTGCCGTTCCCGCCGCTCGCCGAGCGGTTCGAGCGCCTGGAGGAGGCGCTGCGGATCTGCTTCCAGATGTGGAGCGACCATGACGGTTCCTACGAGGGGCGGCACTACCGCCTGGAGCGGACCCTCAACTCGCCGCAGCCGCTGCGCCGCCCGCACCCGCCGGTGCTGATCGGCGGCGGCGGCGAGAGGAAGACGCTGCGCCTGGTCGCCCAGTACGCGCAGGCGTGCAACCTCTTCGCCGGCCCGGACCTGGAGCGCAAGCTCGACGTGCTCCGCGCGCACTGCGAGGCGGTCGGCCGGGACTACGACGAGATCGACAAGACCGTGATGCTCTCGCTGGATCCGGGGCCGCACGGCGAGAACACCGACGCGATCCTGGAGGAGCTGCGCCGGCTCGCGGCGCTCGGCGTTTCCCACGCGCACGCCCGGGCGATCCCCGGCGTCGCGTCGATCACGCCGCTGGAGATCCTCGGCGAGCGCGTCATCCCGGTCGTCGCCACCTGGTGAGGCGCCCGGGACCCGGTAGCATCGCTGCGCGTGAGCCTCGCCCGCCCGAGCCCGGCGAGCCCGGGTCCCCGCCCGGTGCCGGCGCTGCTTGACCGGTACCGGCCGCTCGGCACCCGGGAGGCGGCCGACCTGCGGCGGATCCGGGCGCTCGCCGACCATGCCGCCGACCCGTGGGAGCGGTCGTCATCCCTGCACCTGACCGCGTCGGCGCTCGTCATCCACCCGCCGACCGGGCGGGTGCTCTTGCGCTGGCACTCCCGGCAGGGGGAGTGGCTGCAGGTCGGCGGCCACGCCGATCCGGGGGAACGGGACCCGCTGGCGATCGCGCTGCGGGAGGCGGAAGAGGAGACCGGCCTGGCCGACCTGGCCCCGTGGCCCGATGGCCAGCTACGGCACGTGTCCGTCGTCGCCGCGGCGGCCGGCCGCGGCGAGCCCGCGCACGAGCACGCCGACCTGCGGTTCTTCCTGGCGACCGGCGAGCCGGGGGCGGCCAGGGCCGAATCCGCCCGGGCGCCGCTGCACTGGATGCCGGCCGCGGAGGCGCACGACCGGACGCCCAACGCCAGCCTGCGCGAGACCCTGGCCCGCGCGCGGCGCCTGATCGGGACGTGACGCGGATGCGGATCGCGACCTGGAACGTCAACTCCGTGACCGCCCGGCTGCCGCGCCTAGTGGAGTGGCTGGGCCGGGCCGGCCCGGACGTGGTGTGCCTGCAGGAGACGAAGGTGGGCGCGGGCGAGTTCCCCGCGGGCGCGGTCGCCCCGCTCGGCTACGCGGTCGCCGAGCACGGCGAGGGGCGGTGGAACGGCGTGGCGGTGCTCTCCCGGGTGGGCCTGGCCGACGTGAGCCGCGGCATGCCGGGCGAGCCCGGGTTCCCGGACGCGCGGACCGTCGAGGCGCGGACGCTGGCCGTGACCTGCGGGCCGGTCCGGGTCAGGTGCGTGTACGTCCCGAACGGCCGGTCGCCGGGCGACCCGCACTACCAGTACAAGCTCCGGTGGCTGGCCGCGCTGGCGGACGCCGTCGCCGCCGAGGCGGCGGCGAGCCTGCCGTTCGCGGTGATGGGCGACTTCAACGTGGCCCCCGCCGACGCCGACGTCTGGGATCCGGCGGCGTTCGAGGGGGCCACCCACGTCACCCCGGCCGAGCGGGCGGCACTGCGCCGCCTGCAAAAGGCGGGCCTGCGCGACCTCGTGCCGCGGATCGCCAAGGGCCCGCGTCCGTTCACCTACTGGGACTACCGGGCGGGGGCGTTCCACAAGGGCATGGGCATGCGGATCGACCTGGTCCTCGCGAACGCGGCGCTCGCCGCCGCGGTGACCGATGCGTTCGTGGACCGCGAGGCGCGCAAGGGGACAGCGCCGAGCGACCACGCCCCGGTCGTCGTCGACCTGGCGCTGCCGTCCTGAGCGGCGCAGGCGCCCGGGGGCGTGCCCCGGGCGCCTGCCGCTCCGTGCCTGGTCAGGCCGGGCAGGGATTGACGGGCAGGACATTCCTGAAGTCGTTGTAGCGGAATGTCGGCTGGCCGTTTGAGCTCGGGTAGAAGAGCGGGAGCAGGGGCCCGAACTCGGCGGAGGAGCTGCCGCCGAACTCGTTCGCCGTCCCCGGGATGTAGGGGCCGCCGAGCTGCCACTGGCACTGGCCGCCCGCGGACGTGGTGGAGTAGAACGGGTAGAAGCTGGCGCCGGCGGGCGGGTTCACGCAGCCGCTGCCGGGGCTCGGGCCGGCCGGGTTGGAGATGAACCGCTGGCACGTCGACTCGATCCGGGGCAGGTCGGCTTCGAACGCCACACGCTGGTAGTTGAAGCCGCCGTCGAACACCGGGCTGGTGAACCGGACGGGGGCCGGATGCAGGAAGGCGTCGAGCCTGGCGCTGCGGAACGTGCCCGGCCAGGTGTCCTGGTAGGGCACGCCGTCGAAGTCCACGTCGGTGCCGAGGCAGCCGCCGATCCTGATCCTGGTGGACTGGGCGGGGCCGAAGCAGAAGGCGTCGTCGCCGTCGGTGCCGGCCGGGTCGTTCACCCCGGCCGCCGTGCAGGCACCGGTCGTGGCGCTGACCGCGTCACAGTACTCGAAATGCCCGATCTCGTCGGAGAACGCCACGTTGTACGAGTGAGCCGCCCACGGGACCCGGGTGGCCTCGCTCGAGGTGGCGTACTCGGGGTGGAAGTTGGTCGGGATGTCGACGCACGAGGTGCCGGTGGGGTCGAACCGGACCTCGCCGAACCCGTTGGCGGCGCTGGCCGTCATCGACCCGACCTGGTGCGTGGTGCGGTCGACGATCACGACCCGGAACCCGTCGGGCGTGTCCCGCATGGCCACGGTGAGATGGTCGCCCGAGTGCATGAACAGGTCCCTGGCCGGATCGGGGGTGTAGGTGGCGAGCGTGGCGTTCACCGGGTTGGCGGGCGCCTGGGAGATGCCGTCCTTGGTGATGAACGCGAAGTTCACGTACTCGTACCCGGTGATCGCGGCGCACGTCGGGTTGAGCAGCTCGCCGTTGTTCATGTTCTCCGAGAGGCTGTCGATGTTCAGCGCGGCGCACCACAGGGTCGCCGAGCAGCTGTTCCCGGCCGGCCACGGTGCCCAGCCCGGCGGGTAGAACTGCATCTCCATGAACGCCGTGCCCGGGTGGAGGCCGATGTACCTCGGCGATGCCGGGTCCGGGCTGTTGTAGATGTTCGAGTCGCTATCCGGCGCGCACGGCACGTTCGGTCCGAGCGAGCTGCCGCCGGGGTTGGGCGCGGACTGGTCGTCGCACATCGCCATGCCGAACCAGAACGCCGGGTGGAGCTGGAAGTTGAACGTGCCGCCCGACCCGTCCTGCCTGGGCAGCGCCGGCGGGTCGGTCGGCAGGGTGAGCTGGTAGACGTCGTTGTTGCCCGATCCCGGGACGGTGGAGTAGAAGAGCACCGACGGCTCGTCGTGCCCGGTGTACCGGCCGAGGTACTGGTAGAGCTCGGCGCACGTGTCCGCGTTCTGCTCGCAAAGCGCGTGCGAGTACTCCGCCGGCCCGCCGGCGGCCGTGCGGGCGAACGCCGCCGGGCCGGCCGGGCTGGCGAGCAGGCCCAGCGACACGGTGCCGGCAATCGCAATCAGGAGGCGCTTCACGCGCGTCCTCCTCTCGCTCAAAGAGACAACTCGCTCGAAGCGGCAAGGAGAGCGCGACGAGGTCCCCCGCAGCCCCCGCCCGCTCACGTAGGCGTATGGGTGGTGCGTGAACCGAGCCGTGCGCGCCGGCCGGCGGGCCGCGGATGGACTCTGGTGACGGGCTGCCGGCAGGGCCTAACGGCGCGCTGGACCAACGTCCGCGCGCGGGCCTCGTCGTCGGGGGCGAAGGACCTGGCAGGCTTCTCACCAACCCCGGAACGGGCCGCCCGGTCACCGGCGGGAACTCATCCGGATGCTACAAGCCGTCGGGCCCGGTCACAAGGCGGTCCGCCCCCGCGAGCTACCGCACCAGCAGGTAGCCGATCATCGAGAAGAACGACCCGCCGAGGACGCCCTCGTCGATGCCCGGCAGGATCGCGATCGTGTGGCGCCCGGGCCGCCGCCAGCGCCAGGCGAACAGCACCTGGTCGAACTGCTGGATCGCCGGGCTGGACTTGTCCTGCCAGATCCCCACCCGGTTGAAGGTCTCGGTGCCGTCCACGAAGACCCGGGCATGGCCGGGGGAGCAGCAGCGGGCGCCGAGCGTGCCGAGTATCGCGATGGCCCGCCCGGTGAACGTGATCCGCAGCACCGGTCCCGTCAGGGACCGCCCGTCGGGGACGAATCGCGCGCGCCGCCAGAAGCCGGGCGCCGCGGGGGCTCCGTGCGGGTCGAGCGCGGCAGCCGCCTGCATGAGCGCGACCCCGCCGCTGACCTGCCATGCCGTGGCCAGCCAGGCGGGCGGTGGCCCGTCGAAGAACCGGCCGAAGGTGCCGCCGGGGCCGATGTCGGCGCCCGCGGCCGACGCGGCGGTCATCAGCCAGCGCCTGGCGAACCGCTGGTGGCCATCGGTGGCCAGGGCGTACATGCCCTCGACCAGCGGCCCGGTGATGTCGTTGTCGGCCTGCAGGTCCGCGAAGACCCCCGCGCCGTCGCTGAGGCGGGCCCGCACCGCCTGGGCGGTGGCGATCGCCTGGCGCAGGAACGCCGGGTCGCCGGTGATCCTGGCCAGCTCGGTCCCGTCCCAGATCATGTTGCCGTTCACGGACGCGTAGTACAGCCCGGGCAGCACCTTGCAGGTCCTGCCGTTGTCGAGGATGTACGCCGTGTAGAGCTGGCTCGCCCGGGACAGGAAGTACCGCCGGGCCGCCGCGTAGGCGGCCTCCGCGGCGGCCAGGTAGCGGTGCTGCCCGGTGATCTGATACAGCAGCAGGCCCGCCTTGGCCAGGTTCGAGCCGGTCTCCAGGGTCTTCAGGTCGCTGCGGCGGCCGCCGCCCCACTGGTAGTCGATGGCCGGGCATGCCCCCGTGGCGAACGGTCGGGCCCGCGCCCCGGTCACCCACCCGAAGGCGGCCTCGGCCTTCGCCAGGGCGGCCCGGCTCCCGGTCGCCTGGTACTCGCGGATGTCGGCGACCGCGTCCCAGGCCGGGGTGTCGCTGCTGCCATGATCCGACGGGATCCACAGGTGCGCGCTGAGGGCCAGGTGCCGCAGGTAGGGGAGCACGGACCGGTTCCCCGTCAGGCGCCAGCCGAGGTACAGGTCGTTGGTGAGCGCGTCGGCGCCCCAGTCGCGGTTCTTGGTGTTGCAGATGGACGGCACGCACATGTGCCACAGCCCGGAGCCGTTGTAGAACGAGTGCTCGAGGAGCCCGATCGAGCGGGCGGCCAGCACGAGGTAGCGGCCGGCCGGCGGGTCCGCCGGGCTGGCGAGCAACGCGCGCGTGGCCGCCTCGTGGGCGCGGATGATGGCGCTCGATCCGGCGACGACGGCCACCGCCGAGGCGATGATCGCGGCGGGCAGCACGAAGCTGGGCACGCGGAACCGGACGTATCCCACTACTTGCTGCGCTCCAGGTCATCTCGGGTCAAGTAACGGACAGCGTACACACCCGCCACCGCGCGGCCCGGGTTCACGTTACGCGGGAAGCCGGTCGCTCACAGCGCGGCGAGGGCCGCGCGCAGCCGCTCCACGGTCCGCTCCCGGCCGAGCACCCAGATCGACTCGAACAGCGGCAGCCCGGCGGAGCGGCCGGTGACCGCCACCCGGACCGGTGCCTGCGCCTGCGACAGCTTCAGGCCGAGCCTGTCCCCGGCGCGCTCGACCACGGCCCGGATCGCCGCGGGCTCCCACTCGGCGGTGGCCAGCTCCCGGGCCACCGCGTCCAGCACCTCACGCGCGCCCGGCATGGCCGCGGCCCTGGACCAGGCCTGCGGGTCGGTGGCGGGCTCGTCCAGGAACAGGAAGTCCACCAGCGCGGTGACCTCGGACATCACCCCGATCCGGGTCTGGGCCAGGTGGGCCACCTGGGCGAAGGCCTCGGGACGGAACGCGTCCGGCCGCCACGGCGCGGCCGGGGGGGCCAGCCACGGCTGGCTGCGCGCGATGAACTCGGCCGCCGGCAGCTCCCGGATGTAGACGCCGTTGATCGCCCGCAGCTTGCGCACGTCGAAGAAGGCCGGGGACGAGATCACCTGGTCGAGCCGGAACTCGGCGATCATGGCGGGCCAGGGCAGGATCTCCCGGTCGCCGGGCGGCGCCCAGCCGAGCAGCATCAGGTAGTTGCGCATGGCCTCGGCGAGGTACCCCTCGGCCCGGTAGTCCTCGAGCGCGACCTTGTCCCGGCGCTTGGAGAGCTTCTGCCGCTTGTCGTTGACGATCACCGGCACGTGCGCCCAGGCCGGCGGAAGGTGGCCGAGGGCCGTCCACATCAGCTGCTGCTTCGGGGCGTTCGGAAGGTGCTCCTCGCCCCGGATCACGTGGCTGATCCGCATCTGGATGTCATCGACCACGTTGGCGAGCAGGAACAGAACGGACCCGTCGCCGCGTGCGATGGGGAAGTCGCCGATCGTGGCGTTCTCGAAGCTGACCTTGCCGCGCACCACGTCGTCCACGATCGTCACGCCCTCGTCGGGCACCCGGAACCGCAGGGCCCGGCCCGGCGCTGCCGCCAGCCCGCGGTCACGGCAGAACCCGTCATACCCGCGGTGGGGGTCCCCGGTCCGCGCGAGGACCTGCTCGCGCGTGCACGAGCAGTAGTAGGCGAGCCCGCCGTCCAGCAGCCGGCGTGCCGCCTCCGCGTGCCGTTCCTCGTTCGCCGACTGGAAGAATGGCCCTTCGTACTCCCCGCGGCGGATGCCCAGCCAGTCGAGCGCGGCGATGATGCCCTCGGTCCACTCGGGCCGGTTGCGCGAGGCGTCGGTGTCCTCGATGCGCAGCACGAAATCGCCCCCCCGCTGCTGGGCGAACGCCCAGTTGAACAGCGCGGTCCTGGCCGACCCGACGTGGAACATGCCGGTCGGCGACGGCGCGATCCTGACCCTGACGCGCGAGCCCTGGCTGGTCACGACCCGATGCTACCGGGGCCGGCCGCGCCCTTCCGGACGGCCGGGGCGCGCCGCCGCAGCGCCCGCGCGCTGGCGTGGTAACGTGCGGGGGGTATGCGCGAGGGGGTGCGCGGTGCGAGTCAGCCGTCGGGCGCTGATCGCGGGGGCGAGTTCAGTCCTGGCGCTGGTGATCCTCGGGGTCGGCGGTTACTTCCTCCTCTCCGGGCACGGCCCGGCGGGCAGGCCGCGGCCCGCTGCGTCGTCCGGCCGCGCGGCGCCGACCTCGCCGTTCACCGGCGAGCCGGTTGCCTCGCTCGGGCGGGTGCTCATCTTCAAGATCGACAACGTGCCGCAGGCCAGGCCGCCCACCGGCCTGGCCGAGGCTGACATCGTGTACCTCATCCCGGTGGAGGGCGGCCTGAGCCGGATCATGGCGGTGTTCTCCTCCCGCTACCCGCCGGTGGTGGGCCCGGTCCGCAGCGCTCGCGCGGACGACCTGGAGCTGCTGCGGCAGTTCGGCCGCCCGGCGTTCGCGTTCTCGGGTGCCCAGCCCAAGCTGCTCCCGGTCGTCGAGCACGCCAGGATCGTCAACCTCTACGCCGGCGTGACCAGGGGCTACTTCCGCAGCGCGGCGCGGATCGCGCCGTACAACCTGTACGCGAGGACCCGTGAGCTGCTGGCGCAGGCCGGGGGCGCCAGCCGGGCCAGGGGCATCGGCTTCCGGTTCGGCCCGGCGCCGCCCGGTGGCACGCCGACCGCCAGCTTCTCGGCGGGCTATCCGGCCGCGTCGTTCACCTTCCGCTGGTCGGCGGCGAGCGGCCGCTGGCTGGTGTGGATGGACGGGGCGCCGGCGAGGGACGCGGCCGACGGCCGGCTCGGGGGCCCGACGGTCGTGGTCCAGTACGTCAAGGTCGTCACCTCGCGCTTCAAGGAGCGGGGAGTGCGCCCGCCGTACGCGCAGACGGTCGGCGCCGGCCGCGCGCTCGTGCTCCGCGATGGCCGGGCCTACCAGGCCCGCTGGTCCCGCCCGGCCGCCGACGGCGGCACGGCGTTCACGCTGCCGGACGGCCACCCCATGCCGTTCGCGCGCGGCCAGGTCTGGGTGCTGCTCGCCATCGGGCCGGGCTCGACGAGCAACTGACCGGCCGACGTCGGCCTCCGGGCCCGCCGGCCGCCCGTGGGAGGGGCGATCCGGCAGGCGGTCGAGCTTCGGCCTCTGGCAGATCCGCCTGCCGCCCGTGGGACGGGCGATCCGCCGGGAGAAGGCGCCTTCGCGGCGCGTGCCCGGAGCATATCGTTCCCGTAACACTCGCGGCCGCGTGGTGAGCAGGTCCGTGGCGCCGGGCGAGAATGAGGCCAGGGCCAGCTCGCTTCGAAGCCTCGGCTCACGCGAGCCTGGCCGGGATCACGCCGCGGAGGTGTCGGCCCCACGATGCTCAGCCGGCAGCCGTTCATCCTCCTTCCGAGGCTGAGCTCGGTCCGGCTGCTCGCGGTGAGCGTGCTCGTCAGCACGTCCGCCGTCGCCGCGCTCACGGCCGCGCTGGCCGGGTTCGCGGCCGCCGCGCTGCCGGAGGCGGTCAGCAGGGAGCTGGCCACCGCGTCAGGGACGTCGGTCACCGTCTACGGCGCGCTCAACGGCGCCCAGGCCAGGGCTGACGAGCGGACCGTGCCGGAGGTGCTCGGGCGGGCGTTCGGGCCGGTCCCGGTCGCCAGCGCCAGGGCGCTGTGGTCGGACCCGATCGGCCTGCCCGGAGCCGGCCTGGGCGGGGCGGTGCCACTGCTGCAGGCCGCCGCGCTCGGCCAGGTCCAGTCGCACGCGGTGCTCACCGCGGGCCGCTGGCCGAGTACCCCGGCCGCGCGCGGCTCTGCGGTCCAGGCCGCCGCTGCGGTCCAGGCCGCGGCTCCGGCCGCCGCGGCGGCCGCGCTCCGGCTCCGCGTGGGCGAGTCCCTCACGCTGCGCGACCGGCAGACCGGGGCGCGGATCCGGATGCGGCTGACCGGCTTCTACCGGGCAGCCGACCCCGCGGCGCCCTACTGGAAGCTGGACTTGCTTCCCGCGTCCGGCGTCAGCGCGCAGGCCGGTTTCGTCACCTACGGGCCGTTCCTGGTCCCTGCGGCGGCGTTCGGGTCCTCGCTGGCGGTGGGGGGCGTCACCTGGCTCTACGAGCTCGGCACCACGAGGATCCCGGCCGGTCAGCTCGATCCGCTCGCCGGGCGGATCGCCGCGGCGTCCCGGTCCCTGGAACGCTCGCCCGATCTGGGCGGCCTGCAGGTCGCCAGCGCCCTGCCGGCGGTCCTGGCCGCCGTGGCGGGGAAGCTGGTCGTCGCCCGTTCCCTGCTGGCGGTGGACGAGCTCGAGATCTGGCTGATCGCCGGCGTCACGATCGCGCTGACCGCCCGGACCCTGGCGGCCCGCCGGGACGGCGAGACCGCGCTGCTCGGCGGGCGCGGCGCGAGCCGCTGGCAGCTGGCACGGATGGCGCTGGCGGAGGGGCTCGCGATGACCGCGGCGGCGGTGATCGCCGGCGTCCTCGCCGGCCGGTGGCTGGCCGGGCGGATCGCCTCCGGCACCGCGGGCGCCGCGATCCCCGGCATCCCGGGCGCGATGTGGCAGGCGGCGGCCGCCGTGGCCGCGGCCTGCGCCGCGATGCTGGCCTGGCCAGCGCTCCGCCAGGCAGGCCCGGGTGAGGTCCTCCTCAGGCGCAGCCGTCCGGCAGCCGTCGTCACGGCCGTGACCGCCGGCGGCGACGTGGCGCTGGTCACCCTCGCGGTGCTGGCCGGGTGGCAGCTGCGCACCTATTCCGTGGCCGGCAGGATGGCTGGCGGCCTCGGGATCGACCCGGTGCTCGCCGCCACCCCCGCGGTGGCGCTCGCCGCGGCGGCCGTGCTGCCGCTGCGGCTGCTGCCGGTGGCCGCCAGGGCCGCCGACCGCCTGGCCGCCCGCACCAGGCGCCTCGGCGCCGCGATGACGAGCTGGGAGATCAGCAGGCGGGCGGCCAGGCACGGCGCTTCCATGCTGCTGCTAGTGCTCGCCGTCGGCACGGGCACGCTCGCGCTCGCGCAGTACGCGAGCTGGCAACGGGCCGTTCTCGACCAGTCGGCGTTCACCGTCGGCGCCGACGTGCGAGTCGGGCTGGCCCGCCCGGCGACGATCGCCATCGCGGCGCAGATCGCCACCGCCCGGGGAGTCAGGGCGGCCACGGCCTGCTCCGCCGGCCTGCTGTCGCCGGACGGCACGGTCCTGGCCCTGGACGCCCGCACCGCGCCGGCCACCGTCCTCATCCGGCCGGACCAGTCCGTCCTCGCCGGCGGCGGCCCGTGGCGAAACCTGGTCCCGCCACGGGCCGAGGGGTCCGGGCCTGCGCCGCTGCCCGGGCGGCCGGATCGCCTCGAGGTCACCGCCAGCCTGAGCAACGGCAGGGGGCCGCACCTTGGCCCGGTCCCGGTGAGCGTCACGGTGGAGGACGCGTCCGGCGTCGTGGCGACCGTCCCGGCCGGGGTGCTGCCCGACGACGGCCGCGCCCACCGGCTCGTGGCGGACCTGGCACCGGGTGGCCGGGCGCACTACCCGCTGCGCCTGCTCGGCATCGAGGCCGGCTACACGTTGCCGAGGCCGCCGCCGCGCTCCCTGGCCGCCCGGTACCTGGGCCAGGTGGCGCGCCTCAGCCTCCGGGGCCTCGCCGTCTCCGGCCGCTCTCCGCGCGCGCCCCGCACCCGGGTGCCGCTCGGGCGCGCGCTGGCGGACTGGGAGCCAGCGGTCACCGCGCCGCTGCTGACGAGCGCGCCGGCCTTCGCGGAAGCGGTCGCGGTCGGCCGCCTGCCGAGCCTGATCCGGAGCCCGGGGCCCGCCACCACGATCGGCTTCCACCCGGGCTTCGGCCAGGTCCAGGGCGATCTCACGCCAGTCCCGCTGGCGGTGGCAGGCCAGATCACACTGACCGCGCCGGCCCCGGCCACGGTCGTCCCGGGCATCGCCACCCGCCAGTTCCTGCGCTCCGGCCACCTGGCCGTGGGCGACATGGTCAATGTCTCCTCCGGCCCGGCGCAGCTGGCGGTGCGGATCGTCGCGGCGGTCGGCGCGTTCCCGACGATCATGGGCGACGGGGGCCTGGTGGTGGACCTGCAGACGGTGCAGGGCCTGCTCGCGGCCCGCGCGCAGGCGCCGCTGCCGGTCACCTCCTGGTGGCTGGCGACGCGGGACGGGCGGGTGCCGCCCGTGCTCCCCGCCGGGGCGGCGGTGTCCGACCGGGCCGCCCTCACCGCCTCGCTGCTGGCCGACCCGATGTCCGCCCTGCCGCAGCGGGCGGCGGAGGCCTCGGCCGCCGCGGCGGCCCTGCTGGCGCTGGCCGGGTTCTCGGTGAGCGCGGCCGGCGGGGCGCTGGAGCGCCGGCCGCGGGCCGCTCTGCTCAGCGCGCTGGGCCTTGGCCGGCGCGCATGGGTCGGGCAGGCATGCGGCCGGGCCCTCGCCGTCAGCCTGCCCGCCGCGGCGACCGGGACGCTGCTCGGCGGTTCACTGGCCCGCCTGCTCGTGCCGTCCGTGACGCTGACGGGGAGCGCCGCCCGCCCGGCGCTCCCCGTCCTGGTGGAGATCCCGCCCGGGCCAGTGCTGGCGATCGCGCTGGCCGTGGCGGTCCTGCCCGTCCTGGCGGAGGCGGCCAGCGCGCTCGCGCGCGCCGATCCGGCGGCCGAGCTTCGCCTGGCGGAGGCGTCGTGAGCACGGGCGGACGCCGTCCGGGACGGGGCCTGGCCGCCCGGGTCGCCGCCGGGCGGGCCATGATCACGGGAACCGGCGCGGGCGCGAGCCTCGTGCTCGCGTTGCTCGTGGCCGCCAGCACCTGCTACTGCGTCGCCGCGCCCCGGATGAGCCTTCAGCTTCGCACCAGCGCGCTGCGGCAGCTGATCGGCCGCCAGACGCCCTTGGCGCGCTCGGTGACCGGCTCGATCGACCTGGCGAGCTACCAGGAAGGGCTGGCCAGGCCGGGCGGGGGGCTGGCCGTGTCCGCCGGGCAGGTCGCGACGAGCGCGGCGCAGATCGCCCGGCAACTCGCCCGGTCCCACGTGCCGCTCGCCCGGAAGGCCGCCTGGTTCGGGCTCTCCGGCCCGTTCACCGTCGTGTCCTCCGGCGCGGCCCGCCGCGCCTGGAACGGGGTGATCCCGCCGCGGATCGAACTGCTCGACCGCCCGGCGCTCGGTACGCGTGCCAGGCTGATCGCGGGCCGGATGCCGTCCCGAGCCAGCGGCCGGCGGGGTGCCGCGCGGTTCGAGGTCGCGGTCACCAGGGCCACCGCCGTCCGGTTCGGCCTGCGGCCCGGCTCGGCGCTCACGCTGCGCACCACGACGGCCCAGGGCACGGGCCTGAACCTCAGGCTGGTGGTCTCCGGCATCCTGGCGCCCGCCGACCCGGCCTCGGCGTTCTGGACGGCCGACCCGAACGCGGCGGCCGCCAGCTGGAACCCCCCCTCGGCCACGGCGCCCGGCTACTGGGCGGCGGCGGCCTTCGTCCCGGACCCGGAGTTCACCGCTGCGGAGCGGATTCTCGGGCTCACCGGCATGCGCGTCACCTGGGACTTCCCGCTCGCGCTGGGGGGCGTGACCGCCGGCCAGGCGCCTGGCCTCAGCGGCGACCTCACCGGGGGGCCGCTGGCCGCCGGCGTGCTCACCGCCGGGCTGACCACCGTGGTCACCGTCCCGCTCACCTGCGGCCTGGCGGGTCCCCTGGCGGGGTTCGTCCGCACCGACGGCCAGATCGGCAGCCTGCTCTCCCTGCTGTACGTCAGCCTGGCCCTGGTCGCCGGCGTGGCGCTGCTGCTCGGGGCCAGGCTCCTGGCCGAGCGCCGTGCCGCCGAGTTCGGGCTGATGCTGGCCAGGGGCGCCACGAGCGGGCGGATCGCACTGCTGGCCCTGCGCGCCGCGATCGCCTGCGTGCTGCCGGCCGCAGTGGCCGGCGGCGTCGCTGGCCTGCTGCTCACGCCCGGCGCGGGCGCTCCGGCGGCATGGGAGCTGGCCGGCCTGGTGACCATGGCGGCGCTGGCCGGCCTGCCCTCGCTGGCAGCGTGGCGGGCCCGGCGCGCCCGGCAGGCCTGGCCGGAAGGCGAGCGCGACGACCGGCCGCCGTCGCGGGCCGGCCGGGCCAGGCGCGTGGTCGCCGAGGCCGGCCTGGTCACGGCCGCCGTGGCCGGACTGGTCGTGCTGCGCCGGCAGGGCCCGCCGCCGGCCGGCGGCACGGACTGGTACACCAGCGCCGCGCCGGTGCTCGTGGCGGTGCCGGTCGCGGTCCTCGCCGCCCGCGCCTACCCTCTGGCCGTCCGCTGGCTGGTCCGGCTCGCGTCGCGGGGCAGGGCAGTTACCGCGTTCGTGGGCCTGGCCCGCGCGGCACGGACCTCGCCGGCCTCGACGCTCCCGGCCTTCGCGCTCGTCCTCGTGCTGAGCGTCGTCGCGTTCGGCGCGATGGTGCGCTCCAGCGTGATCACCGGGGACGTCGCGAGGTCCTGGCGCGAGGCGGGCGCTGACGCCGTGGTCGACGCCTCCGCCTCTGACCTGCCGGTCACCGCGGCGACGCTCCGCGCCATCGCGACGGTGCCGGGCGTCCGGCTGGTGACCGCGCTCGGCCGGGAATCGGCGCTCGCGTCCGATGGGTCGTCCCTGGCCGTCATCACGGCGGACCCGGCTAGCTACGCGGCGCTGCTCAGGGACACGCCAGCGCCGGCCTCGCTGGCGGCGGAGCTCGGTCGCCTGCGCGCGGCGGGCGGCGCGGGCGGCGCGGCGCTGCCGGCGCTGGTGTCCCCCGGGGCGGCCGGGATCGTCCGCCGCGGCCCGCTGCTGATCGCCAGCCGCCTGGTGCGCGTCCATGTCGCCGGCTCCCTGGCGCGCGTGCCCGGCGTGCCGGGTCAGGGGCCGTTCATCGTCCTCCCGTACCGGGCCGCCGGGTCGGCCCTTGGCGTGAGCGCGGTCTCGCCGGACATCGTGCTCGCGGTCGGACCGGGCATCGCCCAGGCCCGGTTCGCCGCGCTGACGAGCAGGCTGCTGCCCGGCGCGACGGTGACCTTCCGGTCGCGGCTGCTTTCCGCGCTCACCCAGGCCGAGCTGCCACACGGCGCGTTCGTGATGTTCGCGGTCGGCGTCGGCGCGGCGGCCGGGTTCGGCGCCGTCATCGTGGCGATCATGCTGGCGCTGGGCGCACGGCCCAGGGAGCTGACGCTGGCCAGGCTCGCCACCATGGGCCTGTCGCCAGGCCAGGCCAGGCGCCTGGTGGCCGCCGAGGCGCTCCCGTGGATCGTCGCGGCGACGGCGGGCGGCGTGGCGTGCGCGCGGGCGCTCGTTCCGCTGGTGGGGCCCGCCGTCAGCCTGTCGCCGCTCACCGGGTCGGCCGCTCCGGTGCCGGTGCGCCCGGACCTCGGGCTGATCGGCGCCCTGGCGGGCGCCATGGTGGCGCTGGCGCTGGGCGCGCTGGCGGCGCAGTCGGCGCTGACCCGGCTGCGCGGTGCCGCGGGCTTGCTGAGGGCCGGCGAATGAGCCCGGCCCGGTCAGGGAAGGAGCAGGTGGCCGTGACCACACCGGCAGGGGACGTTCCGGCCGCCAGCGGCGTCGGCGCGCTGGCGGCGGAGATGAAGCGGTCCCGGGTCAGCTTCGGCGACGGCGCCCTGGTGGCGTGCGACCGGCTGGTGCGGATCTACTCGGTGGATGGCGTCGAGGTCCAGGCGCTCCAGGGGCTCGACCTGCTGATCCAGGAGGGTGAGCTGACCGCGATGGTGGGCGCGTCCGGGAGCGGGAAGTCCACGCTGATGAACATCCTTGCCGGGCTGGACCGGCCGACGGCCGGCACCGTCACCGTCGACGGGCACGACCTGGGAGCGATGAGCCGGCGCGAGCGCCTGGAGTACCGGCGATCCGTGGTCGGCTTCGTGTGGCAGCAGGCCGCGCGGAACCTGCTGCCCTACCTGACCGCCCGGCAGAACGTCATGCTGCCGATGCGCCTGCGCGGCGCAGGCCGCCGAGAGCGCTCCGCCCGCGCGGATGAGCTGCTCGCCCTGATGGGCATGGCGCACTGCGCGGACCGCGTGCCCGCGCGGATGTCCGGCGGGGAGCAGCAGCGCACCGCGATCGCCACCGCCCTGGCGAACGGCCCGCGCCTGCTGCTCGCCGATGAGCCGACCGGCGAGCTGGACAGCCAGACCGCGGCCGAGGTGTTCTCCGCGCTGCGGATGGCCAATGCCGAGCTCGGCGTCACCGTGCTCGTCGTGACCCACGATACGGCCGTCTCGGCGCAGGTCAAAAGGACGATCGCGATCGCCGACGGCAGGACGGCCACCGAGACGCTACGCGATGTGCACGGCGGTGGCGGGTCGGCGGTCGAGTACGCGGTGCTCGACCGGGCGGGGCGGCTCCAGCTGCCGCGGGACATGACCGAGCCGCTCGGCATGCGAGACCGGGTCCGGCTGGAGCCGAGGACCGATCACATCGGCGTGTGGCCGGACACCCCGGCCTCCGGCGGGGAGGCCGGCGATGACCGGTGAGGCGCTTGTGGAGGTGCGGGACGTGACCCGCACCTTCGGTACCGGGCACACCGCGGTTCGGGCGCTGCGCGGCGTGTCGTGCGCCATCCGCGAGGGCGAGCTCGTCGCGCTCGTCGGGCGGTCCGGATCGGGCAAGACCACCCTGCTCAACGTCATCGGGGGGCTGGACCGGCCGACCAGCGGGACCGTGCGGGTCGCCGGGCAGGACGTGACGGCCATGACCGAGCGCCAGCGCACGCTGTTCCGGCGGCGGACGGTCGCGTTCGTGTTCCAGTCGTTCGGCCTGGTGCCGATCCTGTCGGCGGCGGAGAACGCCGGGATCCCGCTGCGCATCGCGGGCACGCCGGTGCGGCAGCGGGAAGAACGGGTCAGCCTCCTGCTCGACCTGGTGGGCCTCGCCGGCCACGCCAGGCTGCGGCCAGACGAGCTGTCCGGCGGGCAGCGGCAGCGGGTCGCGATCGCGCGGGCGCTGGCCGCCCGGCCGCGCCTGCTGCTGGCGGACGAGCCGACGGGTCAGCTCGACTCGCGGACCGGACGGCAGATCCTGCGGCTGCTGCGCACGGTGGTGCAGGCCGAGCAGGTGACCGCGCTCGTGGCCACCCACGACCCGGCGCTCATCGGCCTGGCGGACCGTGCCCTGCGGCTGGAGGACGGGTTGCTCGCCACGGCCTGATCACTGCCTTGTGGCCGCCTGCGCCGCATGCCACACTCTCTGGTGATCTGCCGATGCCCGCCGCTGGCGGGCGGGTGGCGGGCGGGCGGGAGGCTGTCGTGAGCGATCGCGGCCCGGGCGGGCACCCTCGCGGGCTGTGGCCCGTTCCCGGAGAGGGCGTGCTGGCCAGGCATGGCGAGCTGATCCTGCTCAGCAGCATCGACCAGGCTCAGTTCGCCGACGCCCTGCTCGACCTGGCCGAGCAGGCGGCTGGCTCGGGCGCCGACGGGCGCCAGTTCACCGACGCGGTCGCCGATGCGATCGAGGTCGAGCTGGTGGCGCACCCGCAGCAGGCCGGCTCACCCGGCCCCTCGGTCCTCGCGTTCGGCCCGGCTGGCTCCGGCCTGGCCATGGTGATCAGCGGGGGGGCATGGGCGGAGGTCACCAGCGAGCACGGAACCGCGCGGCTCCTCGCCCCGCATCCGGGGATGCTGGTCCGCGCCCTGATCAGGAGCGCGATCACCGGGGTGCGCGGCGGGCTGGCGCCTGGCGACGACGACGCGGTGGTGCAGGCCGACCGGTTCTCCCGGCTCGACGGTGGCCTCGTGCGCGCGGCCGGGCTGACCTATCACGCCGGCGGCTCACGGGCCGGCCCGGGCGCCAGGGCGAGCGGGCAGGCCGGCCCGGGCCCGGCACGGTCTCCGGCGCCGCCGGAGCCGGAGGGAGCACTGCCGGGGCCGGAGGGAGCACTGCCGGAGCCGGAGGGAGCGCCGGCTGGGCCGGAGGGAGCGCTGGCGCAGCCGGAGGGAGCACCGGCTGGGCCGGAGGGAGCACTGCCGGGGCCGGAGGGAGCGCTGGCGCAGCCGGAGGGAGCACCGGCGCAGCCGGAGGGAGCACTGCCGGGGCCGGAGGGAGCACCGGCGCAGCCGGAGGGAGCACCGGCGCAGCCCGCCACCGAATGGGCGCCGACGCAGGCATGGTCGGCGCCCCTGGATGCGGCAGCGCCGGAGGAGGCCGCCTCGGCGTTGCCCGCGACGGACCGCGAGCCGACGATCGCGCCCGCGCCGGGCCGAGCCGACCCCGGGCAGGAGCCGGAGGCCGGGCCGGAGCCAGAGCCGGAGGACGGGCCGGAGCCGGCCGTCCCGTTCGAGGCTGTCTTGCTCGGCGGCCCCGGGGCCGCGCCCGGCACCGACCTGCCGCCGCGGCCGCCGCTGCCCCTCGCGGCTGACCTGCCGCCGGGCGCCAGCAGCTACGTCTCGCAGGCCCCGATCGTTGAGGGGGTCTACTGCGAGAACGGCCACTTCGATGACCCGCAGGCGCGGTCCTGCGCGGTCTGCGGCGTCTCGATGAACCAGCAGACGCTGGTGCCCCGGCCCGGTCCCCGGCCGCCGCTGGGCGTGCTCGTCCTCGACGATGGCGCGGTGTTCCAGCTGGACGGCGACTACGTGGTGGGCCGGGAGCCGAGCCTGGACGGATCGGTCGCCTCGGGCCGGTGCCGGCCCCTGCGGATCGTCGACGAGTCCGGCATCGTGTCCCGCGTGCATGCCCGGGTCCACCTGGAGGGCTGGCGGGTGCTCGTTACCGACCTGGGGTCGGCGAACGGCACCCGCGTGCGGCTGCCCGGCCAGGAGGCCGGGCAGCCGCTGGCGCCTCAGGTGCCGGTGATGCTCACTCCGGGCTGCGTGGTGGACCTCGGCCCGCGGGGATTTCGCTACGAATCGCACCGGGGCCGGTGATCAGCGGCAGGGGCACTGGACGGACGCCTTCAGCAGAGAGTAGGCAATCGTGAACAGCATGAGCGCTCAGCTCGCGGCTGACCGGTCTGGCATCGCCGACTACCGCTTCATCAGGACCCTGGGAACGGGCAGCCACGGTGCCTGCTACGTGGCGCGCTGCCCGGCGCGGCTGCGCGCGGACGCCGAGCTGGTAGCCGTGAAGGTCCTCGCCGGTCCCACCACCCGCGACGCCTTCCACCGCGCCGCGCGCGAGCTCGCCGCGTTCGCCGCGGTGCGCTCGCCGTACCTGGTCACCCTGTACGACGTCGGCCAGCAGGGCGACGAGCTGTACTACTCCATGGAGTACCTGCCCGCAGGCTCGCTCGCCAGCCCTGGGGTGCCGGCCAGCCTGTCGCAGGTGCTGGCCGCGGTGGCCGATGCCTGCCGTGCCGCGCATGCCCTGCACGAGGCCGGCGTCGCCCACAACGACATCAAGCCGGGCAACATCTTGCTCCGCGATGGCGGGGCCAAGCTCAGCGACCTCGGCCTCAGCCAGCTGCTGTCGCCCGGCCTGACCATCACCGGGCGCGGCCCGGTCGGCTCGGTGGAGTTCCTCGACCCCGCGGTGATCCGCGGCGAACTGCCCTCGCGCGCCACCGACATCTTCGCGCTCGGCGCCACCTTGCACTGGGCGCTGACCGGCCGCGGCGTGTACGGTGACCTGGCAGCCGAGAGCACGATGGCTGCGGCGCGGCGGGTACTGTCGCACCAGGCGGCGATCGCCGAGGGCCTGCCTCCCGGCGTGCGCGCGGTGATCGAGGCGGCGATCAACCCGGACCCGGCAGCCCGCCCGGCGACAGCCGCCGACCTCGCCGAGCGCATCGCCGCGCTGGCCGATCCGGTCCCGGACGAGATCCTGTGATCGCGCGTCCGCCTCACCTGCCCCGCCCGGCGCCGTGCTGGCCGGGCGGATCCTCAGCGCGGCCGGCCGTTCTGGGTGAGCGCGATGGCGGCCAGGTAGATGCCGGTGGCGGTGGCCAGGATCGTGAAGCTCGGGGGCAGCGCGGGCGCCGCGTAGGCCAGTAGCAGGCCCGCCCAGATCGAGGCCACGGCGATGCCGCCGGACAGCCACATCCCGGCGAACGGCCGCGCCGTGAGGCGCTGCGCGGCCCCGGCTGGCGCCGCGAGCAGCCCGAGCAGCAGCAGCGCGCCGACCGCCTGAGTGGCGGCGGCCGCGGTCACCCCCACCAGGCCGAGGAAGACGACGTCGAGCAGCCGGACCGGGATCCGCCTGGCGCTCGCCACCGCAGCGTCGATGCTGGCGAACAGCAGGGGACGGCCGATCACGACGATCGCCGCGCAGACGCCCGCGGCGATCACCGAGTCCGCGACCGCCTGCCCGGCCGAGAGGCCGAAGATCGTGCCGAATAGCACGTTCACCCCGGACGTGCCCTCCGACCCGGCGGGCGAGGTGGTGTAGATGGTCAGGAACAGCGTCCCGAGCCCGAGCATCCAGGCGAACACGCTGCCGATCACGGTGTCGTCGGCATGCTCGCCCGTGCCGAGCGCGGCCATCGCGAGCGCGACGAGCACGCACGCCCCGTACAGGCCGACGAGCAGGTCCGCACCGGCGGCGAGCGCGGCGAGGGCACCGGTGAAGGCGACGTGGCTGAGCGCGTCACCGGTGAACACCTGCGAGCGGAGCACGACGAAGTATCCGACGAGGCCGGACGCCGCGGCGATGAGGGCTCCCGCGATGAACGCGTAGCGCAGGAACGGCTGGCTGGCGATGTTCGCCAGTCCGCCGAGCGGGCCGCCGGCGAGGCTGGCCAGCCCGGGTGCCCCGGCAAGGCTGGTCACGGCGCGGCCACCACGGCGGATGGCGTTCGCCTTCGCGCCCTCCGGCGGACCAGCCTGCCGCCCTCCCGCCAGGCGCTGGCGAGCACGAACCCGGCGAATCCGAACGTGGTGATGTAGAAGCCGACCGGATACGCGGAGAAGAACGCGACCCCCAGGCCGAGCCAGGCGGTGGCCAGCGCGATCGCGATCGTGAGCGTGAAGCTCAGCGCTGGCCGCGCCGTCAGCCGCTGGGCGGTCGCGGCCGGCATGACCAGCAGCGCGAAGACCAGCAGCGCCCCGGTGATCTGGCTCACCTCGGCGGTCGCGCAGCCGAGCAGGACGAGGAAGACCGCGGAGAGCAGGCGGACCGGCACCCCGCGCGCGGCCGCCACGTCGGGATCGACGGTGGCGAAGAACAAGGGCCTGGCGATGAGCGCCAGCAGCGCGAGGGTGACGACGGCGGCGGCGAGCAGGACCAGCACCTGCCCGCTGGAGATGCCGAGGAACGACCCGAACAGCAGGTCGGTCACGCCGTTGAGGAACCCCCCGAACAGGCTCACGAACAGGGCGCCGCACGCGAGCGCGAACGCCTGGACCGTCCCGATGATGGCCGACTCGCTGCTGCGGGCCCGCCCGCCGATCGAGCGCGGCGCCGCGGCGATGACCAGCGCGGCGGCGATCGTGACCGCGAAGTACCCGATGCTCACGCTGACCCCGAGCAGGATCGCCCCAGCCGCCCCGGGGAACGAGACGATCGCCAGCGTGTGCCCGGCGAACGACTGGCGGCGCAGCACCATGAACCAGCCGAGCGCCCCGGCGGTGACCGCGACGATCGTGCCGGCGCGCAGCGCGTGGACCATGAAGGGGAACATGAGCATCTGGCGGATGTCGCTGACGAGGTTCCAGGTCGGCACTGCGCTGCCCGGGGCGCTGGCGAGCCAGCGCCCTGCCGCGCCCGCCAGGTCCGCGCTCACCACGGGCGCGCCTGGTCGCCGTGGCGGTCCGTGTGCCTGGCGGGAGCCTCGGGCTCGCCGACCACGACCAGCCGCCCGTCGGAGGCGCGCAGCACCTCGACCGGCGTCCCGTACAGCGCGGTCAGCGTCGGCGAGGTGATCACCTCGGCCGGCGTGCCGCAGACCGCGCCGCCGCGGGCGAGGTAGGCGACCCGGTTCAGGTACGGCAGGATCGGGTTCACGTCGTGGGCCACCAGCATCACGGTCACGCCGTGCTCCCGGCAGATCCGCGCGATCAGGGCAGCCACGGCGGTCTGGCTCGGCAGGTCCAGGCTGTCGAGGGGCTCGTCGAGGACGAGCAGGGAGGGCCGGCGGACCAGCGCCTGGGCGATCAGCAGGCGCTGCTGCTCGCCGCCGGAGACCTGGCCGATCGGCCGGCCCGCGAACGCGGTCGCCCCGACGACCTCGATCGCCTCCGCGACCCGCTCCCGCGCGGCGCGCCGCGAGGGCAGCAGGCGGTCCGCGAACGGCAGCGGAACCCCCCACCGTTCACCATCGCTGCCCAGCCGCACCACGTCGATCCCGCGGACCCGCAGGCCCGGGTCGAAGCTGCGCCGCTGCGGCAGGTAGCCGATCCGCCTCCCGGACTGCCCCGCGGGCTGGCCGAGCACGGTCACCGACCCCGCGGACAGCGGCACCAGGCCGAGCGCGGCCTTCACCAATGTCGACTTGCCGACTCCGTTCGGCCCCAGCACCGCGCAGAACTCGCCGGACGGCACGCTGATGTTGACATCCGACCAGATGGTCCGCCCGCCCACCTGGACGGCCGCATGCTCGAACCGGACCGCGTCGGCAGGGCGTGGCGGGTCCGGGTCGCTGTGGCGTGGTTCACGCATGGGCTCGCTCTTCTCGCTGCTACCGGCCTCGCCGCGCCGCCCGGGCGAGCGCCGCCTCGATGCCCAGCAACTGGCGCACCTGCCAGTCCTGGAAGCTGACGGTCGCCGGGGTGAGCGTCTCGGTGGTCGTAGCGATGGGAATGTGAGCCGCCCTCGCCAGGTCGATCTGGGCTTGCACGTCCGGCGTCACGTTCTGGGCGTTGTAGACGTAGATCGCGATCAGGCGGCGGGTGATCTGGCGGTCGATGGTCAGCTTGTCCGCGGCGGACACCTCCCCGCCCTCGCTGATCGCCCGCAGGAAGGCGGGCGGGGTGATCAGGCGCAGCCCGAGCGCGGGCGCGAGCATCGCGAAGATGGACTCCGACGCGCCGACCGGGGTGCCGGCGTAGCGTGCCCTGATCCGCGCGATCAGCTCGTGGTAGCGGCGCAGCGCGACGGTCTCGAACCAGGCGCCCCGGCGGGCGAAGTACGCCGCGTCGGCCGGGTCGAGGCTGGCGTAGTCGGCCGTCAGCGCGCGGGCCACGGCCTGCACGTCGGCCGGGTCGTACCAGCGATGCGGGTTGCCGTCGGCTGGCACCTTGAGCAGGGCGCCGACGTCCAGCACCCGCTGGCTGCCGTTCCCGCCGGCGAGCAGTCGCGCCATCCAGGGGTCGTACCCGATGCCGTTCTCGATCACCAGGCGGGCGAGCGCGACCGTGCGCGCGTCGGCGGCGGTGGGCTCGTAGCTGTGCGGGTCCGCGTTCGGGTTCGTGATGATGCTCACCACGTGGACGTGGCGCCCGCCGACCTGGCTGGCGATGCTGCCCCAGAAGTTCTCGGCGGCGACGACCTGGATGACCCGGCTCCCGGATCCGGGCAGCGGGCTGGTGGCGACGCTGCACGCGGCCAGGGCCACGGCCAGGGCCACGGCCAGGGGGAGCAGCGCCGGAGGACGTCCCACGGGTGCTCAACCTATATGAAAACCGTTTTCATTTCAAACGAATCGCCGGCGGCGCCTGGAGCGGCGCCGGCGGCGCCCGGGGGCACGGGAGGGCACTGCTTTGTGTAGGGAGCAATCCTGTGTAGAGAACAACGCTCACGGGTAGGAGCGAGCGATGCCTGGCACGCCGCCCGACGGTTCGCCGAGCGTTCCCCGGTACGTCATGCCGGCGACCTGGGCCGGGCGCCGGATGCTGCGGTTCTTCAACTTGGCGGTCGCGGCTCTCACCAGGCTCGGCGTCAGCCTCTGGGGGAGCCGGCTCCTGTCCGTGCGGGGTCGCAGCACCGGGCGGTGGCGTTCCACTCCGGTGAACGTGCTGACCCTCGATCACCGCCGGTACCTGGTGGCGCCCCGGGGGCAGACCCAGTGGGCCAGGAACCTGCGCGCGGCGGGCGGAGGTGAGCTGCGCGTTGGCCGCAGGGTCGAGCGCTTCGTTGCCACCGAGCTCGCCGACGACGCCAAGCCCGAGATCCTCCGGGCGTACCTGCGGCGTTGGAGGCTCGAGGCAGGAGTGTTCTTCGACGGGGTGGATGCCGACGCGACCGGGGATGTGCTGCGGCGGATCGCTCCCGGCTACCCGGTCTTCCAGATCGAGGAAGCCACGTAGCGGGCGGCGCCTCGGGCACCCCGGTACCATGTCGAATCCGGCACCGTCACCCCGCGCGCGGCCTTGACGTAATCGAATATTTGTTCGATAGTTGTGCCCGTGCGCGCCGCGATCACGCCGGCCGTCCCGGTGCTCTCGGTGGTCGGCGATGGGGCTGGGGAAGACGGGCGCGTTCTCCCCCGTGCCGGCCTGCTTCCCGTCCTGCCCGCGCTGCGCGAACTGCTGCCAGATGGTGCGCTCCGGCGCGGGTCCGTGATCGCGGCAGGGGAATGGGGCCTGCTCTGCCTGGCGCTGGCCGCCGGGGCCGCAGCGGCCGGAGCGTGGTGCGCGGTGGCTGGGATCCCTGAGGCTGGGATGGTGGCGGCGGCCGGAGCCGGGATCGACCCGGACCGGCTGCTGCTGGTCCCCGGCCTCGGCGGGAACTGGCCGCATGCGGTCGCCTCGCTGCTCGACGGTGTCGACCTGGTCCTGCTGCGCCCCCCGTCCGCGCCGTCGGCCCAGGCCAGGCGCGTGCTGGAGGCCGCGCTGCGGCGGCATCGGGCCGTGCTGCTCGTGGCGGGGGACTGGGCGGGGGCGCGGGTGAGGCTGCGGGTGGTCACCAGGGAATGGACCGGGATCGGTTCCGGGCACGGGCTGCTGCGCGCGTGCCGGATCCGGGTGGTGGCGGACGGCCGGGGCGAGTGGTCGCGCCCGCGGGCGCGATGGCTGTGGCTGCCCGGCTCCGATGGCGAGGTGGCCTCCGGCGAGGTGGCCTCCGGCGGCGAGATCGCATCGCGGGCGATCGCAGCGGGATGACCCGGGGGATGGGATGACCGGGACGCCGGGGTTCACGGGCCGGACTCTCGCCGTGCGCTGCCCGGCCTGGGACGCGGCCGGGACGTCGGCGGGCTGGGCATCCGATCCCGAGCGAGGTCCGCGGGCGCGGGCGTTCGAGCCGGTGGTGCGCGCGATGCAGGAGTTCTGCCCGCAGGTGGAGGTGCTGCGGCCCGGCCTGGCCGCGTCCGAGGCCCGCGGCCCCGCCCGGTACTTCGGCGGCGAGGCGGTGCTTGCCGACAAGGTCGCGAAGGCCGTAGCGCGGCTCGGGTTCGCGTGCGGGATAGGGGTCGCGGACGGCTTGTTCACCGCGCTGGTCGCCGCACAGGATTCGCTCGCCGGCGGCCAGGGCGGCCGGCCCGGGTTCCCAGGTGCCGGCCCGGGGCCTTTGGGTGCTGGCCCGGGGCCTTTGGGTACCTGTTCCGTCATCGTGCCGCCAGGGCAGGCTCCGGCGTTCCTCGCGCCACGCCCGGTCGCCATTCTTGGCGAACCGGAGCTCGCCGAGCTCCTGGCCCGCCTCGGGGTCGGCACCGTCGGGGATCTTGCCGCGCTGCCCGCCGCCGAGGTCGAGGCCAGGTTCGGGCTGGCCGGGCTGCGGGCCCACCGGCTGGCGCGTGGCCTCGATCCGCGCCCGCTCACCCCGCGTCCCCCGGCGGCCGACCTGTCCGTTCAGGCCGAGTTCGACCCCCCGGCCGAGCAGGCCGAGCAGGTCATCTTCGCGGCCAAGTCGCTCGCCAGCCGCATGCACGCCCGGCTCGCCGCGAACGGCCTGGCCTGCGTCCGCGTGCGAGTCGAGGTGATCCTCGCCGACGGCCGGGAGGTCACCCGCCTCTGGCGGCACGACGGGTTGCTCACCGACCTCGCCGTCGCCGACCGGGTCCGCTGGCAACTCGACGGCTGGCTATCCGGCAGCCGGGCCACCGGCGGGCCCGGTGGCGGGCCCGGCGGTGACGGTGAGGCCGCCCTCGGCGGGGTGACCCTGCTGCGCCTGGTCCCTGGCCAGCTTGCCCGGGAGCGGGGCCGCCAGCTCGGGCTATGGGGCGACGAGGTGGTCAACGGCCGGGTCGCCCGGGCAGCCCTGCGGCTGCAGGCCATGCTCGGCCACGGTGCCGTCCTCCGGCCGGTGCTGATCGGCGGTCGTGGGCCAGCCGACCGGGTCATGCTGGTCCCCTTCGGGGACGAGCCTGAGCCCGCGCCCCCTGCCGACCGGCCATGGCCCGGTCAGATCCCGCCCCCGGCCCCGGCCACGGTCTACCCGGAACCCCGGCCTGCCCGGGTGACCGGCCGCTCAGGTGTGCTGGTGACCGTCACCGGGCGGGGACAGGTGTCCGCCGAGCCAGCCATGTTGTCGGTGGAGGGCGGGCCGTCGCGGGCGATCACCGCGTGGACCGGCCCCTGGCCGGTCACCGAGCGCTGGTGGGATCCGGCGCGCGCCTGCCGCAAGGCCCGGTTCCAGCTCGTCACCGTGGACGGCGATGCCTGGCTCGCGGTCGTCCAGGACGGCCGCTGGCTGATCGAAGCGCGCTACGACTGAGGACGAGGCCGCTCAGGCGGCGGGTTCCCGCGTCGCTGGTGGTTCGGTGGCGCTGGCCTGGTGCTGGCGCCCGCCGGCAGGACGTAAGGCCCCGGTGGCCGGGGAATTCGCCTCTGAGCGCCCGTGCCCTCTCTCGACGATCGTGAAAGCAGCGGCACGATCCGCGGCCTGACCCACGGAGGCGAGGATGCGGCAGAGCCTGAGGCTGGGCAAAGTGGCCGGGATACCCGTCGGTGTCCACTGGTCGGTGGGCGTCATCTTGATCATCGTTGCCCAGATCCTCGGGGCCAGCGTCCTCCCGGCCGCGCTGCCGCACCAGTCCGCGGCCGCCTACTGGACAGTGGCCGTGATCGGGGCGCTGGTGTTCGCCGCGTCGCTGCTGGCACACGAAATGGCCCACGCCCTTGTCGCCAGGCACAACGGCATGAAGGTCCGCTCGATCACGCTGTGGATGCTGGGCGGCGTCGCCGAGCTGGAGGGTGAGGCTCCCAGCCCCGGCGCGGACCTGCGAGTCGCAGCGGCGGGGCCGGTCACCAGCCTGGCGATCGGCGCCCTCCTGGCCGGCCTGGCGTTCGCCACCGGCTACGGCCGGGGACCGGCGATCGTGGCGACCGCGGCGATGTGGCTGGCCGTGATGAACGGCCTGCTCGCCGTGTTCAACATGCTGCCCGGAGCGCCCCTGGACGGCGGGCGGGTGCTGCGCGCGGTCCTGTGGCTGCACTACCGGGACCGGCAGCGGGCGGCCCTGGCGGCGGCGACAGTCGGACGGTACCTCGGCTTCGGCCTCATGCTCATCGGCCTGGCCGAGATCCTGGTGTGGGGAAGCCTGCTGGATGGCCTCTGGCTGATGCTGATCGGCTGGTTCCTGGAGAGCGCGGCCAGGGCCGAGGCCGGCGCCGTGGTCGCGGGCACGGCGCTGAGCGGCCTGCGAGTGGCTGATGTCATGACGCCCGACCCCGATATCGCGCCGGCCTGGAGCACGGTGCAGGAGTTCATTGACCGGGTGGCGGCATATTCGCGGAGCGAGGCGTTTCCCGTGGTCACCTTCGACGGCCGCTTGGTGGGCGTCGTCGTGAGCGGGATGCTTGCCCGGGTCCGCCCCGAGGACCGCGCGACGCTCCGGGTGGACCGCGTGGCGCTCACCGTGCCCCCCGAATACCAGGCCGCCCCGGGCGACCCTGCCCGGTCGCTCCTGGACCGGCCTCCGCTCGCGGGCGAGGTCGCCGCGGTCGTGCTCGACCAGGGCCGGGTGGTCGGCCTGGTCACCGCCCGGGACCTGGACTGGCGAATACGGCGAGCCCGCATGGGAGCCCGGCCGTCGGGCTGGTCCCGAGACGGGCTGAAGGTCGGGCACGGGATATGAGCCTCGCCCACGGGACCCGCACGGTCAGCGGAATTTCCTCCGAGGCTTTCCACCGCGATTGACCGGAGTCGGATAGCTGCCTGATACATTGTCCTGGGAGATCTGTTCCTCTTCGCCGTTGCGTTGCTCTTCCTTGCTTCGCGGCGTCCGGCGTCTGCTCCCGGTTCGCGTGGGCAAGGAAAGGTGCGGTGCCGCGCCCGCCTTCCGCGCGTACCACCTGGCGAACGGGCTCTGGTCGCTCCGAAGCAGCCGGATCATGGCGGAGGCGCGTCATGTTGTGCTCATCGTGTGGATTCATGATCAACGAGCCGGGACGGCCCTGCCCGAGGTGCGGGACCACCACGCCGGGGGCTGCTGGCGGGCCGGGGGCGGTCGGCGTCGCGAATGGGGTCCGCGGGTTTGCCGGCCCGGGCGCGGCTGGCAATTTCCGGGCTCGGTCCGGCCTCGTCGGCGGCGGGATGCTGGCGCTCGGTACTTTGCTGGTGGGGATCGCCGGCGTGCTGCACGCGCACTTCGCTCCGATCAACGCTCTCTGCAGCACCTGGGTCGGCCAGCTTGGCCAGGCGTTCTCCGCATCGGTGGCGAACGAGTGCGGTCTGGCGTCGACGGCAGAAAGCGCCGTCGGCCCGCTCACGTTCATCGGCGTGATGCTGCTCCTGCTCGGGATCGGAGCGCTGGCCCTTCTCTTGACCAGGGCACGCCGTGTGTAGGTGTCCGGCGCGGCGCGGGTCAGTCCCGCGGCCATGCCGGGGCGTTGTGCGAGGCGCGGATCCTGGCCGGCGCGGGGCAGCGATCCGCTCGTAGCGCTGTCGCGCGCCAACGCGGCCGCGACACGCCCGGGACCACCCGGCCCGGTACCCGGTGGCGGTGGTAGCCCAGCGGGTGATCCGGGTGAAGCCCCGCGCGATCGCGCGTTCACCCGATCCGCCGGATCCGCCGGCGGCGGCCCGCCGGCCAGGCCAGCACCCCCTTGGCCCCTGCGGCGGCGCGCGCGCGTGGCGCTCCCGAATGCCAGGCCGCCCCTGGCGATCCTGCCCGGTCGATCCTGGACCGGCCTCCGCTCGCGGGCGAGGTCGCCGCGGTCGTGCTCGCCCAGGGCCGGGTGGTCGGCCTGGTCACCACCCGGGACCTGGACTGGCGAATACGGCGAGCCCGCATGGGAGCCCGGCCGTCGGGCTGGTCCCGAGACGACCCGAGGGTGGGGCACGGCGCGCAGACCTGAGCCGTTGCCCGCAGCCGTGGCCGGCGTGTCTCCGGGTGCGCGGGCCGGGTCCGGGCTGGCGCACCGAATCGAACTTGTGATCGCCTGTTCGTATGTTTGTCAGTTGTAATCGCTATCATAGTCGAAACGCTGACTGGCGCGGCAGGGGGTGAGTGGTGGTGAGTCGCAGGGCGGAGGACGAGGTCCGGTGGATCGGCGGATCCGCGCCGGACACCGTGGGATCCGCGCCGGACACCGTGGGATCCGCGCCGGACGCCGTGGGATCCGCGCCGGGACCCGGGGGGTGGACGCGCGCCCCCGGTTGGGGCGGGTTGTCGTGGTCCTGGGAGATGGATCTGGGCGCGTTGCTCAGCGCGGTATGCGGCCCGCCGCCATGGCAGCGCGGCCCGGTGGAGTGCGGAGCGGGGGGTCAGGGTGGCGGGATGCCTGGCGCGGGTGGTGGTGCCGCGGATCGGGTCCATGCCGACGGGGTGGGCAGTGCCCGGTCGGCTGGTGATGCGGCTACCGGAGTGCCCGGGGGGCTTGACGCGGTGCCGGAGGTGGAGGCGGAGTACCTGGAGGCGCTGGCTGCTGGCCCGGCGGCGGAGATGCCCGCTGGCGTGGTGGCTGGCCGGGTGGCAGAGTTGCTGCCCCCGGGCCCGGACCTGGCGGGGTGGCTGGCGCTGGCCCCAGTGGCCGACATGGAGGACGGGGCGCTGGCGGGGGTGGCTGCGGGGTTCCGGCGGCTGGCATCGTGGGCGGCTGCGGGCGAGCTCGCGGCGGTGGCGGAGCTCGTGTCCCGGTCGGCCCGGGCGGACGCGGATGCGCATGTGGATGGTGACGGGCGACCAGATCGGGTGACCGCGGACGCGGCTGGGCAGATCGCCCTGGCCTTGGCGCTGTCCGCGGATGGCGCGCAGGCGTGGGCGGATCTGGCGATCACGCTGGCCTGGCGGTTGCCGCAGACTCGGGAGGCGCTGGCGACAGGTCGGATCGATCTGCCGCGGGCGAGGACGATCGCTCGCGTGACCGACCGGCTGGGTGAGGCCGCAGCCCGGCAGGTAGAGCAGGCGGTGCTGGGCCGGGCCGGGCAGCAGAGCCTGGGCCAGCTCCATGCCGCCCTGCGCCGGGCGGTGGTCAAGGCCGATCCCGCCGGAGCGGAGCGACGGCGGGAGGACGCCGAACAGAACGCCAGGGTCGCCCTCTACCCCGAAGACGAGGGGACCGCAACCCTGGCGGGATACGCCCTGCCCGGGGTGCACGCCGCCGCAGCCATGTCCCGGATCACCGCCCTGGCCAAGGCCATGAAGGCGGCCGGTGCTGCTGGGCGGATCGACCAGGTCCGGGCACGGGTCTTCCTCGGGCTGCTGCTGGGCACCCTTCCCTACATCCCGCCGGCTCCCGGCGCCCCCGCCGGCCCGCCTCCGGGTGAGGATCCCGGCGGGGCGGAGGATGACCCTGGCGGTGCTGGGCCGGGCGGGCCGGCGCGGGGTGGTGGCGACGGCGGCGACAGGTTCACGGGGCCCACGGGGCCGTGGCCGGATGTGCCGACGTCGCGGAAGCCTGCTCCGCCGT
Source organism: Actinomycetota bacterium (assembly GCA_021324595.1). Taxonomy (GTDB): domain Bacteria; phylum Actinomycetota; class Actinomycetes; order Streptosporangiales; family Streptosporangiaceae; genus Chersky-822. Next base: position 21,525 of record JAJPIV010000021.1, on the reverse strand, counting down.
GGCCGCTGGGAGGAGTGTGGCCAGCTCCAGGTGGCGGGCTGCTGGACATGACTGTCCCGTGGGCGACCCTGGCCGGAGCCTCGGCCGCTCCGGGGCGGCTCACCAGGCTGGGGACCATCACCCCGAGCCAGGCCATGGGCTTGGCCGGCCTCGCCGCCCGTGATCCGACGTCCCGGTGGCGTGTCATCGTCACCACTGCCGGGGGGAGGGCAATCGCCGTCGCCGCCATTCCCCGGCCTGCCGCCAGGACCGGTCATGGCCCCCCGGGCGCCCGGCATGGCCCTGCCGTCGCCAGCGGACAGGGCCCACCCAGGTCATCGGGCCCGGTCGGCCGGGTCACTGTCACGATCAGTGCCAGCGCCCTGCGCCACCCCCTGGGCACTGACCGGGCACAGGACCCCGTGCTGGCCGCGCTGCTGGATCGCGCCCGCACCGCAGCCGGGCGTGCCGTGGCACGGGCTGCGGCGGGGCGTGCCGTGGCCGGCGCCGCCGGGCAGGCCGTCACCGGCCGGGCCGGGGAATGCGCGCACCCCATGGCCAGCCGGTCCTACCGGCCTCCGCCGCGGATCAGGGAGCTGGTCGCCGCCCGCGACGGCACCTGCAGGTTCGCCACCTGTCGCCAGCCCGCGAGCAGATGCGACCTGGACCACACCATCCCCTGGCATCGCGGCGGGCCCACCTGCGCCTGCAACCTCGGGGGTGAATGCCGCCGCCACCACCAGCTGAAGCAGCACCCCCGCTGGCGCCTTGCCCAGACGGCCCAGGGCACCTTCTACTGGACCACTCCGGTCGGCCGCACCTACATCGTCCGGCCCGATCCCCACATCCTGTGACCGGGTGCGTGCCACCGGAGGGCCAGCCACGCCGACGCGGAGCACGGGCCGGGACGCGGCGCGGGCCGCGGTGAGAGAGGAGACCCATGGGATGGGACAACCCGCCAGTGCCATGGCGGGAATTCGAGCGGCAGCTGTCCTGGGCCAGCGGCGGTAACGCCGGCGCCGGGAACGGCGGTGACGGCGCCCCGGCCACCCGGCCGCCCCGGGAACGGGACAGGGGGCCGGGCGGAGCACCCGCGGCCGGGCTGAGTTCAGCCGGGCCGAGTTCGGCCGGGCCGAGTTCGGCCGGGCTGCCCTGGGCCGAGCTGCACTGCCACTCGGCGTACAGCTTCCTCGACGGGGCGTCCGATCCCGGCGACCTGGTCGCAGAGGCCGCCGCCCGCGGCCTGTCCGCCCTGGCGATCACCGATCACGACGGCATGTACGGGGTCCCGCAGTTCGCCCAGGCGGCGGCCAGGCTCCGCGAGCGGACCGGGGTCCAGCTCGGCACGGTGTTCGGCGCCGAGCTGAGCCTGGACCTGGCTGGGGGAATGTCGCGGACGGGCGTCCCCGATCCGCCCGGGCGCCACCTGCTGGTGCTGGCCCGTGACCCCGAGGGATACCGGCGGCTGTGCGAGGCGATCAGCGCCGCGCACCTCGCCGGAGGCGAGAAGGGCCGTCCGGTGTACGACCTGCAGGCGCTGGCCGCCGCGCACGGCGGGCACTGGGTCATCCTCACCGGCTGCCGCAAGGGAGCCGTACCCGCCGCGCTGGCCCGGGAGAGCGGCCGGGCGCGGGCAGGTGGCCCGGCCCGGGAGAGCGGCCGGGCGCGGGCAGGTGGCCCGGCCCGGGAGAGTGGCCGGGCGCGGGCAGGTGGCCCGGCCCGGGAGAGCGATCCGCCGCGCCGCCAGGCACGCGTACCCGGCCAGGCGGAGCTGCGGGATCTGGTTAGCCTGTTCGGCCGGGAGAACGTCTTCGTCGAGCTGATCGATCACGATCAGCCCGGTGACGATGAGCGGAACGATGCCCTGTTCTCCCTCGCCATCCGCGAGGGGCTTGGCGTGGTCGCGACCAGCAATGTTCACCACGCGACCCCCGCCGATGCCCGGCTCGCGCAGGCCCTGGCCGCGATCCGCGCCCGGTCCAGCCTGGACGAGATGGACGGGTGGCTGGCCGCCACGGGGACCGCATGCATTCGCTCGGGGGCGGAGATGAGGCAGCGGCTCCGCCGCTACCCGGGGGTCTACGAGCGGACCGTCGGGCTCGGCAGGGAGTGCGCGTTCGACTTCGCGGTGATCGCGCCCAGGCTCCCCGACTTCCCCGTGCCCGGTGGCCACACCGAGATGAGCTGGCTGCGCGAGCTCGTCACCCGCCGGGCCCGGCAGCGGTATGGCCCGAAGGCCGCCGAGCGGATTCCTGGCGCCCACCGTCAGATTGAGCACGAGCTCGCGGTCATCGACCAGCTCGGCTTCGCCGGCTACTTCCTGATCGTCCACGACATCGTGCGGTTCTGCGAGCGGGCCGGCATTCTCTGCCAGGGCCGGGGGTCGGCGGCCAACTCCGCGGTCTGCTACGCGCTCGGCATCACGAGCGTGGACCCGGTGCGGCACGGGCTGCTGTTCGAGCGGTTCCTCTCGGCCGGCCGGGACGGCCCGCCCGACATCGACCTGGACATCGAGCATCGGCGGCGGGAGGAGGTGATCCAGTACGTCTACTCGGCGTATGGCAGGCAGCGAGCGGCCCAGGTCGCGAACGTGATCAGCTACCGTCCCCGGATGGCGATCCGCGACGCCGGCCGCGCCCTCGGCTACCCGCCCGGCCAGCAGGACGCCTGGTCCCGCCAGGTCGGCCCGCGCGCCTACGCCCCGGGCCAGCCGGTGCCACCCGAGGCGGGCATCCCCGAGCCGGTCGTCGCGCTCGCGGAACGCCTGCAGCGCCTCCCGCGCCACCTGGGCATCCACTCGGGCGGCATGGTGATCTGCGACCGGCCGGTCACCCAGGTCTGCCCGGTCGAGTGGGCGCGGATGCCGGGCCGCAGCGTGCTCCAGTGGGACAAGGATGACTGCGCGTACGCGGGCCTGGTCAAGTTCGACCTGCTCGGCCTCGGCATGCTCACGGCCCTGCGCGACTGCTTCGACCTCGTGGCGCGGCACCACGGCGCCCGCTGGGACCTGCACTCGATCCCGCAGGAGGACCCCGGGGTCTACGACATGCTCTGCGCGGCCGACACCGTCGGGGTCTTCCAGGTCGAGTCCCGCGCGCAGATGGCCACGCTGCCGCGGCTGTGCCCGAGGGAGTTCTACGACCTCGTCGTGGAGGTCGCGCTGATCAGGCCCGGCCCGATCCAGGGCGGCTCGGTCCACCCCTACATGCGCCGCCGCCGGGGCGAGGAGCCGCCGTTCCTGCCGCATGAGTCGATGCGCCAGGCGCTCGGCAAGACCCTCGGCGTGCCGCTGTTCCAGGAGCAGATGATGCAGATCGCGATCGACTGCGCCGGGTTCACCCCGGCCGAGGCCGACCGGCTGCGCCAGGCGATGAGCTCCAAGCGCGCGCCGGAGCGGATCACCGATCTGCGCGCCCGCCTGCTCGAGGGGATGGCCGAGCGCGGGATCCCGCCGGACGTGGCCGAGGACATCTACGTCAAGATCCTGGCGTTCTCCAGTTACGGGTTCCCCGAGTCGCACGCGATCAGCTTCGCGTACCTGGTCTACGCCAGCGCCTGGCTCAAGTGCTACTACCCGGCCGCGTTCACGTGCGCGCTGCTGCGCGCCCAGCCGATGGGGTTCTACTCCCCGGCCAGCCTGATCGCCGACGCGCGCAGGCACGGGGTGGAGGTCCGCGGGGCCGACGTCAACGCCAGCGGTGTGCTCGCCGGGCTCGAGGGTCCCGTCGCCGGGCAGGGGACCGGGGTGAACGAGCCGTCCACCCGGGCCGCCCAGGCCGGGCCGGCGCCGTCCGGGGGAGAGCCCGTCCCCGGGCAGCCCGCGATCAGGATCGGCCTGTCGTCGGTGCGGAACCTCGGCACGGCGGCGGCCGAGGCGATCGTGGCCGGCCGGCCCTACTCCGGCGTCGAGGATTTCGCCCGGCGGACCCGGTTGTCCCGCCCCGCGCTGGAGGCGCTGGCCACCGCGGGGGCGTTCGGGTGCTTCGGGCTGTCCCGCCGGGAGGCGCTGTGGGCGGCCGGGCCGGCCGCCACGATCCGGCCGGGCCAGCTGCCCGGCACGACCACCGGCCTGGCCGGCCCGGCGCTGCCGCCGATGACCCCGGCCGAAGTCACGTTCGCCGACATGTGGGCAACCGGCACCTACGGGGAGACCCATCCGATCGCGCACATCCGCGGCCTGCTCGCCGAACGCGGCGTCTCCCCGGCGGCAGACCTCAAGTCCGCCGGGCCGAGGGAGCTGATCACGGTCGGCGGCCTGGTCACTCACCGGCAGCAGCCGGGGACCGCCCGCGGCGTGGTGTTCTTGTCGCTGGAGGACGAGACCGGGATGGCGAACGTGATCTGCCCGCCGGACGTGTGGCGGCGGCACCGCAGGATCGGCGTCGAGGCCAGCGCGCTGCTGGTCTCCGGCCGGGTCGAGCGCCTCGACGGGGCGGTCAGCCTGCTCGCCACCGGCCTGCGCAAGCTCCGGGTGGTCACCGCCGCCCGCAGCCGCGATTTCTGCTGACCTGGTCGCCGCTTCGCCCGGCCGCGGCGCAACCGAAGCCCCGCTCGCGGAATGCAGCCGGGTGGAGACGGTGGCGTCGCCGGGACGTGCCTGCCGGCGGCCCGGGGGCGCCCGCTACCGTGGGAGGGTGGAGTACGTCAACCTGGGCGCCACCGGCCTGCGGGTGTCCCGCGTGTGCCTGGGCGCGATGAGCTTCGGCACCAGCCCGGAGCGGCCCTGGGCGATCGATGAGGACGCGGCCGAGCCGATCGTGCGGGCCGCGGCCGAGGGGGGCGTGACCTTCTTCGACACCGCGGACGCCTACAACGGGGGGGCAAGCGAGGTCATCACCGGGCGGCTGCTGGGCAAGTTCTTCCGCCGCGACGAAGTGGTGGTGGCCACCAAGGTCTACTTCCCGACCGGGGCCGGCGAGAACGAGCGCGGGCTGTCCCGCAAGCACATCCTGGCCGCGATCGACGCTTCGCTCGGGCGGCTCGGCATGGACCACGTGGACCTCTACCAGATCCACCGCTGGGACTACCGGACCCCGGTCGAGGAGACCATGGAGGCGCTGCACGAGGTGGTCCGGGCCGGGAAGGCCCGCTACATCGGCGCGAGCAGCATGTTCGCCTGGCAGTTCGCCAAGGCCCAGCACGCCGCCGAGCGGGGTGGCTGGACCCGGTTCGTGTCCATGCAGAACCACTACAACCTCCTGTACCGGGAGGAGGAGCGGGAGATGATCCCGCAGTGCATCGACCAGGGGGTGGCGGTGCTCCCGTGGAGCCCGCTGGCCCGGGGGCTGCTCGCGGGCACCCGGACCCGGTCCGGGGAGCGGCGCACCGCCAGGGCGGGAACGGACCCGTTCGCCGACTCGCTCTACCGCCACCCGGCCGACTTCGACGTGGTGGAGCGGGCGGCCGAGGTGGCGGCCGGGCGCGGCGTCCCGCCCGCCCAGGTGGCGCTGGCCTGGCTGCTGCACAAGCCAGGGGTGACCGCGCCGATCGTGGGCGCCACCCGCCCCGGTCACGTCGAGGACGCCCTCGCGGCGGAGCGGCTCCGGCTCACCGCCGAGGAGATCCGCCGGCTGGAGGAGCCCTACGTTCCGCACCCGGTCCTCGGCCACGAGTGAGGTCGCCCCAGCAGGCCCGGCCGCGCCCCCGGTCACCTCTCCCCAGGGCCTGGCTGGCGTCAACTCCCGATCACGCCTCGACCGGCACGCCGAGTGGCCGGCTGTGGGCCTTGGTGAACAGGACGGCGACCGAGGCCCTCCCGGGTGGCCTGGGGGACGGCGGTCTTGGTCTCGCGGCGCGGCGCCGCGAGATGTCCCCGGAGGTGACGGCACGCCGTGGCGCGGTCATTCGGTGACGTGGCGGCCGAGGTCGGCCCGGATGGCGTGGCGACGGCGGAGCTCCGGCGGCCGCCGGACAACTTCTTCGACGCCGCGCTGATCGCCTCGCTCGCCGACGCGTACGACTGGCTCGGCGGGGAGGCGGGCGCCCGGGCGATCGTGCTCTGCTCCCAGGGCAGGAACTTCTGCGCAGGCGCGGACCTCACTGGCCGGTCGGCGCAGGCCGAGCGGATCGGCGAGAGTGACGGCGCGGCGAAGCTGTACCGCGAGGCGGCGCGGCTGTTCGAGGCGCGCCTGCCGGTCGTCGCCGCGGTTCAGGGCGGGGCGGTCGGCGGCGGGCTCGGGCTGGCGTGCTCGGCCGACTTCCGGGTGGCGAGCCCGCGGGCCTGGTTCCGCGCGAACTTCGCCCGGCTCGGGCTGCATCAGGGATTCGGGCTGAGCGTCACCCTCCCGGCGATCGCCGGGGCGCAGCGCGCGGCGGAGATGCTCTACACCGGCCGCCGGGTCGGTGGCGAGGAGGCCGCGCGCTTTGGCCTGGCCGACCGGCTGGCCGAGCCGGGCCGTCTGCGGGAGGCCGCGCGCGACCTGGTCGCCGCTTCGGCCCCGCTCGCGGTGCGGTCGATCCGGGACACCGTGCGGGGCGACCTCGCGAGACGGGCCCGCGCCGCGATGGAGGCCGAGCTCGCCGAGCAGCGCAGGCTCTGGGGGACGGCGGACTTCGCCGAGGGAGTCCGCGCGTCCGCCGAGCGCCGGGCTCCGCGCTTCGAGGGACGCTGACCGGCGGCACCCCGTCTGGCCTCAGTTGCGAAACTGAGACCGTCCGCCATCTGGCGGTGCAAGAAGGCTGCCATACGCTCATTTCATGAGCCGCCGGGCCGGACGCCACGCGAGAGCGGCCGCCGTCGGCTGGCTGGCCGTCGTCGCCGTGTGGGCGGGCCTGCTCTCGGCTGCGGCGGCGCTTCCTGTGGTCGGGATCGCCGGCGTGGCGGCCCGGGACGCGGCGCGGACGTTCAACGACCTGCCCGTCGCGGGCCTCGGGCAGCTGCCGGTACGGTCGGAGATCCTCGACTCCAGCGGCCACGTGATCGCCTACTACTATCCGCGCGACATCTACCGGGTGCCCGTGACCTACCACCAGATCGCGCCGGTGATGCGCGAGGCGATCGTCGCGATCGAAGACTCGCGCTTCTACCAGCACGGCGCCCTCGACCTGCACGGCACGATCCGGGCGCTGATCACCACGCTGTCCGGCGCCGGCACGCAGGGCGGGTCGGACCTGGCTCAGCAGTACGTCAAGAACGCGTGCCTGCTCACGGCGGCCACGCCCGCCCAGGCCCAGGCCTGCACCGCGGAGACAGTGGCCAGGAAGATCCGCGAGCTGCGGATCGCCGGCAACGTGCTGCGCAAGATGACCCGGTCGCAGCTGCTGACCGCCTACCTGAACGCCGCCTACTTCGAGAACCAGTGCTATGGCATCGAGGTGGCCGCCGAGTTCTACTTCTCCGTCCCGGCGAGCAGGCTGAGCCTGCCCCAGGCCGCGCTCCTGGCGGGGCTGGTCGAGGATCCGGCCGCGTACGACCCGCTGGTCTTCCCGAAGGCCGCCCTGGAGCGGCGGAACGTGGTGCTCCAGCGGATGGCCCAGCTCGGCGACATCACCCAGGCGGCGGCGGCCCGGGCCCAGCGCCAGCCGCTCGGGCTGCACGTGTCCCCGTTGCCGCTGCAGACCGGCTGCCTCAGCCAGGCCGCGAGCTGGGCGGCCTTCTTCTGCGACTACGTGCTCGCGGTGCTGCGCCGCGACCCGGTCTACGCCCGCGCCTGGGCGGCGATGAACTTCGCCGGCGGCCTGCGGATCCGCACCACCCTGAGCGCGCGGGACCAGCGGGCCGCGGACGCCGCGGTGAACTTCATCGTCCCCGCTGCCTCCGGGTACTACAACCCGGGCCACAACGTCGACACCGAGGTGCTGCTCCAGCCGGGCACCGGCTACATCCGGGCGCTCGCGGTGGACCGGCCGTTCGGCAACGGCCCTGGCCAGACGACCATCGACTACGCGGTGAACACGCCCTACGGCGCCAGCGTCGGCGTCCAGACCGGATCGTCGTCGAAGATCTTCACGCTGGTCACCGCGCTCAAGCAGGGCCTGCCGTTCGGCTACCACCTGCGGGTCGCCTCGCCCACCACGGTCGGCCCCTACTACAACTGCAAGGGTCAGTACGCGGGGATGTTCACCGTCATCAACGCCGAGGGGCCGCAAGGGGCGCAGACCTACACCCTCTACCAGGGCACCGCCGAGTCGATCAACGCCTTCTACGCCACGCTCGAGCAGCGGGTCGGCCTGTGCAACGTGGTGCGGACCGCGGTGAGCCTCGGGATGACCCGGGCCGACGGCCGGCCGCTGCTGCGGGCCGATCCCGGCCTGCCCCGGGGGCAGCGGATGTCCGCGGACAACTACCCGTCGTTCACCCTCGGCTCGGTCTACGTCTCGCCGATGAGCATGGCCGCGGCCTACGCGACGCTGGCCGCGCGCGGGATCTACTGCAAGCCGGTCGCGATCGCCTCGATCACCGACCCGGCGGGTCACCGCTACCCCGTCGAGTCCCCTGGCTGCCACCGGGTGATCTCCGCTGGGGTGGCCGACGCCGCGAACTACGTGTTCACCGGGGTCCTCGGGCCCACGGGCACCGCGGCCGGGCGCGGCATCGGCATTCCCGCCGCGGCCAAGACCGGCACCGCCAACGGCGGCTACTACGCGGCGTTCGCCGGGTACACCCCCCTGCTCGCCGGCTACGTGTCCGTGTTCAACCCGGTCTCCCCGACCGGGGCAGGGGCGATGATCGGCTACCGCGCCGACTACCGCGAGGTGAACGGGGCGCTCGCCGCCCCCGGCGACATGTACGGCGACAACGCTCCCGCCGCGACCTGGCAGAAGACGTTCCTGCTGCTGCACCTGCCCGCCAGGCAGTTCGCCGCCCCGCCGGCCTCCTACTTCCGCCTGCCGCTGACCTACATTCCGCCGCCGAAGAAGCACAAGCCCGGCCCGACCCCCACGCCGACGCCGACCGGCAGCCCGTCCCCCGGGCCGACCCCATCCCCCCCGCCGACCCCGACGCCGACCGCCGGCGCCACGCCGGCCGGCGCGGCGCCGGCGGTCGCGGCGCCCTGGCTGATCCCGGGGGACCTGCGCACGGCCGTCATCACCGACTGACGGGCGGGCCGCCAAGCCGGCGGGACTGACGGGCGGGCCGCCAAGCTGGCGGGACTGACGGGCGGGCCGCCAAGCTGGCGGGACTGACGGGCGGGCCGGCCGGAGGGGGCGGCGGATCAGCGGGAGAAGCCGTCCAGCAGCGCGTCCAGCATGGCGACCTGGCGGCCCGCGGGCACCCGGCCCGGGTACAGGACCCGCTCGGCGCTCAGGCCGTCGATCAGGGCGACCAGCCGGTGGGTGGCGAAGTCCAGGTCGAGCCCGGCGGCCAGCTCGCCCGCCGCCGCGGCCTGCTCGAGATGACGGCGCAGCCGGGCCCACAGGCGCTCGAACTCGCTGTGCTGAAGCTCCCGCAGGCTGGGATCGCCCAGCGCCCGCGCCCAGAAGCTGATCTCGATCTGCGCCTCCAGGTCGCGCTGGTCATCGAGCGGAAGCGCCTCAAGCATGACCACGCGCAGCGCGGCGAGCCCGGCCAGGCCCGTCGCCGCGGCGTCCATCCGGGCGCCGACCCTCCGGTGGGCCAGCACCAGGGCCGAGCCGAGGATGTCGGCCTTGTCGTCGAAGTAGTGCGCGAGGATGCCCCGCGAGCAGCCCGCCTCGCGGGCGATCTCGCGGATCGTCGCCCGCGCGATCCCCTCGCGGGCGATCACCCGCCAGGTGGCGGCCAGGATCTCGTCCCGCCTGGCCTCCCAGTCGACGATCTTCGGCATGGTCCTCCCGGTCCCGGCCGCCCGGGCGGCCCGCCAAGGGTGCCCGGGCGGCCGTCCACACTGCCCCGGCCGACACGGGCGCCGCCCGGGCCCGCCGGGCCGGCAATTCCCCCCTGTTTTTTTGTCGGACGTCCGTCTAACATCACGCTAATGCACACCGAGCCCCGGCCGCCGGCTGGCCCCGGGCGGCCCGGCCGCCCAGGGCCGGTGGTGACGCTCGGCGCGCACATCCTCGACGTACTCGGCCGGCCGGTCGAGTCGATCCCGCCCGGCCAGGGCAGCGCGCGGCTGGCCGAGATCCGGGCGACCGCGGCCGGGACCGCCGCCGGCGCCGCGGTGGACCTCGCCAGGCTCGGGGCTGACGTCCGCACGATCGGGGCGATCGGCGACGACCTCCTCGGCGACATGGTGACCGCGGCGCTGGCGCGGGCGGGAGTCGGCACCGGCGGCCTGGTCCGCAAGGCCGGCGCGCAGACCTCGGCGACGATCCTGCCGATCCGGCGGAACGGCGAGCGCCCCGCGCTGCACGTCCCCGGCGCGACTTCCCTGCTGGCGGAGGAGGACATCGACCCCGGGGCCATCGTCTCCTGCCGCGCGCTGCTGATCGGCGGGCCGGACGCGCTGGGCCGGGCCGCGTGCCGGACGTGGCTGCCGCGGGTCGCGGCGGCGGCCCGGGCCTCCGGCGCGCTCGTGGTCGTCGACGTGCTGCACCCGGGCGGGCCGGAGGACCTGGCCGCGATGCGGGGGGTGCTGGCCGCCGCGGACTGGTTCTGCCCCAACGGCGACCAGCTCCTCGCCCTCACCGGCCGCGGCGACCTGGATGCCGCGATCGGCGACGTGCTCGCGCTCGGCGCCCGCTCGGTCGCGGTGACGCTCGGCGCCCGCGGGTGCGTGGTGGCCGCCGACGGCGCCCGCGACCGGGTGCCCGCGATCCCGGTGACCGTGGTGGACACCACCGGCTGCGGGGACGCGTTCAACGCGGGCCTGATCGCGGGGCTGCTGCTCGGGTGCGCGCCCGGTGACGCGGCGCGGCTGGGCGTCGCCTGCGGCGCGCTGGTCGCCACCGGCCTCGGCTCGGACGCCGGGCTGCGCAGCCTGGACCAGGTCATCGGGCTGCTCGACGGGCACGACCGGGCGGCGGCCCGGCGGATCCGCGCGGCGGCGGGAGGAACGGAGGTACGTTGACCGGTTCGCTGATCACCGCCCGGGAGGCCGACCGTGCGCTGCGGGGGCGCGCCGCGGCCGTGATCCCCGGCGGGGTGTACGGGCACGTGAGCGCGGCGGGCCTGCCACCGCAGTTCCCGCAGTTCATGCGGGGCGGCCGGGGGGCGCGGGTCACCGACGTCGACGGCAACGAGTACGTCGACCTGATGTGCAGCTACGGGCCGGTGGTGCTGGGGCACCGGCACCCGGCGGTGGAGCGCGCCGCCCGGGAGCAGGCCGAGCTCGGCGACTGCCAGAACGGCCCGGCACCGGTCTTCGTCGAGCTCGCCGAGCTGCTGGTCGCCACGGTCGGGCACGCCGACTGGGCGATGTTCGCCAAGAACGGCACCGACGCGACGACGATGTGCTGCACGATCGCGCGGGCGCAGACCGGGCGGCACAAGATCATGGTCGCCTCCGGCGCCTACCACGGCGCCGCGCCCTGGTGCACGCCCCGGCCGGCGGGCGTCACCCCGGCCGACCGGGCGAACCTGGTCAGCTACGCCTACAACGACCTGGAGTCGGCCCGCGCCGCCGCGGCGGCCTGCGACGGTGAGCTGGCCGGGGTCCTGGTCACGCCGTTCCGGCACGACGCCGGCTACGACCAGGAGCTGGTCGACCCGGAGTTCGCCCGGGGCCTGCGCGCGATCTGCGACCAGACCGGGGCCGCGCTGATCCTCGATGACGTCCGCTGCGGGTTCCGGCTCCACCACGGGTCGAGCTGGGAGCCCATCGGCGTGCGGCCCGACCTGTCGGCGTGGAGCAAGGCGATCGCCAACGGCTACCCGCTCGCCGCGGTCCTGGGCAGCGAGTGGCTGCGCGAGGGGGCGAGCCGGGTGTTCGTCACCGGGTCGTTCTGGTTCTCGGCGGTCCCCATGGCGGCGGCGATCGCCACGATCGGGGCGCTGCGGGAGGAGAACGCGGTCGAGGCCATGGCCCGGTCCGGCGAGCAGCTGCGCGACGGCATCCTCGCGCAGGCCGCCCGGTGGGGGTTCGAGGTGAACTACACCGGCCCGGTCCAGATGCCGTACCTGACATTCGCCGGCGACCGGCGGCATGAGCTGGCGAGCGCGTTCGCCGCGCAGGCGCTGCGGCGGGGCGTATTCGTCCACCCCCGGCACAACTGGTTCGTCTCCGCCGCGATGACCGGCGCGGACCTGGAGCGCGCGCTCGCGGCGACGGACGGGGCGTTCAGGGCACTGCGTGAGCACAGGGAGGGTTAGCGATGTCCAGCACAGCCAGCGAGCCGGTCCGCCCGGCCGCCATCGGAGAGGCCGCCGCCGACCAGGGCGAGGCGATCGTCGCCCGGGCCGGCTACAAGCCGGAGCTGCGCCGGTCGCTCCGGTTCTTCTCGATGTTCTCGATCTCGTTCTCGATCATCTCCATCACCACGGGGATCTTCCTCAACTACGGCTTCGGCCTGGCGAACTGGGGGCCGGCCTCGATCTGGACCTGGCCCGTGGTCGGCGTGGGCAACCTGCTGATCGCGTTCATCGTCGCCGAGCTCGGCACCCGCATCCCGCTGGCCGGGTACGCCTACCAGTGGAGCGCCCGCCTGGTGAACCCCACCTACGGGTGGTTCGTCGGCGTGTTCGGCCTGCTCTACATGACCGTCGGCGGCGGCGCGATCATGCTGCTCGGCGCCGCCCCGCTGCTGGTCAGCGAGTTCAGCGTGGACCCGGCGGCCAATCCCCACCTGGTGCTCGCGGTGGCGATCGTTCTGATGATCCTGCCCACCCTGGTGAACATCATCAGCGTCCAGGTCGCGGCCCGGGTCAACAACATCGCCGTGTTCACCGAGATCGTCGGCACGGTGGTGTTCGCCGTGACGCTCTTCTTCCTGTGGCTGGGCGGCAGCAAGCCGTCGCCGTACGGGTGGTCGGTCCTGGCCAGCACCGCCAGCCCGGGCCACAACCCGCTGTACTACTCGTTCGCGCTCGCGTCGATGCTCGGCGCGTTCACGCTCGTCGGCTTCGAGCTCGCGGCCGACATGTCCGAGGACGCGGTGAACCCGCGCCGGTCGGTGCCGCGCGGGGTGATCTGGGCCGTGGCCGGGTCGGTCGTGCTCGGCATGGTCGCGCTGATCGGCTTCACCGTGGCGATCCCCAGCATCAAGGCGGTCGAGTCCAGCGGCGCCCCGCTGCTCGTGATCGCCGGCTACTGGCTGCCGTCCTGGCTGGTCAAGGTCTTCATCGCGTTCGTGATCTTCTCGATGTTCGCCATCCTCGTGGTGGGCGCGGGCGCCCAGGCGCGGCTGGTCTACTCGCTGGCCCGGGACAACATGCTGCCGTTCTCCGGCGTGCTGCGGCGGGTCCACGCCGGGACCAGGACCCCGGTCGCGGCCCTGGTCGTCTTCGGCGTGATCGACCTGGGCGTGATGCTCTACGGCTACTTCCAGGCCAGCGCCTACGGCACCCTGGTCGGCGCGACCGCGATCATCCCGTACATCATCTACTTCCTGATCACGCTTGCCTACGCGGTCAAGCGGCGGGCCACCGACACTCTGCCGGGCGCGTTCACCCTCGGGCCGTGGGCCTGGCCGGTGATCGCGTTCGTGCTCGCGTACACCGCCGTGATCATGGTGATCCTGTCGGCGCCGGCGATCTTCCACGGCTCGGACAAGTTCATCGGGTACGGCTTCGGCCTGGCGCTGCTGTGGTACGTGGTCGCGCTCTACTGGCGGCTGCGCCGGGGGGAGGCCGGCGTCAAGCCGGTGGAGAGCCTGACAGAATGACCGCATGATCCCCGATCACGAGCATCCGACCGCGCTGTGGAACCCGTTCGCGAACATGGCCGAGCTGGCCGGCCGCGCCCTGCCGATCGTGAGCGGGCACGGGTCGACGGTCGTGGACGCCGGCGGCCGGGAGTACCTGGACGCGATCGCCAGCCTGTGGTACTGCAACGTGGGCTACGGCCGCGCCGAGCTGGCCGACGCGGCGGCGGCGCAGATGCGCCAGCTCGCCGGATTCCAGACGTTCGAGTACTACACGAACCCGGCCGCCGACGCGCTCAGCCGGCGGATCGCGGGAATCGCCCCGGTGCCGGGCGCGAAGGTGTTCCTGACGCCGGGCGGCGGCTCGGACGCGGTGGACACGGCGGGCAAGCTCGCCCGCGCCTACTGGCACGCGGTCGGGGAGCCAGGCCGCCAGGTCATCATCTCCAGGTCGCACGCCTACCACGGCATGAACGCCTACGGCACTTCGCTGGGCGGCATCCCGCTGCTCACCAGGGAGTTCGCGCCGCTGGTCTCGCTGGTCGAGCAGGTGCCGTGGGACGACGCCGAGGCCCTGGGCAAGACTATCGAGGCGATCGGCCCCGGCCGGGTGGCCGCGTTCTTCTGCGAGCCGGTGATCGGGGCGGGCGGGGTGTACCCGCCGCCGCCCGGCTACCTCGCCGCCGCGCGGGAGATCTGCCGCCGGCACGGCGTGCTGTTCGTCGCCGATGAGGTGATCACCGGGTACGGCCGGACCGGCGCCTGGTTCGCCAGCGGGCGGTTCGGCCTCGACCCGGACCTGATCACCACGGCGAAGGGGCTGAGCTCGGGGTACCTGCCGATCGGCGCGGTGATCGCCTCGGCGCGGGTCGCCGAGCCGTTCTGGCGGGCCGGCTCGGGGCAGGTGTTCCGGCACGGCTACACCTACTCCGGGCACCCGGCCGCCGCGGCCGTCGCGCTGGCCAACCTCGACCTGATCGAGCGGGAGGGGCTGATCGCCAGGGTCGCCGCGCTCGAGCCCGTGCTGGCCGGCGCGGTCGCCCCGCTCGCGGACCACCCGCTGGTCGGCGCGGTCCGGGCCGGCACCGGGCTGCTCGCGGCGGTGGAGATCGCCGAGGAGGCCCGGGCCGCCGATCCGTCGCTCGGGCAGAGGCTGGTGCTCGCGATCCGCGAGCGCGGCGTGATCACCCGGCTGCTGCGCGGCGTGGCGCTGCAGATCTCACCGCCGTTCGTGATCACCGAGGACGAGATCGCCGCGATCGCCGCCGCGTTCGCGGGGGCGCTCGACGAGGTCGCGCCCCGGTGAGCCGGGCCCGGCCCGGCCGGCCCGGCCATTCTCGGGATCGACGGGATCCTGTGCGCGGGATGCGCGAAGAAGTCCCCGCGGATCATGAGGCGACCGCCCGGGGGGCTCAGCCGGCCAGCCGGGGCAGGAACACGGCGATGGCGACCCCGATCGCCGCGGCCGCCGCGAGGAGCACGGCGCCGGCCGCCGCGTCCTTGGCGGCCTTGGCCAGCGGGTGCTGGTCGGGCGCGGCCAGGTCGGTCAGCAACTCGACCACCGTGTTGAACGTCTCGGCGGCGACGACGAGGCCGATCGCCAGCGCCACGCACGCCCAGGCGACCGCGCCGATCCGCAGGACGATCCCGGCGGCGACGGCGGCGAGCGCGGCCGCGACGTGGACTCGCATGTTCCGCTGGGTGCGCAAGGTGCGCCAGACGCCCTGACCGGCGAACGAGAAGCTCCGCAGGAAGCCGGCGAGCGGCCCGCCGGGTCCGCGGGGCCGGGCTGGAGGATGCGGCGTGCTCATCGGTGATCACCCCATGCAGAATGGGCGGCATGCCCATGGACCCCAGGCACGCCGTTCTCTTCGAGCCGGTCAGGATCGGGCCGAAGACCCTGCCGAACCGGTTCTACCAGGTGCCGCACGCCTCCGGCTTCGGCTCGGCGCGCCCGCGGGCGCAGGCCGCGTTCCGCGGGGTGAGGGCCGAGGGCGGATGGGGCGGGGTGTGCGTGGAGTACGCCTCGATCTCGCCTGACTCTGACGAGATCCCCGCGGTCAGCGCCGACCTGTGGGACGAGCGGGACGCCCGCGCGCTCGCTCTCACCGCCAGCGCAGTGCACGCGCACGGGGCACTGGCCGGAATCGAGCTCTTCCACGGCGGCGCGGCCAGCCCGAACGGCCGGTCCCGCGCGGTGCGGGTGGCGCCGAGCCAGGTCGCCTCCGCCGACCGGTGGGGAGGCCTGGCGAGCGAGCTGACCGCCTCCGGCATCGCGCGGATCCAGCGGGAGTGGGCGCGGGCCGCCACTCAGGCGGCCGACGCCGGCTTCGACATCGTCTACGTGTACGGCGCGCACGGCTACCTGCTCACCCAGTTCTTCTCCCCGGTCACCAACCGGCGGGCCGACGGCTACGGCGGGGACCTCGCCGGGCGGGGCCGGTTCTGGCTGGAGGCCCTCGCTGCGGTGCGGGAGGCGGTGGCAGGCCGGTGCGCGATCGCCACCAGGATCGCCGTGCACGGCGGGTCCGGGCTTCCCGGCATCGACACCGACGAGATGCTCGAGCTGATCGCCATGGCCAGCCCGCTGGTGGACCTGTTCGACGTCACCGTCGGGTCATGGCCGGAGGACTCCGGCACCTCCCGGTACTACCCGGAGGGGCATGAGCGGCCGTGGGCGCACCGGGTGCGCCAGGCCACGGACAAGCCCGTGGTCGCGGTCGGCAGGTACACCAGCCCGGACCTGATGGCCGAGGTGATCAGGTCGGGGGCGGTCGACCTCATCGGCTCCGCCCGGCAGGCGATCGCCGATCCGTTCCTGCCCAGGAAGATCGCCGACGGCCGCCTCGACGAGATCAGGGAGTGCACTGGCTCGAACATCTGCATCCTGCGCGAGGAGGCCTTCGGCCAGATCGGCTGCGTGCAGAACGCCACCGCGGGCGAGGAGTACCGGCGCGGCTGGCACCCCGAGCGGTTCCCCGGGTCGGCCAGGGCCGGCGAGCCGGTGCTGATCGTCGGCGCCGGCCCGGCCGGGATGGAGTGCGGGGTCGTCCTCGGCCGGCGTGGCTTCGGCTCGGTGCACCTGGTCGAGGCCGGCGGCGAGATCGGGGGCCGCCTGGCGTGGACCAGGCGGCTGCCGACGCTCGGCGACTGGGGCCGGATCGTCGATCACCGGGCGGTCATGCTCGGCAAGCTGGGCGTGGAGGTGATCACCGGCCGCGAGCTGGCCGCGCCCGACGTCCTCGGCTACGGGGCGCGGATCGTGGTCGTGGCCACCGGGTCGGCCTGGCGGGGCGACGGCGTCGCCCCGGGGCGTCCCGATCCGCTGCCCGGCGCCGACGCCGCGCTGCCGCACGTGCTCACGCCCGAGCAGGTCTGCGCGGGCAAGCGGCCCGCGGGCGAGCGGGTCGTGGTCTACGACGCCGACGGCGGCCACGTCGGCCCCGCGGTCGCGCAGGCGCTGGCCGGCGAGGGATACCAGGTGACGATCGTGACCACGTTCCCGGTGCTGTCGCCGGTAAGCGACGAGACGCTTGACGGCGAGATGCTCCGCGAGCACGTGCACCGGGCCGGGATCGCGGTGGCGTACGCGACGACGCTCACGGCGATCGAGGGCGGCGGCCGGACAGCGGCCGGCCGCGGGGTCCGGCTGGCCGGCGCGGGGCGGCACGGCGAGCCGTGGGAGGCCGCGTGCGACGGCGTCGTGCTCGTCACCCAGCAGGCGCCGCGGGACCGGCTCTACCGCGACCTGGTGGCCGACCCCCGCGCGCTGGCCGCGGCGGGCATCGCCGACGTCCACTTGATCGGCGACGCGCTCGCGCCCCGGCTGCTGTCCGAGGCCGTCTTCGACGGCCACCGCCTCGCCCGGGAGATCGACCGGGCGGAACCCGCCGTGCCGGCGCCCTGGCTGCGCGAGCGCGCGGACCTGCGCTAGGCGACCGGGGTGATCGTCCAGGCGAAGCTGGCCGATCCGGTGGCGCCGGCGGCATCCCGTGCGGTCACCGTCACCGTGTACCTGCCAGGCTGGCGGCCGTAGCCGGTGATCAGCCCGGTGCCCGGGCTGATCGACAGGCCCGGCGGCAGCCCGGCGGCCGCGTAGCGCAGCGGCTGCGCCGGGTTGGTGTCGCTGGCGCGGATCCGCAGGCGGATCACGCCGTACTCGGCGGAGACCTGGTCACCGGGACTGGTGACGGTGACCGTGTCCCCCCCTCCTCCGCCGCCCGTGCCGTCGGGGACGACCGGATGGCTGAACTCGCAGGAGCCATGGCCGCTGGCACCGTCGTTGCCCCAGGTGGCCTGCATGGCGAACGTGCCGGTGGGCAGGGTCAGGTCGGCGGCGCGGGCTCCGGGGCCCTCGTTCCACGCGCACTTGTCGGCGTTCTCCTGGCCGAGCGGATCCGTCCAGCCGCCGGCCGGCTCAGGGTCGGTGATCGTCTCCGCGTACTCGTGCCCCGCGACGATCGAGACCCCGTCGAGCAGGCCCGCGCCGCCGGGGTTGACGAAGTTCTCGCCGCATGCCCGGCCCAGGTCGGGGATGTAAGGCAGGTTGGTGAACGCGATGCCGCCATACGGCGAGGCCGCTGGCCCGCCGCTGAGCGCCCGGTCCCCGGTCCAGTCGTGCCAGGCGCAGAAGTTTCCCCAGGGCGTGCCGAATCCGTCCGGGTGCGTGCCGGCCGGCGAGACGATCACGTACTGGGCGTCGCGGTTCGACGCCGCGGTCGTGTTGCCGAAATGCGCGGCGGCGCTGATCGCCTCCACGGCGAGCTGGTGCCCGCTGGCCTGCGCGGGCGCCGCGGCCGACTCGTCGGCCCAGGTGCCGGCGAGCGCGCCGCCGGCCGGGTAGGCGACGTGCTGGGCATTGCCCGGCGGGCACGACGCCGAGCCGGACCGGATCCCCTGGCAGTACTGGGTCATCACCCCGGACCAGGTCTCGCCGCCGGTCCCCAGGCCGCGGAAGAGGCGCTGCAGGTAGGGGGCCACCCCGTCCGGATCCCCGGCGAGCGTCAGGTCCCCCGCCGGGTCGGCGCCGGGCGCCCCCCACTGCGACCCCCAGAAGACCAGGTAGACGCGCTCCGGCCCGGTGACCACGCCGGTCCCGCCGGTCCCGCCGCCGAATCGCAGCTGGCTGGGGAACGCCGCCCGCGCGCCGCCCGCCCGCCGGTCCTGCCAGGCCAGCATGCGGCGCATGAGGCCGATGACGGGCACGACGCCCAGCCGGTAGGGATGCCCGGCAGCGGGAGAGTAGGGATCGGCCGCCAGCCCGGGCGATCGGCCCGGCGCAGGCGCCGCCGCGCGGGCCGCGGCGGCCGCCGCGGGAACGCTCACCGCGAGCCCAGTGAGCACGGCAGCGGCCGCCACCGCCGCGCCCCGGCGCGGAAGCGGTGAACGCGGTCGGATCGGTGAAATCAATGGCATGTCCTCCCCCCCGGGCGAATTCGGCAGCGGCGTCAGGTGCGCGGCCTCCCGGCCAATGAGTGATCGGCGCCGGGAAACCGATCATAGGGCACCGGCATTTAGGCCGGCCATTGACGGGCCCATTGACTCGCTGACGGCTCGCGTCGCCGCCGGCGCGCGGCGAATCGACGGCTGATCCGCAGGCTTCGCTCAGCTGGCTGCGCCATCATCGGTCGCGGTCCCGGGGCGGGGCCGGTCGCATTCGGGAGAGCGGAATGTTCCTCACCTACCTGAGGCGGGAGCTGCGCCGCCGGGCCAGGCAGGCGGTGGTGATCGCGCTGGGCCTGGCGCTCGGCGTCGGGCTGGTGGTGACGGTCACGGCGGCATCGGCGGGCGTGCAGAGCGCGCAGTCGCAGGTGCTTCACTCGCTGTACGGGGTCGGCACCGACATCACGGTGACCCAGTCGCCGGCTCCGGGAAGCGGCGGCTTCGGCGGCTTCCGGTTCGGCCTGCGGCATCCCGGCAGCCAGCCCGCCGCCGGCTCGAGGGTCAGCGTCAACAGGCTCTCGACCGGCACGTACGCGCCGGTCGCCGCGGCCGACGTGGCGGCGATCGCCCGGCTGCCCGCCGTCGCCGGCGCGTCCGGAGCGCTCCTGCTCAGCGACATCAGGCTCTCGTTCACGGTGCCCGGCGGGGGCGGCGGGCCCGGCGGCCAGGGGAGCTTCCGCCCCCCGGTGACGTTCAGCATCGCCGGGGTCGGCCTGGCGGGCGACCTCGGGCCGTTGCCGTCGGGCACCATCACCTCCGGGCGGACCCTGGCGCGGGCCGACGCGAAGGCGGACGTCGCCGTGGTGGACTCAGGCTACGCGGCGCAGAACAAGATCTCGGTCGGCTCGGCCATCGCCGTCGGCAGCGCGTCGGGCAGGACGACCCGGTTCACGGTGATCGGGATCGTGCGGGAGCCGTCAGGGTCGGCCACGGACGTCTTCATCCCGCTGGCCCGGGCCCAGGCGCTTGCCGGGTTGGCGGGCAAGGTGAACATGATCTACGTCGCGGCCGGCAGCGCGTCCGGCATCGGCCGGGTGCGGCGGGAGATCAGCTCGCTGCTGCCGAAGGCCACGGTGACCACCGCGGCCTCGCTCGCCAGCCAGGTCACCGGCTCGCTGGCCAGCGCCGCCAGCCTGGCCAGCAGCCTGGGGCGGTGGCTGGCGGCGGCGGTGCTCGCCGCCGCGTTCGCGCTCGCCTGCCTGCTGACGGTGGCGGCCGTCGCCCGGCGCGTCCGCGAGTTCGGCACGCTCAAGGCGCTGGGCTGGCGTAGCCGGAGGATCGTCGGCCAGGTGATGGGCGAGGCGCTCGTGCTCGGCCTGACAGGCGGCGCGGCCGGGGCCGCGCTCGGGTACGGGGGCGCGGCGCTGATCCGCCTGCTGGCCCCGCCGCTGACCGCCACGCTGGGGCAGGCCTCAGGATCGGCCGCACCGGGCGGCGCGCGGTTCCTGCCGGGCGGGCACTCCGGCGGGCCGCCCGGCGGCGCCCGGGGGCCGGGCGGGCCGCTCCGCGGCCTGGCCACCGCCCCGACGGTCACCGTGCACATGACCGCCCCGGTCACGCTCACCGTGCTGGCCGCGGCGATCGCGCTGGCGGTCGCCGGAGGCCTGATCGCCGGCGGCTTCGGGGGCTGGCGGGCGGCCCGGCTGCGCCCGGCCGCCGCGCTGGCCAAGGTCGGATGAGCCGGGCAGGACCGGGCGGCAGGAGGAGGCCGGGATCGTGTACAAGCTGACCGAAGTCACCAAGGTGTACCGCGGCCGCGGGACCCAGCGGGTGACCGCGCTGGCCGGGGTGAGCCTGACCATCGGGGACGGCGAGTGGCTCGCCGTGCAGGGCCCCACCGGGCACGGGAAGACCACGCTGCTGCAGCTGCTGGGCGGGCTGGACCGGCCGACCTCCGGGTCGGTCGAGTTCAACGGCCGTGACCTGGCCGGCCTGCGCGAGGGCGAGATAGCGGCGGTCCGGGCGAGGTCCTTCGGGTTCGTGTTCCAGACGTTCAACCTGATCCCCACGCTGTCGGCGGCCGAGAACGTGGAGGCCGCCCTCGTCCCGCTCGGCCTGCCCGCGGCCCGGCGGCGGGAGCGCGCCCGCGCCGCCGTCGCCGGCGTGGGCCTTCGCGACCGGCTTGACCACCTGCCGTCGGAGCTGTCAGGCGGCCAGCAGCAGCGGGTGGCGATCGCCCGGGCGCTGGCGAAGGAGCCCTCGGTGCTGCTCGCCGACGAGCCCACAGGGAACCTGGACGAGGACACCCGCGACGAGATCATCTCGCTGCTTCAGGGGCTGTGGGCCGAGCGCGGGCTGACGCTGGTCCTGGTCACGCACGACTCGCAGGTCGCGCGCCGGGCGCAGCGGATCGCCGTGCTGCGCCAGGGCCTGCTGAAGATCTCCGCCGAGCCGCCAGGCGAGCCGCAGTCACCGCCCGGCGGCTCGGCCGCCCCGGTCAGG
>JAJPIV010000088.1 GCA_021324595.1 Actinomycetota bacterium | reverse complement strand
TCGGGAGTCCGCCCGGAGCTGCCGGCCCGGCTCATCGAGCTGCTCAGCCTCGGCCTGCTCCCGGTCGTCCCCGGCAAGGGCTCGGTGGGCGCGTCCGGCGACCTGGCCCAGCTCGCCCACCTCGCCCAGCCGCTGATCGGGGAGGGGCGGCTGCGCGGGCCGGGCGACGGCCCCTTCGGCCGCCCGGCCGCGGAGGTGCTCGCCGAGCACGGGCTGGCCGCCCTCGTGCTCGCCCCGAAGGAGGGCCTGTCTCTGGTCAACGGCACCGAGCCGATGCAGGCGCTGCTGGCGTTCTCGGTCCACGACGCCGAGCTGCTGGTCATGGCGGCGGACGTGGCCTGCGCGATGTCGGTGGAGGCGCTGCTGTGCACCGACCGGCCCTACGACGAGCGGGTCCAGGTGATCCGCCCGCACCCCGGCCAGCTCGCCAGCGCGGCGAACCTGCGCGCGCTGCTGGCCGGATCGCCGCTGATGGCCAGCCACCGGGCCAGCTCGCACGCGGTGCAGGACGCCTACTGCCTGCGCTGCGCCCCGCAGGTCCACGGCGCGGTCAGGGACGTGCTCGCCTTCGCCCAGGGCGTGCTCGGCGTCGAGCTCGGCGCCGTGGTGGACAACCCGGTGATCGTGCCCGACGGCGAGGTGATGACCACGGGGAACTTCCACGGGGAGCCCCTGGCGTTCGCCGCCGACATGCTCGCGATCGCGGTCAGCGAGCTGGCGAGCATCAGCGAGCGCCGGGTGGACCGCATGCTCGACCCGGCGTTCTCCCGTGGCCTTCCCCCGTTCCTGGCGCCGCGCGCGGGCACGAACTCGGGCTTCATGCTCGCCCAGTACACGGCCGCCTCGCTGGTGAGCGAGAACAAGGTCCTGGCCCACCCGGCCAGCGTCGACACGATCCCGACCTCCGGCAAGCAGGAGGACCACGTGTCGATGGGCTGGACGGCGGTGCGCAAGCTCCGCCAGGTGGTGGCCAACGTCCGCACCTGCCTGGCGGTGGAGATCCTGTGCGCCGCCCAGGGGATCGGGCTGCGCGAGCCGGTCGCCCCGCCGAGCGCCCCGGTCGCCGCCGTGTTCGAGGCGGTCCGGGCCCGCGTTCCGGCGATGGAGACCGACCGCGAGGTCAGCGGGCAGATCGCCGCGGTCGAGCAGGCCCTGCCCGAGCTGGTCGCGGTGGCCGCCGCGCGGTGCGGGGCGCTGAGCTAGCCGGGGGGCGCGTTCCGCTCGCGTCCGGCCGCGCGAGCGGATACGGTCGGAGCCGTGGCGGTATGGATGAACGGGGAGCTCCTCCCCGATGATGACGCTCGGGTCTCGGTGTTCGACCACGGCCTGGTGGACGGGGACGGCGTGTTCGAGACCGTCAAGGTCGCCGGCGGCGTGCCGTTCGCGATGACCCGTCATCTCGAGCGGCTGCGCCGGTCGGCGCTGGGCCTCGGGCTGCCCGAGCCGGACCTGGACCGGATCCGCGACGGCGCGCTGGCGGTGATCGCGGCCTCCGGCGGGCCTCCCCTGGCCAGGCTGCGGATCACGGTCACCGCGGGCCGCGCCCCCCTCGGCTCCGAGCGGGGCAACTCGCCGGCCACCGCGATCGTGGCGATGGCCGAGCAGCCGTTCCCGGCGCCCGCGGTCGACGTGGTCACGGTGCCGTGGCCGCGGAACGAGCGAGGCGCGCTCGCCGGGCTCAAGACGACCTCCTACGGGGAGAACGTCCGAGCCCTGGCCTACGCGGCCGAGCGCGGGGGCAGCGAAGCGATCTTCGGGAACACGGCCGGCCGGCTCTGCGAGGGCACGGGCACCAACGTGTTCGTGGTGATCGGCGGCCGGCTGCTGACGCCGCCGCTGTCGGCCGGGTGCCTGGCCGGGGTGACCCGGGCGCTGGTGATCGAGTGGGCCGATGCCGAGGAGGAGGACCTTCCGCTCGGCGCGCTCGCCTCGGCCGAAGAGGCCTTCCTGTCCGGCACGACCAGGGACGTGCAGCCGATCCGCAGCGTCGACGGCACCGCGCTGCCCGCCGCCCCCGGGCCGGTGACCAGGAAGGCCGCCGAGATCTTCGCCATGAGGTCGGCCGAGTCGCCTGACCCGTGACCAGGCGCGGAACGGCCGGAGGCGCGTGGCGCGCCGGGCGCGACAGTGCCGGTCAGGCGTCGAGGAGCTGGTCGATCTCCCGGTCCAGGTCCATGAAGTCCGATTCGGATCCGGCGGGGATGATCCCGTAGCTGCTCTTGAGGAACTCGGCGGTGGCGCGCCGGGGGGCCTCGAAGTGAGCCTCCCCGAACGGCGACGACAGCGCAATGTTGAGCACGTCGGAGTCCTCGGCGTCGCCGGGCCAGACCCGCACGTCGCCGTCGCCGGCGCGCTGCGTGAGGCCCTGCGCGAGCAGCTCGCGCGCGAAGATCCACTCGACCGGCTCGTCGCCGCCGACGTGGAACGCCATCCTGATGGCGTACGGGTCATCAGCGCAGTAGTCGACGCTCGCGATCAGGGGAACGGCTCCGTGCTCGGGGACGATCAGGCTCAGGCCCAGTTCCGCGGAGACCGTGACGCTGTTCATCATGGAGTTCTGACCTTTGCATAGGCGCGTCCCGGAATGCCGGGATGCGCGATCGGTGCGGCTGCCATCCCATTTGATCGGCAGTGATATCGCGGCATCATTGTTGAGGGGGGTGATTCCGCGATACCGGGCGCTCGTAACCTCGGTCACCGGTCGTCAAACCGACTGTGACCCGCTCAAACGCTCCGCAAGACTGAACGCGGAACTTCAGCCGGAGTGTTCCGGCGGCACGGGTCTGACTCAGTGTGACATTGGTCTCACTGACGGTGGGGGGCGGTCGTGCCTTCCCGGCGGCGGCAGCCAGCGTTGGCTGGAGGGGCCCGCACGGGCCGCGGTGGCCGGCATCGACCGTGGCGAGCCAGCGCGAGCCGCGGTGGCCCGCACGGGCCGCGGGCTGCCGGCCGGAGGCCGGATGCGCTAGTCTGTGAACGCCTCGCGCGGGCGCCGGGCGGCCGGCCGGCCGGATCTGGCGGGCGGGGAGCCGAGGGCGATTGGCTCAGCGGGAGAGCGCCTCGTTCACACCGAGGAGGTCACTGGTTCGATCCCAGTATCGCCCACCAGAGTTTGCGCAGGTCAGCTATCCCCAAGCGGCTCATGTGCTCCCCGGCGTGACGGCCGGTGCCCGGTTCTGGGGACCGGCCCACTCCTTACCTGCTGTCCCTGCTCGCCGCGGCATGCGACTGCGCCGTCGCCGACCTGCTCGACCTGGCCGATTACGGGCACATGCGCCCGGCGGACCTGCTGATCCTGGGCAAGACCGCCGACTCTCACCAGCAGGCTCGCGCTCGCACGGCGACCGGGCCGGGCGCTGCCGTGCCCGTGCGTCGTCAAGATCGCCGAGCCGCCGCGCCGGGACGCAAAGCACGCGCCGCTGCCGGCCCCAGCCGGACTGGCGGTAGACGGCCAAGGGGCAACAGCGCCTGCGGTCATGGCCGGGCTGGCGCCTCTGGCCGGGGCGCTGCTGTCCGGCCCGCAGCCAGGCGACATCGCCGTCCGGCCGCTGGCCGGCCAGGCCGCGCGATTGTGGCGGCCGCGGCAGCAAGCCCTGTAACGGAAGGCTTGCCGTCGAACTGCCGCCCGTGCTGCGCCGGGCCCGCGGCGGCGAGCCGGCGCTCGCCCGTGACCGGTGCCTGGCCAGCGCGCTCACCCACCTGTACAACACCGCCTCCTCGCTGGCGAAGGCTTTCGGGTCGCTGGAGCTGGCGGGCATCGCGGCCGACCGGGCGGTCCGCACCGCGGCGGTGATCGGGGATCCGCTTCTCGACGGCGCCGCCGCCTACAGGCTGGCGAACGTCCTGCTGCCGGCCGGGCAGCTGGAATCGGCGCGGCTCGTCGCGATCCGCGCCGCCGGCCAGCTCCGGCCGGTGCTGACCGCCTCCAGGTCGCATACCGCCACCTGGGGAGCACTGCTGGCCACCGCCGCCCTCGCGGCGGCCACGGCGCATGCAGCGCCGGAAGCGCGGGAACTGCTGGGCGCGGCGAAAGTAGCCGCCGGCCTGCTCACCGCCGAGCAGGCCGATCCTTTCTCCATCTTCGGGCCGGCGAGTCCTCTCTCTATCTTCGGGGCCGGCGAGCTGGCTGGGGTGTGTCCTGGACAATGAACTCGCACCACGCGGTGCGGTCTGCATCGCTGCCGGTAATGCCCCAGGAACTGGCCAGGGAGGCGACGATGGCAAGGCCACGGCCGCGGGCAGGGTCGCCGTCCGTGCCGCGCCAGGGGCCGCCCTGATCGCTGACCTCGACCCGCACCGCTGAAGCGCCGCGGGTTACCCGGACGCTGATCACCTCCAGCGCTCAGGCCGCGCTGAGCGCCGTGCCAGCCGCCATGGGCCAGCGCCAGCCGGTGCGCGAGGCCCGGGAAATGCTGGCGCTGACTGCCGGCAGGCCGTGATGCGCTACGAGTCCTACGACGCTGCTGCTCAGCCGCGCTGATGGCCACCGTGATCATTCCGTTGTACGAGGACGTCTACGCGGATCTGCTGCACAACCCGTTCGACAGCACCGAGCGGTTCACCGAACGGGTCACGGGCTACATGAGCCGGCCTGGGTTCGCGATGACCGCCGCCTACGCCGGCCATGACCCGGTCGGGCTGGTGCTCGGCTTCACCCTGCCGGCCGAAACTCACTGGTGGGACGGGCTGACAACCCCGGTGCCCGACGGGTTCACCTATAGCCGGGAGGTGATGGCGCCCGGCGCGGCGTGACAACCCCGGTGCCTGACGGGTTCACCACCGAGACCGGGAGCCGGACGTTCGCGCTGTGCGAGCTGATGACGGCGGGACCGTGGCGTCGGCAGGGAATCGCCCGCACGCTGCACGACCTGCTGATGTCGAGCCGCCGGGAAGAACGGGCGACCCTGCTCGTCCGCCAGGACAACCAGGCAGCGCAGGCCGCGTACGCCAGCTGGGGCCGGCAGAAGATCGGCCTGCTCCAGCCGTTCCCCGACGCACCCGTCTACGACGCCCTGATCCTGCCCCTGCGATCAGCTCCGGACGGCCGTCAGTGAGAGCGATTGCCGCCGCCGTGATGGTCCGCAGTCGGTGACGCGCGAGCCCGCCTCCACTACGCCTACGGGACCGGAACGGCTCGTCCGGCCCCGCGCCCGGGCCGGTGGGCCCTGCCCGAGGACCCCGCTCCCGCCCTCGCGCTCACCACGCGCCGAAGATCCCGGCGGCGCGCGGTGAATCATTTGCCAGACCGAGAGCGTGCCCGCGCCATGCCCTGGGAACCGGTTGCGTGACTTAGCGTAGTGGCTTCGCTACGTTTTGCCTGCGACCACGGTGCAGGTGACCGGGACGGGAGGCTCGCGTGCGTGGGGGGAACGGGTCCGGTCGGCTGGACTGGGCCGGACTGGGCGTGGCGCTGGCCCTGGGAGCGTGGCTCGCCGAGTGGGCGCGGCGAAGGCTGCGGGCCGCCCGGCACGCGGCCGACACCCCGCGCGAGCTGACGGGAACGCCCGCCGGGCCGTCCGGCGTGATACCGCTGCCCGGGTTGCCGGGCGCCGGGCGCCTGTGGCGCACGGCGCTGCCGGCGTGGTCTGCCGTCGCAGCGGGCCTGCTGGCGATCGGCGCGATCGCCTGGCTGGTCGACCTGGCCAGCTCCAGCGCCAGGGCATCCAGTCACGCGGTCGCCGCCGCTCGCGCCGACGCCAGCCACGCCCGCCGGCTGGCGCCGCCGGACGGCCCGCTGCGGGTGCTGTCCGTGAGCCCCGGCCCCGGCTCGGCGCGGGTGAACGGCGCGCTGCCGATCCGGATCGCGCTGTCCGCCCCTCTTGCCACCGGCTCGCCGCTGCCCGCGCTGCACCCGCCGGTCCCAGGCGCCTGGCAGGGGTCCGGGCGCGTGCTCACCTTCACGCCGGGCCTGCCGCTGGCGCCCCAGACCCGGTACAGCCTGCACATCCCGGGCGGGGCCGCGGGCATCAGGTCCGCCGGCGGCCGCCTGCTCGCGCGCTCGCTGACCATCCGGTTCCGGACCGAGGGCTACTCGCTGCTGCGCCTGGCGCAGCTCCTGGCCCAGCTCGGCTACCTCCCGCTGTCCTGGCAGCCCTACGCGCGGATGAACGGCGACCACGCCGGGGGCGGCCTGGCGGCACAGGAGGCGATGGCCTACAGCCCGCCGCCTGGCGCGTTCATCTGGGACGGCGGATACCCGGCCACGCTGCGCGCGCAGTGGCGTCCCGGCGAGCCGAACCCGCTGATCACGGGTGCCGTGATGGCGTTCCGGGCGCAGCATCACCTGGCGATCACCGCGGTGGCCGGCCGCAGGCTCTGGCGTGCCCTGCTCGCGGCCGCCGACGCAGGGCAGCAGAACGCCGTCGGCTACACCTACGCGATCGCCCGCACCAGCTCGCCGGAGACGCTCACGATCTGGCATGACGGCCGGGTCGTGCTGCGGAGCCTGGCCAACACGGGCATCCCGGTCGCGCCGACGGCGCCCGGCACGTACCCGGTCTACCTGCGGCTGCGGTTCCAGGTCATGCAGGGGACCAATCCGGACGGCAGCCACTACGCCGACCCGGTGAGCTTCGTGGCCTATTTCGACGGCGGCGAGGCTGTTCACTACTTCCCGCGCTACGCTTACGGCTTCCCGCAGAGCCTCGGCTGCGTCGAGCTGCCGTACCGGGCCGCCGAGCGGGCGTGGCCGTACCTCACCTACGGGAGCCTGGTGACGGTGGCCGGCTGAGGCCTCCGGCAGGTCCGCCCCCGGCCTCCGGCAGGTCCGCCCCCGGCCTCCGGCCGGCACGTCCGCTCGGCCGCGCGCCAGCAATTTGTGCCCGCATCTTCACCTCATCCACGCGCCGATTGGCTCGCGGGCTATCTACACGCGCACCTTGAGGAAGAGGTGGTACAGATCGGGGCACACAGCAGGCGGCCTGGGCAAGACGGTGAGGCCGCAGAAGACATCGGAGTCCGGCCGTCGTCCCTCCCGGTAGGCGGCGAGTTCCCAGGCGATGGTGCCGGGCGCCCGGGTTCTCCCCAGCACGCGGACGGGGAGCAGGCGCAGGGCAAGGCCCCCGCGGGGGCACCCAGCCCGTCCGGCTCGGCCTGGCCGACCGTGCCGCTGAGCTCGGCCCGACCGGCCGCGTCGGACGATGCGCTCGGCCCGGCGTGGTCCGGCGGGCCGGCGCCCGCAGGCTCCCCGGGTCCCTCGGGCCGGCTGGCGGACCCGCTGAGCCCGTCGGGCCGGCTGGCGGACCCGCTGAGCCCGTCGGGCCGGCTGGCGGACCCGCTGAGCCCGTCGGGCCGGCTGGCGGACCCGCTGAGCCCGTCGGGCCGGCGGAGCAGAGCCTCCGGCGCGCCCGGCGCAGGCGGCGGCGCGTCCAGCCCGTCAGGGTCGGCATGGGCCACTGACGCGCCCGATGCCTCATGGTTCCGCCCGGCGGAGCGGGCGACCCAGTCGTCGCATCCTGGCCCATCCGGCCGGCTGGGCCCGGAAGGGCCGGAGCAGCCGGCCGGCTCGCCCGGCTCCCCGGCGCGGCCGGCCGGCCCGCTCGGCTCGTCGGGCCCGTCGGGTGCGGGCCTGCCCAAGGACGGCTCGCCCGGCACCGGCCCGGCGGGCGCGAGCCCGTCCGGGGCACGCGCGCCAGGGGCAAGTCTGGGCTCAGGCGCGGACCTGTCGGGTGCCGAACCGGGGGACGCCGGCCGGACCGTCGGCCTGGCCGGCCTCGGCGCGGGCCTGCCCTCTGGCGGCGCCGGCGTCGGCCTGGGCGCGAGGCTGCCCGCTGGCGGCGCGGGCCTGGCGGGCGGGGACGGGCGGCCCGGTACGGACGGGCGTTCCGGCGCGGACGAAGCGGACGGGCGGCTGGGCGGGCTGGCGGGTCCGCCGCTGGGCGGGTTGTCCGCCGCGATGTGGTCGGCAGACCTGGTGAACCCGGTCGCCTCCGCCAGGGCCTCCGCGCCGCCAGCCGGCGCCCCGTCCTTCACGCCGGGCCTCCCCGGTGACACGGCCGCGCTGCCGGGCAACGGGGCCGCCACGCCGGGGTGGCCAGCCGCCCCGGTGGCTGACGGCAACTCATGGGCCGCGGCGGGGGACGGCGGTCGTGGTGGCCCGTCCGGCCAGTATGGCGGCGGCGACCACGATGGGCCAGGCTCCCGGCGGCGCACGGCCCGGATCCTGGGCATCGCCGCGGTGGTCGCCCTACTCGCCGCGGCCGGCGGCGGATACCTTTACCTCCAGAAGACCAACTCGGCGCAGGCCGCGGGCACGGGCCGGGCCGGCGGCAGGCCGGTGGCGGCCAAGGGGCCGGAGAGCGTCGTGTCGGTCACCCCGGCCGACGGTGCCACGGACGTGAACGGGGCCGCGCCGATCAGGGTCGTCTTCGCCAAGCCGCTGAGCCCGGACTCCCCGATGCCGACGCTGAAGCCCGCGATCAAGGGCACGTGGACGCGCTCGGGAAACACCGCCGTGTTCACCCCGGCCCGGGGGTTCTGGCAGCGCACCCGGGTGACGCTGACCATCCCCGGGGGCCGAGGGGGCGTGCTCACCGCCGCGGGCGGGACGCTCCCGGCGACGGTCACCGATCATTTCAGGACCGGGACGTTCAAGCTGGGACGGCTGGACGAGCTGCTGGCGCAGCTCGGTTACCTGCCGCTCACCTGGGCGCCCTCGCCGGGCCAGGCGGTGCCGCAGACGGACCCGCAGGCCCAGCTCAGCGCCGCCTACGCCCCGCCGGCAGGCACCTACACCTGGCAGGCGGGGTATCCGGCCATGCTGCACAGGCTGTGGCGGGCGAACGCGCCCAGCCAGGTGCTCCGGGGCGCGGTGGCGGCGTTCCAGGCCGACCATGGCCTGATGGCGGACATGATCGCCGAGAACCAGCTCGGCCTGCAGGTCGGCGGGGCGATCGGGCGGCGGCTGTGGCACGCCATGTTCCGCGCGATCGAGCGGAACGAGGTGAACACGCACGGCTACACCTACGCGATCGCCAGCCAGCACCTGCCGGAGACGCTCACCGTCTGGCACGACGGGCGCATGATCTTCCACCACCTGGCCAACACCGGCATCCCGGTCTCCCCGACGGCCGTCCGGACCGACCCGGTCTACATCCGGTACCGCACCCAGATCATGCGGGGCACCAACCCCAACGGGACGAAGTACGCCGACCCGGTGGCCTGGGTCGCCTACTTCCACGCCGGCGAGGCGGTCCACTACTTCCCGCGGGCCAGCTACGGGTTCCCGCAGAGCCTCGGCTGCGTCGAGCTGCCCTACAGCGAGGCGGAGTGGATCTGGCCGTACCTCACCTACGGGACGCTGGTGACGGTCACCAAGCCCTGACGGCGAGGCTTTAACGGCAGGCGGGCGCACGCGCGGGACCCTCGCGCGTGCGCCCGGGGCGTTCCCCGGGGGAAACTCAGGCGCGGCCGGCGGGCGGTGCCCGATAGCATCGAGCCTGCGACCCGGCCAGCGCCTGGCCCCGGCGGCCTGCGGGCCCCGGGGCGAACCCCAGCCACGCCGGGACGGGGCCGGGTCAGCCCAGGCCGGGACCAGTCACGACAGGACCAGCCCAACCGGAAGGAGCCACCCGTGCCCGCCGACAAGCTGCACATCACCCTCGCAGGACGCGAGCACGTGGTGGCAGCGGGGACGACGGCGGGCGAGGCGATGGCCGCGGATGGCCTCGCCGGTGACGGCGGGCGCGACGCGCGCCCGGGCGGCGGCGAGGTGATCGCCGCGCGGGTCAACGGGCTCCTGCGTGACCTCGCCCACCCGCTGGCCGACGGCGACGTGGTCGAGCCGGTCGGCATCGGCTCCGCCGACGGCCTGGCGATCCTTCGCCACTCAGCCGCCCACGTCCTCGCCCAGGCGGTGCAGGAGATCCGCCCCGGCGCCCGGCTCGGCATCGGGCCGCCGGTCGAGAACGGCTTCTACTACGACTTCGACGTGGACCGCCCGTTCAGCCCGGACGACCTGAAGCAGATCGAGCAGCGGATGCGGCGGATCGTCCGCGAGCGCCAGCCGTTCCGCCGCCGGGTGGTCTCACCGGAGCAGGCAGCCGCCGAGCTGGCGGCCGAGCCCTACAAGCTCGAGCTGATCGGCCTGAAGGCAGGTGGCGGGGCCGCCGGGCAGGGCGCCGGGGGCGCGGTGAGCGCCGAGGAGTCGGTCGAGGTCGGCGGCGCGGAGCTGACTATCTACGAGAACCTGGACCCGGCGACCGGGCAGGTGCGCTGGAAGGACCTGTGCCGCGGCCCGCACCTTCCGGACACCGGGCGCGTCCCGGCCTTCGCGCTCCTGCGCAGCAGCGGCGCGTACTGGCGGGGCAGCGAGCGGAACCCGCAGCTCCAGCGGATCTACGGCACCGCGTGGCCCTCGCGCGAGGAGCAGGACGCCTACCTGGCCATGCTCGCCGAGGCGGAGCGGCGCGACCACCGCCGCCTCGGGGCGGAGCTGGACCTGTTCTCGTTCCCGGAGCAGATCGGCAGCGGGCTGCCGGTGTTCCACCCCAAGGGCGGGACGATCCGGCGGATCATGGAGGACTACTCGCGGCGCCGCCACGAGGAGGCGGGCTACGAGTTCGTCAACACCCCGCACATCACCAAGGCGGCGCTGTTCGAGACCTCCGGGCACCTGGACTGGTACGCCGAGTCGATGTACCCGCCCATGGAGATGGAGGGCGCGACCTACTACCCCAAGCCGATGAACTGCCCGATGCACATCCTGATCTACGCATCGCGGGGCCGCTCCTACCGGGAGCTGCCGCTGCGGCTGTTCGAGTTCGGCACCGTCTACCGGTTCGAGAAGTCCGGGGTCGTCCACGGCCTTACCCGGGCACGCGGGTTCACCCAGGATGACGCCCACATCTTCTGCCGCCCCGACCAGCTCGAGGACGAGCTGGCCAGCCTCCTGGACTTCGTCGTCGGCCTGCTCCGTGACTACGGGCTGACCGAGTTCGAGGCTGAGCTGTCCACCCGGCCGGAGAGGTTCGTCGGCGAGATCGCCGAGTGGGACCGGGCGGAGGCGGCGCTCAAGCACGCCCTCGACGCGTCCGGCCTGCGGTACGTGATCGCCGAGGGGGAGGGGGCGTTCTACGCGCCCAAGATCGACGTCCACGTCAAGGACGCGATCGGCAGGCGCTGGCAGCTGTCCACCCTCCAGGTGGACTTCCAGGAGCCCGGCCGGTTCGGCATCGAGTACACCGCCGCGGACGGCACCAGGCAGCGGCCGCACATGATCCACCGGGCGCTGTTCGGGTCGATCGAGCGGTTCTTCGGCATCCTGGTCGAGCACTACGCGGGCGCGTTCCCGCCCTGGCTCGCGCCCGTCCAGGCGGTCGGGATCCCGATCTCCGACGCGCACGTGCCCTACCTGCACGACGTCGCCGCGCGGATGCGCGGCCGGGGCCTGCGGGTCCAGGTCGACGCCAGCGACGACCGGATGCAGAAGAAGATCAGGAACGCCCAGCGGCAGAAGGTGCCGTACATGCTGCTGGCAGGCGACGCCGACGTCGCCGCCGGGGCCGTGTCGTTCCGGTACCGGGATGGCACGCAGCGCAACGGCGTGCCGGTGGAGGAGGCGATCGAGGAGATCGCCGCCGCGGTCGAGCGGCGCAGCCAGGTCTGAGGCGCCCGGGCGGGCCGGCGGCGCGGCAGGGCCCGCGGCGGGGCGCGCGCCTATGCTGCATCCATGGCGGGAAGCGACGCGGAACTGGTCAGCCAGGACGGTGCCGGCACGCCGGACGGCTTCCAGCGGCTCTGGATGCCGCACCGGATGGCCTACATCAGGGGCGAGAACAAGCCGGCCGGGACCCGCGTCGCCGACGGCTGCCCGTTCTGCCGCATCCAGCGGCTGGGCGACGCCGAGGGGCTGATCGTGTCGCGGGGCACGCTCGTCTTCGCCGTGCTCAACCTCTACCCGTACAACAGCGGGCACCTCATGGTCTGCCCCTACCGGCACGTGGCCGACTACGCCGACCTTGACGAGGCGGAGACCGGCGAGCTGGCGGCGCTCACCAAGACGGCGATGCGGGTGCTGCGCGCCGCGACCGGGGCGCAGGGCTTCAACGTCGGCATGAACCTGGGCAGCGCGGCCGGCGCGGGCATCGAGGCCCACCTGCACCAGCACGTGGTCCCGCGCTGGGGCGGCGACTCGAACTTCATGCCGGTCGTCGGCCACACCAAGGTGCTGCCCCAGCTGCTCGCGCAGACCCGCGAGATCCTCGCGGCGGCGTGGCAGGCCGGCGGGTAGCGGCCTCCGGCCCGCCCGCGCCGCGGGCAGGGCCGCTCAGCCGGACTTCGCCTCCGCGATCACCTTCTCCGCCAGGTGCGCGGGCATCGGCTCGTACCGGAGGAACTTCCGGGTGAACGAGCCCGTCCCCTGGGACAGCGACCTCAGGTCGATCGCGTACCTGATCAGCTCGAGCTCGGGTACCTCGGCCCTGACCAGGGTGCGCCCGCCGGGCACCGACTCGGTGCCGAGCACGCGGCCGCGCCGCGCGGACAGGTCGCTCATGACGGCGCCGACGTAGTCGTCGCCGATCAGCACCGACACGTCGTCGACCGGCTCCAGCAGCTGGGGCTGCGCCTTCTCGGCCGCGTCCTTCAGCGCCAGCCGGCCGGCCTTCTGGAACGCCATGTCGGAGGAGTCGACCGAGTGCGCCTTGCCGTCGAACAGCGTGACCCGGATGTCTACCATCGGGTACCCGGCCACCACGCCCTGCTCCATCTGGGCGCGGATCCCCTTCTCCACGGACGGGATGAACTGCCGCGGGATCACCCCGCCGACGATCTTGTCGACGAACTCGAAGCCGCCGCCGGAGGGCAGGGGCTCGATCTCGATGTGGCAGATCCCGTACTCGCCGTGGCCGCCGGACTGCTTGACGTTGCGGCCCATGCCCTGCGCCTTCCCGGCGACCGTCTCCCGCAGCGGCACGCGCAGCGGCACGGTCTCGACGGCCACCCCGTAGCGGCCGGAGATCCGGTCGAGCAGTAGGTCGGCGTGGGCCTCGCCCATGCACCACAGGACGAGCTGGTGGGTCTCGGGGTTCATCTCGAGACGGAGCGTGGAGTCCTCGGCGACCAGCCGGGCCAGCGCCTGCGACATCTTGTCCTCGTCGGCCTTGGACTTGGCGGTGACGGCCACCGGGAGCAGCGGCTCGGGCATCGCCCACGGCTCCATCAGCAGCGGCCGGGCCGGGTCGGAGAGCGTGTCGCCGGTCTCGGCGGTGGTGAGCTTGGCGACCGCGCAGATGTCGCCCGCCGGGCAGGCGGCGACCGGGCGCTGCTGCTTGCCCAGGGGCGAGGTGAGCGCGCCGACCCTCTCGTCCCCGTCGTGATCGGCGTGGCCCCTGGCCGCCCGCCCGTGACCGGACACGTGCACGGTGGCGTCCGGCCGGAGCGTCCCGGAGAACACCCTGACCAGGCTGATCCGGCCCACGTAGGGATCGGAGGTGGTCTTGACGACCTCGGCGAGCAGCGGCCCGGCCGGGTCGCTGGACAGGCCGGTGACCGGCTTGCCGTCCGGCGTGGTCACCGCAGGCAGCGGGTGCTCGGCGGGAGCGGGGAACGCCTGCGTCACCAGCTCGAGCAGCTCCTCAAGGCCGACGCCGAGCGTGGCGGCGACGGGGATGACGGGGTGGAAGCTGCCCCGCGCCACCGCCTTCTCCAGGTCGTCGATGAGGACCTTCTGCTCGATCTCCTCCCCGGACAGGTACCTGTCCATGAGGCTCTCGTCCTCGCTCTCCTGGATGATCGCCTCGATCAGGGCGCCGCGGTGCTCGGCGACCCGGCCGGCGTCGCCCGGATCGGGGTCGCGCGCGGCGCGCGAGCCCCCGGAGTAGTCGTAGAAGCGCTCGGAGAGCAGCCCGATCAGCCCGCGCACCGAGCCCTGGCCGCCGGTGACCGGCAGGTACAGTGGCGAGACCGAGTCGCCGAACGCGCCGCGGCACGCCGCCAGGGCCTCGTCGAAGTCACCGCGGTGGTGGTCCATCTTCGTGATCACGACCGCGCGCGGCGTGCCCGCCCGCGCGCACTCCTCCCACAGCATGGCGGTCAGGCCGTCAACCCCGTCCGCGGCGGAGACGGTGAACAGGGCGGCGTCGGCGGCGCGCAGCCCGGCCCGCAGGTCGCCGGTGAAGTCCGCGTAGCCGGGCGTGTCGAGCAGGTTCACCTTGACCCCCGCGCGCGTCAGCGGGGCCAGCGTGAGGTTGACCGAGCGCTGCTGCCTGATCTCCACCTCGTCGAAGTCGCTGACCGTGGTGCCGTCCTCGACCCGGCCCGCCCGCGGGATCGTCCCGGTCGCCGCCAGCAGCGCCTCCACCAGCGTGGTCTTCCCGGCTCCCGAGTGGCCGACCAGCACGACGTTGCGCACGCCGCCGGGCTGGCCGGCCTCCGGTGCCCTGCCCGCGGGCACCGGTGTTCCCTTCTCCGCCATACCACCGCCTCCTTGGGCTCACGTTCACTGCTGCAAGCCAGCCTTTACCCACCGCGACGAGGATCACAAGCCCCCGGACGGAATCGGAGTGAGTGTCGTGATCCTCGCCGGCCGGCGCCCGCACGCGGTGAACCGGGGAGATCGGCCGCCAGTAAGATCAAACGGACATGCTCAAGGTGCTCAGGCCCGGCCTGGCTCGCCTGCTCGCGCCGATCGGCAGGGCGCTCGCACGGACCCCGCTGACCCCGAACATGCTGACGGTCATCGGGGCCGTCGGCATGTCCGCGGGCGCGCTCGCGCTGTTCCCCACCGGCCACCTGTTCGCGGGCACGCTGGTCTGCACCGGGTTCGTCCTCGCCGACATGCTGGACGGGGCGCTCGCCCGGGTGAAGGGCAGCACCGGCACGTTCGGCGCGTTCCTCGACTCAACCCTCGACCGGGTCGGGGACGCGGCGGTCTTCGGCGGCCTGGCGATCTGGCTGGCCACCGGAGGGCATGACCGCCTCCTGGCCGCGGTCGCGCTGTTCTGCCTGGTGGCGGGCGGGCTGGTGTCGTACGCGAAGGCGCGCGCCGAGGGCCTGGGGCTCCGCTGCGACGTGGGGATCGCCGAGCGCACCGAGCGCCTGCTCATCGGCCTGGTCCCCGCGGGCCTGGCCGGCCTTGGGGTGCCGTATGTCCTGCCGATAGGGCTGTGGAGCCTCGCGGTCCTCAGCGCGGTCACCTTCGGGCAGCGGGTGCACGCGGTCTGGCGGGCCGCCTCGGGCGGGGCCGTCGGCTAGCGCGATCGGAGGTTCGGGTGACCGGGCTCAAGAGCAGGCTGGTCAGCGCGGCATACGCGCTCGGGTGGGCCGCGGTGTGCCGGCTGCCCGCCTCCTGGGCCGCCGCGATCTTCCGGCTCGTGGCAGACGTCGCCTGGCGCAGGCAGGGCCCGGCGGTGCGCACGCTCGAAGGCAACCTGCGCCGGGTGCTCGGGCCGGATGCGACCGGCGCCGAGCTTCGCGCCCTGTCCCGCGAAGCGATGCGCTCGTATGCCCGGTACTGGCTGGAGGTGTTCCGGCTCCCGGTGATGCCCAGGGCCGACCTCGTGCGGCGGACCGAGGAGAACGGCGAGGTGGAGCTCGTGCTCCAGACGCTGGCCTCCGGGCGGGGAGTGGTGATCCCGCTGCCCCATACTGGTAACTGGGACCAGGCGGCCGTGTGGATGCTGGACCGCGGGGCGGGCTCGTTCACCACCGTGATGGAGCGCCTGGAGCCGGCTTCGCTCTACGAGCGATTCCTCGCGTTCCGGCGCAACCTGGGCATGGAGGTGCTGCCGGCGACGGGCGGGCCGAGCCCGTTCGGCGTGCTCGCGCAGCGGCTGCGGGCCGGGAAGCTGGTCGTGCTGCTCTGCGACAGGGACGTCACCGGCAACGGCATTGAAGTGGAGTTCTTCGGGGAAAGGGCACTGATGATGGGCGGCCCGGCGGCGCTGGCGGTGCAGACCGGCGCTGCCCTGATGCCGGGAATGATGTGGTTCGAGGGCGACCACTGGGGCGTGCGGATCCACCCGGAGATCCCGGTGCCGGCGGAGGGGGACCGGTGGCAGAAGGCCGCCGCCATGACCCAGCAGGTGGCTCGCGTCTTCGAGCAGGAGATCCGGGAGCACGCAGCCGACTGGCACATGCTCCAGAAGGTGTTCGTCGCCGACCTTGACCCGGAGCGCCTCGCCGCGGCGCGCGCCCGGGCCAAGGCCAGGCTGAGGGAGCGCGGGGAGCTGAACGGCGCGTTCACCCCCCCGGAAGCCGCGCCGGGGCCGGCCGGGGCGGGTGCCGCGCGCGGGCCTGCGGATGCGCGCGGGCCTGCGGATGCGCGCGGGCCTGCGGATGCGCGCGGGCCCGGGTCCGGTGGCCCGGCCGGCGGCGCTTCGCCCGCTGGCGGCGGGGGAGGCGGCCCGTCATGAGGATCGGCATCGTCTGCCCCTACTCGTGGGACGTGCCGGGCGGCGTGCAGGAGCACATCAGGGACCTGGCGGAGGCGCTGATCGATCTCGGCCACTGCGTGTCGGTGATCTCGCCCGCCGACGACGACGCAGGGCTGCCCGGCTACGTCGTGCCGGCCGGGCGGGCGGTCGCGGTCCCGTACAACGGGTCGGTCGCCCGGCTGGCGTTCGGGCCGCTGTCGGCGAACCGGGTGCGGCGCTGGGTCCGGGAGGGCAATTTCGACGTCCTGCACGTGCACGAGCCGGCGGCGCCGAGCCTGTCGCTGCTCGCCTGCTGGGTCGCCGACGTGCCCATCGTGGCCACCTTCCACGGCGCGACCACGCGCTCGCGCGCCCTGCACGTCGCCGAGCCCGTGCTGCGCTCGGCCCTGGAGAAGATCAGCGGCCAGATCGCTGTGTCCGAGGCAGCGCGCTCCACGCTCGTGCGCCATCTGGGCGGCGACGCGGTGCTGATCCCGAACGGGGTGAACGTCCGGCGCTACGAGAAGGCCGACCCGCTGCCCGGCTGGCCCGGCGAGGGCGGGGCGATCGGGTTCCTCGGCCGGATCGACGAGCCGCGCAAGGGCCTGACCCTGCTGCTGCGCGCGTTCGAGATCATCGGGCCGGACCGTCCCGGGCTGAGGCTGCTGATCGCCGGGCCGGGCGACGCGGACGAGGCCCTGGCCAGGGTTCCCGGCGGGCTGCGGGAGCGGATCGTGATGCTGGGTCAGGTCAGCGAGGCCGTGAAGGTGCAGGTCTACCACTCGGTTGACGTGTTCTGCGCGCCGAACACCGGCGGCGAGAGCTTCGGCGTGGTCCTCGCGGAGGCGATGGCTGCGGGAGCCCCGATCGTGGCCAGCGACCTGGACGCGTTCCGCCGGGTGCTGCGCGGCGGGAAGGCGGGGGAGCTGTTCGAGAACGGCAACGCCGAGGAACTTGCCGCCGCGATCGCCAGGCTGCTCGATGACCCGCGGCGCCGGGCCGAGCTCTCGGCGGCGGCCTCGGCCGCCGTCCGCGACTACGACTGGCCGAAGATCGCCCGGGACGTGCTGAAGGTCTACGAGGCCGTGGTGCCGGCGATGTCCTCGGCGGCGAGCGCGTCATGACCCCGGCGGTCGGCGTCGCCATCGCCGCGGCCATCATCCTGGCCGGGGTCTACGTGTCCTGGCGCGCCGGCCGGCTCGACCGGCTCCACGCCAGGGTCGAGACCGCGCGCGCGTCGCTGGACGCCGCCCTGGTGCGGCGCAGCTCGGTCGCCCTGGAGCTGGCCTCGTCGGGCCTGCTCGACCCGGCGACCAGCCTGGTGCTGGCTGACCTTGCCCACAACGCCCGGTCAGCGGGGCAGGACCGCGAGCTCGCCGAGAGCGAGCTGACCCGGGCGCTGCGGGAGGTCTTCAGCCAGCCCGACTTCCGGTCCAGCCTCGAGGGCCGCGAGGACGCCGGTGAGCTGCTCGGCGAGCTGGAGTCCACCGCGCACCAGGTTTTCCTGGCCCGCCGGTTCTACAACGACGCGGTCGCGGTCACGGTCGCCGCGCGGCGCCGCTGGCTGGCGCGGCTGCTGCGCCTGGCGGGCGGGGCGCCGATGCCGGGGTTCTTCGAGATCGACGACTCGCTCGCCCCGGCCGGGATGGACGAGCAGGGCACCGACATGCCCCACCTGGCCAGCTGACCGCCAGGGTGCCGTCGGCTGCCCGCGCGGCCGGCCGGCGCGACGTCGGAGGCCGGCCAGGGCACCGCCTACGATGGAGGCGTTGGTCACTGTCTTCGAGCGAGTGAGGAACTTCCGTGTCAGTCCAAGGCTCAACCGGCAGCAGCTCCACCGGCACCACCGGCGTCACCGGCAGCGGGCCCGGCGCGGCGTCAGGCGTGCGCGGGACGGCGCGGGTGAAGCGGGGAATGGCCGACATGCTGAAGGGCGGGGTGATCATGGACGTGGTCTCCCCGGAGCAGGCGCGGATCGCCGAGGACGCGGGGGCCGTGGCGGTGATGGCGCTGGAGCGCGTGCCGGCGGACATCCGGGCGCAGGGCGGGGTGGCCAGGATGAGCGACCCCGCGGTGGTCGAGGAGATCATGGCCGCGGTGTCGGTGCCGGTCATGGCCAAGTGCCGGATCGGGCACTTCGCCGAGGCGCAGGTCCTGCAGGCGATCGGGGTGGACTACATCGACGAGTCCGAGGTGCTGACCCCGGCAGACGAGGCGCACCACGTGGACAAGTGGGCGTTCACGGTGCCGTTCGTGTGCGGCGCGACGAGCCTGGGGGAGGCGCTGCGGCGGATCAGCGAGGGCGCGGCGATGATCCGGTCCAAGGGGGAGGCCGGAACGGGGAACGTGGTGGAGGCGACCCGGCACATGCGCGCGATCCGCGACCAGATCGCGCGGCTGGCCAGCCTGCCGCGGGAGGAGCTGTACGCGGCGGCGAAGGAGCTGGCCGCCCCGTTCGACCTGGTCGCCGAGGTCGCCGCGGCCGGGCGGCTGCCGGTGGTGCTGTTCACCGCGGGCGGCATCGCGACCCCGGCGGACGCGGCGATGATGATGCAGCTGGGCGCCGACGG
>JAJPIV010000071.1 GCA_021324595.1 Actinomycetota bacterium | reverse complement strand
TCATCCGCGACTTCACGGCCGCGTTCGAGCAGGTGGACGT
Organism: Actinomycetota bacterium; assembly: GCA_021324595.1. Lineage (GTDB taxonomy): Bacteria > Actinomycetota > Actinomycetes > Streptosporangiales > Streptosporangiaceae > Chersky-822. Next base: position 11,752 of record JAJPIV010000071.1, on the reverse strand, counting down.
GCTGGTCTCGCCGACCACGCCGACCACGGCGTTCCCGATCGGCGAGCGGGCCGACGACCCGATGGCGATGTACCTGGCCGACCTGTGCACGATCCCGTCCAACCTGGCCGGCAACGCGGCCCTGTCGGTGCCCTGCGGCCTGGCGCCCGAGGACGGGCTGCCGACCGGGCTGCAGGTGATGGCGCCGCCGCTGGCCGATGACCGGGTCTACCAGGTGGCCGCCGCGGTCGAGGCGGCGCTCGACCAGCGCCGCGGCCACCCGCTGCTGGCCCGTGCCTCGGCCCTGGACCGGGCCGTGCTCGGGGAGCAGGAGGAGGGGCGATGAGCGCGACGGCGGCGGGGCGGGCGGCGGTCCCGTTCGAGGACGCGGTCCGCCGGTACGAGCCGGTGATCGGGCTGGAGACGCACGTGGAGCTCGGCACCGCGTCGAAGATGTTCTGCGGCTGCCCGGTCACGTTCGGCGCGGCGCCGAACTCGGCGGTCTGCCCGGTCTGCCTGGGCCTGCCCGGCTCGCTCCCCGTGATCAACCGGGCGGCGATCGAGTACACCATCCGGATCGGCCTGGCGCTGAACTGCACGATCGCCTCCTGGTGCCGCTTCGCCAGGAAGAACTACTTCTACCCGGACATGCAGAAGAACTACCAGATCTCCCAGTACGACGAGCCGCTGTGCACCGACGGCTGGCTCGAGGTGGAGGCCGGCGGGCGGCGCTGGAGGGTGGGGATCGAGCGGGTCCACCTGGAGGAGGACACCGGCAAGTCGCTGCACGTCGGAGGCGTGACCGGCCGGATCCACGGCGCGGACTACTCGCTGGTCGACTACAACCGGGCCGGCATCCCCCTGGTCGAGGTGGTCACCCGGCCGATCGCCGGGGCCGGCGCGCTGGCCCCGGCCGTCGCGAGGGCCTATGTGACCGAGCTGCGCGACCTGATGCGCTCGCTCGGGGTCTCCGACGTCCGGATGGACCAGGGATCGCTGCGCTGCGACGTCAACACCTCGGTCGCGCCTGCCGGCGCGCCGTGGGGGACCCGCACCGAGACCAAGAACGTGAACTCGCTGCGCTCGGTGGAGCGCGCCGTCCGGTACGAGATCGAGCGGCAGGCGGGCGTGCTGGACGCCGGCAGCCGGGTGATCCAGGAGACCAGGCACTTCCACGAGGACACCGGGATGACCACGCCGGGGCGGAGCAAGGAGGAGGCGCAGGACTACCGGTACTTCCCCGAGCCGGACCTCGTCCCCGTCGCCCCGCCGCCGGAGTGGATCGCCGAGATCAGGGCCGCCCTCCCCGAGCTGCCCGCCGCGCGCCGGGCCAGGCTCCAGGCGCTGTGGGGCCTGCCCGACGCCGACATGGCGGCGCTGCGCAACGCCGGGGCGCTCGACCTGATGGAGCGGACCGTGGCCGCGGGCGCCCCGCCCGGCCAGGCGCGCAACTGGTGGCTGGCCGAGCTGGCCCGGCGCGCCAACGAGGCGGGCACCGACCTGACCGCCCTGCCGGTGACCCCGGAGCAGGTGGCGCGGGTGATCGAGCTGGTCGCCTCCGGCGCCCTCACCCACCGGCTGGCCAGGCAGGTGATCGATGGCGTGCTCGCCGGGGAGGGCTCACCCGACGAGGTGGTGGCCGCGCGCGGCCTGGCGGTCGTCGGCGGCCAGGCCGCGCTCGCCGCGGCCGTGGACGAGGCGATCGCGGCCAATCCCGACGTGGCGGCCAAGGTCCGCGAGGGGAAGCTCGCCGCGGCGGGCGTGCTGGTCGGGGCGGTCATGAGGGCGACCGGCGGCCGCGCCGACGCCGCCCGGGCCAGGGACCTGATCCTGGAGCGGCTGGCCGGGTGAGGGGGCGGGCGATGCTCGTGTGGGTGCCGTACCAGGAGTTCGCAGACGCGCTCGCGGGCATCGCGGGAGTCCGCGCCGAGGTGGTCGATCCCGGCGACGGCGAGCCTCCCGAGTCCGCCGCCGAGGTCGAGTTCTACGTGCTCCCCGCGTTCCCGCGGGAGGCAGCGCTGGCGGCGATGGCCGCGATGCCACGGCTGCGCGTGGTGCAGACCCTGACGGCCGGCGTCGACCGCGTGCTCCCCCGCGTCCCGGCCGGGGTGACGTTGTGCAACGCCCGCGGCGCGCACGACGCGAGCACGGCAGAGTGGGTGGTGGCAGGGACGCTGGCCGTGATCCGCGAGCTCCCGTTCTTCCTCGCGGAGCAGGCCAAGGGCAGCTGGACCCCCCGGTTCACCGGCACACTCGCCGGCCGGACCGTGCTGATCGTCGGCTACGGCTCGATCGGCGCCGCGGTGGAGCGGAGGCTGGCCGGCTTCGGTGTCGAGATCGTGCGCGTCGCCCGCAGGCCGCGGAACGGCGTGCACGGCGCGGCGGACCTGCCCGCGCTGCTCCCGCAGGCGGACGTCGTGATCCTGCTCGTGCCCGTGACCCGCGAGACGGAGGGAATGGTGGACGCCGGCTTCCTCGGTGCCATGAAGAATGGCGCGACGCTGGTGAACGCGGCCCGCGGCTCACTGGTGTCCACCGGCGCGCTGTGCGCGGAGCTGTCCGCCGGCAGGCTGCGGGCTGTGCTGGACGTGACCGACCCCGAGCCGCTGCCACCCGGCCATCCTCTCTGGGCGGCGCCGAACGTCCTGATCACGCCCCATGTCGCGGCGACGACGGGCCACTCCGCGGCGGCGCTGGCCGAGCTCGTCGCCGCGCAGGTGCGCCGCTGGGCGCGGGGGGAGCCGCTGGTCAATCAGATCGGCGGCGAGTATTGAGGGGACGCTCAGCGCACCGTCGTCAGCCGGATGTCTTTCCGGTATCGAAGCGTGATCTGCGCCGCGTAGGGTCATCAACGCCCGCTCGGCGCTAGCTTGGGAAGCGGGCGGGGCGCAGCGGCGCGTCCCGTCGGCCCAGCGCCAGAGCCGGGGGTCGCCGGGCGGCGGGGGCAGCGGTGCCGCCGCGCATCGCCCGCAGGCGCCGGGTGGTCTCGCGCGCGGAGCGCGGCGCGTGCGCCGCTTTCCGGTCGGCGGGTCCTGGCCTGGTGATGGTCGTCACGGGCGCATCCAGGCGCCGCAGCGGCGCGGTGGCTCCTTCTGGCCGTGCCACGGTGGATGCGGCGAGCCTGGCGAGGACCGCGGGAGGTCACTGGTGAGGGTGGGGCCGCGCGGAGTGCCCGGATGACCGCGGCGGAGCTGGCCTGGACGGCCGGGGTGCTCGCCGCCGCGGCGTTCTCCGCAGCCCGGCTGCTGCGGGCGCCGGCCCGCGGCCAGCAAGGGACGCGGGACGGGTACCGGTGGCTCGCCGCGGCGGCTGCGTGCGCCGGATCCGGCGCCGCCGTCCAGCGGTGGTTCGCGGGAGTGGTCGGCGGTGCCGAGCCCCTGCGGGTGGCGGACCTGATCGCGCTGGCCGCCCTGCCGGCCCTCGTGATCGGCGTGGCGACCCTCGCCGCCGGGCAGGGGCGGGGCGGCGCGACGGCGGCCCACCAGTCCCGGGGCCTGCCCGCCCGGCTGCGGGCCGGCTGGCCGGCGGGCGCCGCCGCGGCCGACAGCTGCCTGTTCACGGTCTCGCTGTTCGTGATCTGCCTCGTGAGCGTGCTCGGGCCGGGCGAGGCGGCCGCGGCCGCCAGCCCGGCGGCGCTGGCCGTCACCCTGATCCGCCCCGCAGCCGACCTGATCGCGTCCGGGCTGCTGCTTCGCTTCGTGGCGCGCGCGCCTGCCGTCACCGTGGCGCCCGCGCTCGCGCTGGCTGCGTTCACGCTCAGCGACTGCCTGGCCGCGCGGGACCGGATCGACGGCTCGCTGCCCGGCGCCCCCGCGCAGGCCCTCCTCATCGCGGGCCTGGGGCTGCTGGCCGCCGCCCCGGCCGGCACCCGGCCGTGGTTCCGGCCCGGCTGGGCGGCCCGGGAGGGCCCGCCGGCCCGGATGGGCCGGGCTGGCCGGCCGGGGCAGGCGCGTGCGTGGTCCGACCCGGCCGCGCTGGCCGCGCTGATCGCGGCCGCGTCCGCCGCCGTGACGGTCACGGGCGCCGCGGTGGCCGGCGGCCTCGCGGCATCGCCGGCGCTGGCAGTGGCCGGCGCGGGGATGGTGATCCTGCTGGTGATCAGGCTGGCCCTGGCGGCGCGCCAGGCATCGGTCGTGGCAGCCGGGGCGATGGAGTCGGACCGGGCGTTCCGCCTGCTCGCGGACTCGGCGATCGACGCGGTCCTGGTCTGCGACCTCGGCGGCGTCGTCGGGTACGCCAGCCCCGCGGTCGCGGACTTCGGGTACTCCCCGGGGGCGCTCGCCGGCGCCCGGCTGGCCGACCTGGTGCATCCCGAGGATCTGCCCGCCGGGATCCGGGCGGTGGCCAGGGTGCTTCGGGAACGGCGGGCTGCTGGCCCGCGCCCCGAGCGCCACGGCCCGGGCGGCGCGGGCGATCCGGGCGGCGCGGCGCGGCACGGCACGGCGGTCCCCTTCGCCGGCCGGGTGCGCGGCGCGGACGGCTCCTGGCACCACATCGAGGCGAGCCTGTCGCTCTGCGCCGGGCCTGGCGAGCCTGCCAGGATGCTGGTGACCGCCCGCGACGTCAGCGACCGGGTCGAGCTGCGCCGCCAGGTGACCCGCCTGACCTTCCAGGACGGCCTCACCGGCCTGCCCAACCGCGCCTACCTCGAGGAGCGGGTCCGGGAGCTGTGCCGGGAGCCGCGCCCGGTCGCCTTGACGCTGGTGGACCTGGACGGGTACGCCGCCGTGAACGATCTCGTCGGGCGCCCCGGCGGGGACCTCATCCTGGCTCAGGTCGGCCGCCTCGTGCGCGCGGCGGCACCGCCGGACGCCACGGCCGGCCGGTGGGGAGGCGACGAGTTCGCGATCGTGACCGCGGACGCGGCGCCAGACGCCGAGCTGGCCGGCCTGGCCGAGCGGCTGGCCGGCCGGATCGCCGCGGAGCCGTTCGCCGCGGCCGGCCACCGGGTGCCGCTGACCGCCAGCGTCGGGACGGCCCGCTCTGCGCCTGGCGGCGACCCCTCGGAGCGCGCGCGCCACCTGCTCGCCGCCGCTCACGCGGCGATGATCAGGGCCAGGCAGGCCGGCGGCGGCCGGGCCGAGATCTTCGCCGAGGGCATGCCGAGCGTCCCGGCCAGGCCGAGCGGCTGACCGCGAAGGGCGCCGGCCTCGGCCAGGGCTGTGCCATCGGCCGCCCCGCTCCGGCCGGCGAGTTCGGCCCGGGCGCCGGGCTGGCACCGGACCGGGCGTGCGGCACGGCGCGCTGACCGATAAGATCCGCTCATGGCGCGTTCCCCCCGGATCGCAAAGGCCGGCGGCACCGGTCCCGGTGTGATCACCGAGGCAGCCGCGGCGCCGCGCGCTGCGGCCGGCCGTGATCTGCTGGAGCGCGAGGAGGCCCGGGCCGCGCGCCGCGCCGCCGGAGCCGTCGATCACGTGGCCGGGCGAGTAGCCGGCTGAGCGCTGCGCCGCCCGCGGGCCGGCCAGCGCCACGCCGGCTGGCCCGCCGGGGCCTGCCCGCCGTCTGGCCAGCCGGAGCAGTCAGTGGCCAAGATGGAAGGTGCGGGCCGCAGGCAGGGGCGGCACCGCAGCGGGTGACGCAACGGCGCTGCGCCCGCGTGAGGGAGGATCTGCGATGAACGCCAACGCCAGCCCGGCCCCGGCCATCACCTTCGAGCTGCACCCCTCCGAGCAGCGCGTGCCCGACGGCGTGCGCGCCAGCCTGCTCGAATCCCCCGGCTTCGGCCAGGTCTTCACCGATCACATGGTGTCCCTGAAATGGTCCGCCGAGCGCGGGTGGCACGACGGGAAGCTGGAGCCGTACGGCCCGATCGTGCTCGACCCGGCCACGGCGGTCCTGCACTACGGCCAGGAGATCTTCGAGGGGCTCAAGGCCTACCGCCAGGAGGCAGGGCAGATCGTGACGTTCCGCCCGTTCGCGAACGCGGCCAGGTTCCGCCGGTCGGCGGTCCGCATGGCGATGCCCGAGCTCCCGGACGAGGCGTTCGTGCAGGCCATCGAGCTGCTGGTGGCGCACGACAAGGACTGGGTGCCCGCCAGCCCCGAACAGAGCCTGTACCTGAGGCCGTTCATGTTCGCGACCACGCGGGCACTGGGCGTCGGCCGGCCGGCCAGCTCCTACCTCTTCCTGCTCATCGCCTCGCCGGTGGGTGGCGTGTTCAGCGGCGGGCTGCGCGCGGTGTCGGTCTGGCTGGAGCGGGAGTACACCAGGGCGGCCAGGGGCGGTACCGGGGAGGCGAAGGCCGGCGGCAACTACGGTGCCGCCTTCGCCGGGCAGCAGCGGGCCGTGGACCACGGCTGCGACCAGGTCGTCTGGCTGGATGCCACCGAGCACCGCTGGGTCGAGGAGATGGGCGGGATGAACCTGTTCTTCGTCCGCGGCTCCGGCCCGGCCGCCCGGCTCATGACTCCGGCGCTGACCGGCTCGCTGCTCCCGGGCATCACCAGGGACTCGCTGCTCACGCTGGCACCGGACCTCGGGTACCCGGTCACCGAGGGCGCCATCTCGGTGGAGGAGTGGCGGGCAGGCTGCGAGTCGGGTGAGATCACCGAGGTGTTCGCCTGCGGCACGGCCGCGGTCATCACCCCGGTCGGCGAGGTCCGGGGCGACGATGGCGCGTGGGCGGTCGGCGACGGGACGCCCGGCCCGGTGACCATGCGCCTGCGCGAGGAGCTGCTCGGCATCCAGTTCGGGCGGCGGCCGGATCCGCACGGCTGGGTTCACAAGATCCTCTGAGGGCGCGCGGGCCGCGGGCGCCCGGCGGCCACGGCGGCGCGGCGGGCCGCCCCGCCGTGCGGCGGCACCGCGCCCGCGACGCTGCTCCCGCGGGGCGGGCGGCCGTAGGCTGGGCGGATGGAGGATCAGGAGATTCTCGAGCGGATCAGGGACCTGATCGGCACCGAGCACGCCCTCAGGTCCAGGCTCGCCGCCGGCGAGATGACCTCGGAGGAGGAGCAGGCGGCGCTGCGATCCGCGGAGAACGCGCTCGACCAGTGCTGGGACCTGCTCAGGCAGCGCCGGGCCAGGCGCGAATTCGGCGGCGATCCCGGCCTGGCCCGGCCGCGCGCGGCATCGGAGGTCGAGGGCTACCTGCAGTAGCCCCGGGGCCCGGCCACCCCGGGCCCGGGCCGCACCCGGCGGCGGCGCCGCCCGCCCGGCCGGTAGCCTCGGACCATGCGCATCGCGCGGTTCTTTCGCGAGGGCCAGGTCAGCTACGGCCACGGACGGCCGGGCCCGGTTGGAGGCGCGCGTAGCGTTCGGCTAGACTGCACTGGCGCGACCGAGTCCGCCTGGGCTCGATCCGATGGGGTATGGGGTAATTGGCAGCCCGACGGGTTCTGGCCCCGTTAGTCTAGGTTCGAGTCCTGGTACCCCAGCGACGTGCGTGCAAGGCGGTCGCCGGCAGGTGGTCGCCGCCGCATGATCGCGCATGGCCCCGTCGTCTAGCGGCCCAGGACGCCGCCCTCTCAAGGCGGTAGCGCCGGTTCAAATCCGGTCGGGGCTACGAGGTGGCCGCCGGGGCCCGGTGAGCGCGCCGGGTCCGCGGCGGCGGCCCCGCCCTTGGTGGCGCCCAGGCCGCGGGCGCGGCTCGCCGTTGCCGGCCGGCAGGTGTTCAATGGCGGCGTGGTGGCCATTGCGGGCGTCCCGTTCACCGAGGCCGATGTGCGCGCGGCCGCGGACGGCCGGTCGTTCGAACGCGGGCGCGCGTCTGTCGGAGCGGTCACCGCGCTGGAGGCGGGCAACGGCGTCATCTCGGCCATTGTCCGCGGCACCGAGGAATACCGGGTCGAGCTGACCGGCGCGGGTGGCCGGCTCGGCGGCTGGTGCGACTGCCCCCGCGGCCGTGAGGGGTCCTTCTGCAAGCACTGCGTCGCCGTCGGCCTGGCCGTCCTGCGGAACGCGCCGTTCGTGCCGGCGCCGCGCGCCGCCGGCCGGGACCGGGACGTGGCCGTCGGCGGCCTGCACTCCTGGCTCGCCTCGCTGAGCCGCGAGGAGCTCCTCGGCCTGGCGCGCGAGCATGCCGCGGAGGATGACGACTGGCGTTCCCTGCTCGGACTGCGCGCAGCGGTCGCGTCCGGCGATGCGGACGGGGTCGCGGCGCGGATCGGCGCCCTGCTCAGCCCTGGCGGCTTCGCCAGGCACGGCTACCTGGAGCCGGGTGAAGCCTGGCGGTACGCCAGGCGGGTGCGTGAGGCCGCGCGCGCCGTCGCCGGGCTCACCGGGCGCGGCCATGCCGCCCGGGCCGCCGAGCTCGGCGAGCGGGCGCTGGAACTCGCGGCGGCCGCCTGCCACGGCGCCGGGGACCAGGCCGGCGCCCTCGGCGCGGCCTGCGACGAGCTGGTCGGGGCGCACCAGCGGGCATGCGCGGCGGCACCGCCGGACCCGGCGGCCCTGGCCGGCTTCCTCGCGCGCCGGATGCTCAGCGGCGATTCCCTGCCACGGGTGACCCCGGAGGGATATCTCGCCGCGCTCGGCCGGCCTGGCCTGGCCCGGCTGCGCCAGACGCTGGCCGGCGCCTGGCAGGCCAGCCGGGCGCGATGGCCGGCGGGCGAGGCGCTCGAGCGGGTGCTGCGCGCGGCGGGCGACGTGGACGCCCTCGTCGGCGTCATCACCTCCGGCGCCGACGAGCGCGGCCAGGCGCACCTGAGAGCCGCCGCGGAGCTCGACCAGGCCGCCCGCCCGGCGGAGGCGCTGGCCCTTGCCGAGCGGGGGCTGCAAGAGGCCAGCGACCCGTGCGACGAGCTCATCGACTATCTCTCGCGACGGTACGAGGCGGCCGGACGGGACTGTGACGCGCTCGCGGTCCGGCGGGCGGCCTTCCTGGCGCGCCGCGACCTGCCGGCATACCAGCGGCTGCGCCGGGCGGCGCGCCGGGCGGGTGACTGGCCGGCTGCCCGGGAGTGGGCCCTCGGCCTGCTGCGGGAAGGCGCGGGCGGCGCCCCGGGCCGGGTGCCCGCAGCGGCGGCCAGGAGGACCGCGGGCCCGGTGCTGATCGAGGCGCTGCTGGACGACGGGGACCTGGAGCGGGCGTGGGAGTCGGCCGGGGGCGTGGCGACGCAGGAGCAGTGGCTGCGCCTGGCCGACCTGGTCGCGCCCGAGCATCCGGAGCGGGCGCTGGGCGTGTACCTGCGCCAGATCGCCTCGCTGCGCCGGGAGACCGGCGAGCGCGCCTACCTGCGCCTGGCCCGGCTCCTGGAGTCGGCGCGGCAGTGCCACCAGCGGCTCGGCAGCGAGGCGGAGTTCGACGCGTACCTGCGAGCGCTGCGATCTTGGGCACGGCGCAGGCGGGCGCTGATGGCGATCCTGGACGCGCGCGGCCTGCGCCCCGCCGCTGCCACGACCCCGTCGGCGTGAGCACCGGGACCCGGGCGGGGCGTCAGCGGGCCGGCAGCCGCGCCGCGTCCGGCGGCGGCGCGGCGAGCAGGGAGCCGTCGCGCAGCATGCTTCCCGTCAGCAGCCACGTCACGCAGGCGCCAGCGGGCGTCGCTCGTGCCCCTCATGAGACCATGCTGGCCGGCGCTAGCGTGGGAGGCGTCCATCACGCACGGCCGGCCCGGCCCGGAGGGAGCGCCCATGCACGCCGCCCACGATCTCCTCGGTGACCTGCGCGAGTCAGGCAAGCGGCTGCGCGCCGCGATCCCCGAGGTGTACTCCGGCTACGTCCGCATGTCCGCGGGAGCGATGGGCGACGGCGCCCTGCCGGCCAAGGTCAAGGAGCTGATCGCGCTGGCGATCGCGGTGACCAGGGAGTGCGACGGCTGCGTGGCCTCGCACGCGCGGGGCGCGGCCCGCCACGGCGCGACCGCCCAGGAGGTCGCCGAGGCGCTCGGCGTCGCCATCATGATGAACGGCGGCCCTGGGACCGTGTGGGGGCCGCGGGCCTACGACGCGTTCCGCGAGTTCGCCGGCGAGCAGGACGAGGGCTAGCGATCCCCGGCCCGCCGGTCACAGACCCGTGATCCGGGCGGCTGAGCATCCGAATGATCACGCGGCGGCCAATCCCATGGTCAAGCCCGTGCCCATGCCACGCAACGGCTCGCCCGGTGAGCCCGCAATGCCGGGCGATCTGAGCTGGGAGCGACAGCCCAACCGGAGTGCTCATGAGGCAAGCGCTTATGAGACAATGGCCGGGATCGGGCGGCGGCTCGGTGGGAGGATGGTGCTCGTGGCGCAGCAGGCGGCCGGCGAGGACGGGGCGGTCGCGCTCGGGTTCGACCCGACCGTGCCGAACCCGGCGCGGATGTGGAACTACTGGCTGGGCGGCAAGGACAACTACGCCGCCGACCGCGAGCTCGCCGCCCGGGTGCAGGAGATCGCGCCCGCGGCGCCCGCGGGCGCCCGGCTGGTGCGCCGGTTCCTGGGGGACGTGGTGACCCGGCTGGCCGTCGAGCACGGCATCCGCCAGTTCCTCGACATCGGCTCCGGGCTGCCCACCGCCGACAACACCCACGAGGTCGCCCGGCGGGCCGCCCCGGACGCCCGGGTGGTGTATGTCGACCACGACCCGGTCGTCGTCACCCACGCCCGCGCGCTCCTCGGCGCCGTAGCAGAGGAGGAAGGCACCGGCGTCGTCCGCGCCGACCTGCGGGACGTCGACGCGGTCCTGGCCGGGGCGGAGCCGATCCTCGACCTGGCCCGCCCCGTCGCCGTGCTCCTGGTCATGGTGCTGCACTTCATCCCCGACGCCGACGACCCGTGGGGGATTGTCCGGCGGCTCACCGCCGCGGTGACGCCAGGTAGCTGCCTGGTGATCGCGCACGCGGCCAGCGACGTCGGGATCGCAGGCGCGGCGCAGTCGGCGGCGGGCCGGTACAACGAGCGGTCCTCCGGCCAGGTGACCCTGCGCACCCGGGACCAGGTGTCCCGGTTCTTCGACGGGCTGGAGATGCTCCCTCCCGGCCTCGTCCCGATCAGCGCCTGGTGGCCCGAGCGGCCCCCCGGCGCCAGGCTGACCGGCTCCCAGGAGGCCTACTGCGGGATCGGCCGCAAGCCGTAGCCCGCGGCCGCCGCCTCAGCCGACCAGGGTCTTGACGGCGGCCGTCAGCTCCGCCAGGCCCTTCTTGGCGTCGGCGAAGAACATGGACGTCTTCGGGTTCGTGTAGAGCTCGTTGTCGATCCCGGCGTACCCGTGGCCCATCGACCGCTTGATCACGATGACCGACTTCGCCGCATCGACGTCGAGGATCGGCATGCCGGAGATCGCCGTGCCCGGGCGCCGGGCGGCGGGATTGGTCACGTCGTTCGCGCCGATCACCAGCGCCACGTCGGCCCGGGGGAACTCGGGGTTGATCTCGTCCATCTCCTTGAGCAGCGGATACGGCACGTTGGCCTCGGCGAGCAGCACGTTCATGTGCCCGGGCATCCGCCCGGCGACCGGGTGGATCGCGTAGCTCACCTCGACCCCGCGGCTCTCCAGCAGGTCGGCGAGGGCCGCGACCTCGTGCTGGGCCTGAGCCGCGGCGAGCCCGTAGCCGGGCACGATGATCACCTTCGAGGCATAGGCCAGCTGGATCGCCGCGTCGTCGGCGGCGATCGTCTGGACGCTCGCGCCCGCCGGCCCGGCGAGCGCGGCGACCGCGTCGCCCGAGCCGAATCCGCCGAGCATGATCGCGCCGATCGAGCGGTTCATGGCGTCGGCCATCAGCTTGGTCAGGATCCCGCCGGAGGCGCCGACCAGCGCGCCGGCGATGATCAAGCCGGTGTTGTCGATCACGAAGCCGGCCATCGCGACCGCGGTGCCGGTGAACGCGTTGAGCAGCGAGATCACGAC
>JAJPIV010000023.1 GCA_021324595.1 Actinomycetota bacterium | reverse complement strand
GTTTCGGTGGCCATAGCGAAGGGGAAACACCCGGTCCCATTCCGAACCCGGAAGTTAAGCCCTTCAGCGCCGATGGTACTGCGTGGGAGACTGCGTGGGAGAGTAGGACGCCGCCGGACATCTTGCCGCTGAGGGCCGTCACCATGGGGGTGGCGGCCCTCGGCGTGTCATGCGCGATAGGCGGAGATTGCCAGGTGACGACGGACAGCGGCGGTGAGGACGGCCGGGCGCGGGCGGTCAGGCGCGCCGGGCGGGGGAACGCCTTTGGCCGGACGGGTCGGCGCCCTGGCGGCCGGGGCACGGCGGGGGAGGGCGCAGGCGCGCCTAGATCGGAGCCCGTGGCTCAGGACGAGGCTGGCACGCGCGCGAGGAGGGGCGGGCGCAGCGCAGACAGTACCCGGAACCGCAGGGCGGGTCGCAGGGAGGGTGAAGGCCAGCTGGGCGGCCAGCGTGGCGAGCGAGAGGCTCGTACGGTGCAAGCCGGCGGCCGGCGGTCGCCGGCCGGCGAGCGAGGCGGCGACGGCCGGGCCGGGCGGGACGGCCGGGTCGGGCGGGACGGCCGGGCCGGGCGGGACGGCGAGGTCTCCAGAGGGCGCCAGGACAGATCTGCAGCCGGGAGGCCAGTGGTCGGCGGGCGGGACCGGGACGGCGGGCGGGACCGGGACGGGCGCGCGGCAAGGGGCGGGTTGCGCGAGGGCCGGCTGGGCGGCCGGGCAGGCGCGAGCCGCGGCGCGGCTGGCGGGAGCGGCGCGGCTGGCGGGAGCGGCGCGGCCAGGAGACGGCCGCCGGGCTCGGGCGAGGGCAGGTCCGGGGACCGGGCAGCCGCCCGCGCGGCCGGCACCGGCGCCGCGCGGCGAGGACGGGCGGGCGCCATGGCGCGGCCACGGGCGGCCGATCCCCGGCGATCAGCAAGGCGCGCCAGGCCAGGCGCCGGGGCGCGCGCGGCCAGTACCAGCCTGGTGGCGCGCCCGCCCGCGGTGCCGGAGGCGATACGGGCAAGTCACCTGGACCCGGTCGCCCGCGCGCAGCTGCGCACGTTGCCTGCCGACCTGGCGGACTCGGTGGCCAGGCTGCTGGTCGCGGCGGCCCAGGCCGACGACCCGGAGCGGGGGTACGAGTACGCGGTCGCTGCCCGCGGCCTCGCCGCTCGCGTCGGCGTCGTCCGGGAGACGTGCGGCATCGCCGCCTACCGGGCCGGGAAATGGGCCGAGGCGCTCGCCGAACTGCGCGCCGCACGGCGGATCACCGGGCAGGATGCCTACCTGCCGGTCATGGCCGACTGCGAGCGCGGGCTCGGCCGGCTGGATCGCGCCCTCGACCTGGTGACCAAGGTGAAGGCAGAGGATCTCAGCCGCGACACGAGGATCGAGCTTCGGATCGTCGAGGCAGGCATCCGCCGGGATCAGGGCCTTCCAGAGGCAGCCGTGGCGGCGCTGCGGATTCCCGAGCTGACCGAGAACGTGCGGGGAACGGCATCGGCCCGGCTCTGCTACGCCTATGCGGACGCGCTCACGCAGGTCGGCCGGGATGCCGAGGCGAGGTCCTGGTTCGCGAGGGCGGCGTGGGCGGACGTGGCCGGCGCGACGGACGCCGCCGAGCGGGCCGGGGACCTGGACGTGGTCGCCTTCGACGATCTTGAGGACGAGGACGAGGACCCGCCGGCCGGTCCCGGTGCCGGACACCGATGATGTCCAGCCAGGGCACGGGAGGGCTCAGCGGCCGCCTACGCCGGCCCGGGGGCCCTCGTCCTCCGGCTCGGCGCGCTCGAGCCAGCGCATGATGCCCGCCACGTTCGACGCGGCGCCCGATATGCGGTCGTACTTCGCTGCGATCGCCGGGTCGGCACCGGGATCCAGCACGGCATAGCGGTGCCTGGTGCGCTCGGCGACCATCGCCACGGCATGGTCGAGATCGAGGCCGGCCCGCCGCGCGCGCCGGGTCTCCTCGGTCCAGACCCGCAGCTCGTCAGCCGCCCGGTCCAGGACCTCGGCCACGGCGCCGACCGGCCCGTAGTGGCTGAACAGCAGCCGGGTCGGCGCGAGACCAGCGAACATGCGCAAGGACCCGAGCGCCACGCCCAGGTCGAAGTCCGGCGGCGGCGTCGCTGGCCGCTGGTCGCCGGTCCCGGGCACGTAGATCCCCGCGGCGTCGCCCACGTACAGGTCGCCGCTGGCCGAATCGATCAGCCCGACGTGGTGCTTGGCGTGCCCTGGCGAGTGATGGCTCTCCAGCCGCCGCCCGCCGCCCAGGTCCACCGCGCCGACGCGCCCAACCGCCCGGATCCGCCCGGCCGGGGTCGGCGCCATCGAGCCGAACAGCGCGTCGAGCTCGCCGCCGTAGACCATCCGGGCGCTTGCCATCAGCCGGGACGGGTCCGCCAGGTGCCTGGCGCCCAGCTCGTGGACGACCACTTCCGCTCCGGGGAAGGCCGCCGCCAGGTCGCCGGCGCCGCCGGCGTGATCGAGGTGAATGTGGGTCACCACGATGGTCGCAAGGTCGGCCGGGCCGATCCCGAGCGCGGTGAGCGCGCCGCGGACTACCGGCGCCGACGGCGCCGTGCCGGTCTCGACCAGGCAGGGCCGCTCGGACCTGATCAGGTATCCCGCCGTGATGCCGGAATACCCAGCCATCCGCGTGTCGATCTGAAAGACATCGTTCCCGATGTCGGTGATGACCCCTGCGTCCGCGGTGTCGTTCACGTGCTCGCTCATGCCGTCATCGTGCCAGGCTGGTCAATCCGCCGTGACGGCGCTGCCGCGCGGGCGCGGTGACGGCCGGGAGCGGGCGGTCGGCCCCGGGCGCGAGCACGGAGCTGCCGCGCGGGCGCGGTGGGGGTTCAGCCGTGAGCGAACGTCCGCAGCACCAGGCCGGTGCGCGGCTTCGGGGCGAACGAGGTTGATTTGCGGGGCACCCTCTCCCCCCGGGACGCGACCGCGTAGACGTCACCGGGTGACATGGCGCTGCACAGCACCGCGGTCCCCCCGGCCTCCCGCGCCACGGCGACGGCTGCCCCGGCGTCGTGGTGGACCACGCGCACCGAGCACTCATCGTCGGTGAGCCCCCACACCCTCGTGATCAGCAGCTCCTGGAGGATCGCCGCGGGCAGCGCGCGCCAGGGCGCCGAGGCCTGCTCCGGCATGGCCGCCTCGACCTGCTCCGGATCGGGCCGGCTGATCAGGTAGGCGCGCTCGGCGCCGGCCAGCACGAAGGCGGGGCCATGCGCGCTCTCGTGGTCAAGCTCGGCCACCGCCGCGCGGACGTCGGCGGAGCCGCCGGGCAGCGCCCGCACCGTGAACGCCGTGGCCGCCAGCTTCGCGGCGCGCCGGACCTCCAGTCCGGGCACGACGCGGTGGATCGCCCCGATGTGCGGCGGGTAGCTGGCCGAGTCGACCAGCAGCGCGAGGCCATAGTCCCACGGCCCGGGCCCCTGCCCGGCCTCATGCCGGCGGCGCTGGAGCTGGCGGTAGGCCGCGTAGCGGTGATGCCCGTCGGCGATCAGCGCCTGCCGGGGCGCGAGGTCCGCCGCGATGGCGGCGAGGTCGGCAGGGCTGGTGATCGCCCACAGCCGGTGCCGCAGCCCGTCATTGGTGCGGGCATCGACCAGCGGCTGCCGGGCCACCGCCGCCGCGATGACCCGCCCGGCCGCTCCGGCTTCCGCCCGCCCGGCCGGGCTCCCGTCGTAGAGGAGGAAGATCGGCTCCAGGTTCGCCTGGGTCGCCTCCATCAGGCTGAGCCGCCCGGCCACCGGGCCCGGTGAGACGTCCTCGTGCGGCAGCACGACGCGGTCAGCCGGATCCGCCAGGCGCAGCGCGCCGATCAGCCCGCGCTGGACGCCGTTCAACGCGGAGCCCGTCCGGTCCCCGGGGCCCGCCGGGTCGTGGTCCGCGCCGTCCCCGTCCTGCCCGCCGGCGGGTCCCTGCTCGTAGACGTACAAGGCCGGCTCGGGGTCGGCCACCAGGACGCGCTCTTCGAGCCAGCGCCGCAGGAGCAGCGCGGCATCGCGGTACTCCTCGCCGG
Organism: Actinomycetota bacterium; assembly: GCA_021324595.1. GTDB lineage: Bacteria > Actinomycetota > Actinomycetes > Streptosporangiales > Streptosporangiaceae > Chersky-822. The sequence continues at coordinate 22,475 of JAJPIV010000023.1, read as the reverse complement.
GCCGGCCCGGATCCGGCTGCGGCAGGATCAGGCGCACCACGTTGTGTGGGTCTTCCGCCATCAGCTGGTCCTGTTTACCTCGGTAGATCACGTCATACGGTGGAGAGGTGACCTGGGCGAGCCCGCTCACCAGCTCCGGCGCGTAGCGGACGCCACGGAACGGCGCCAGCTCCAGGCCGGCCTGGCCCGCTGATGCCCGGTAGGACGGAAGGATCTGCACACATGTCAGAAGGATCGTCAGGCAGCAGGGATTCCCGGTCCGGCGAAAAGCCGGTCCGGCCCGACGTGAGCGAGGGCGCCCGCGCGGGCCGGACCGGCGGTGGCGCCCGGAGCGGCCCGGCCGGGCCGGGCCCGGCGGAGGGCGAGGACACCTATTCGCTCTACCGGCGCGGGCTCGACCTGCTCGGCCGGGGGAGCGCCGCGGCGGCCGCCCAGGTGCTCGCCCGCGCCGCGGCCGCTGAGCCCGACTCGCGCAGCATCCTCGAGGCCCTCGGCCGGGCGCAGTTCGACACCCGCCACTACGAGGCGGCGGCCGGCAGCTTCCGCCGCATCGTCGAGGCCAGCCCCAGCGACGACTACGCCCAGTTCGGGCTCGGCCTGGCGCTGGCCCGGTCCGGCAACCACGGGGCGGCGGCCGAGCACCTGGCGCTCGCCGCGGCGATGCGCCCGGACCTGCGCCACTACACCGAGGCCCTGCGCAGCGTCCGAGCCACGCTGCGCGCCCGCGCGATTGCCGAGAGCGGGCAGGCGTGAGGGGGGAGAGCGAGCCCTGCCTCGTCCCGGCGCGGGAGTACGACGCGGCGCTGAGCGACCTCGACGGCGTGGTCTACAGCGGCCCGGCCCCGGTGCGCGGCGCGGTGGCGGCGCTGGCCGGGGCGCGCCAGGCCGGGATGCGGCTGGCCTTCGTGACCAACAACGCCTTCCGGACCCCGTCGGCGATCGCCGCGCACCTGTCGGGCATCGGCGTCCCCGCGCGCGCCGAGGACGTGGTCACGTCGGCGCAGGCGGCGGCGACGCTGATCGCCCTGCGCGTCCCAGCCGGGTCACCGGTCCTGGTCGCGGGCGGGATGGGACTGCGCCTTGCGCTGCGGGGCCGCGGGCTGCGCCCGGTATCGACCGCGGCCGAGCGGCCCGCCGCGGTCGCCCAGGGATACGCGCCCGACATCGGCTACGGCCTGCTCGCCGAGGCTGCGGCCGCGGTCCGCGGCGGCGCGCTGTACGTGGCGGCGAACGTGGACGCGACGCTGCCCACCCCGCGCGGCCCGCAGCCGGGGAACGGGGCGCTCGTCGCCGTCGTCGTCACCGCAACCGGGGCGCGGCCGCTGGTGGCCGGGAAGCCGGAGCCGCCGCTGCACGCCGAGGCCGTGGCGCGGACCGGGGCGCGCCGGCCGCTCGTGGTCGGTGACCGGCTCGACACCGACATCGAGGGGGCGGTGCGGGCCGGCTGCGACAGCATGCTCGTGCTCACCGGGGTGAGCACGGCGAGGGACGTGGTGCTCGCGCCACCTGGCCGCCGGCCCACCTACGTCGCGGCCGACCTCGCCGGGCTCCTTCAGCCGCAGCCCGCGATCCGGGCGATCGGCGCCACCGGCCGCGGCAGCGGGACGGGAGCGGACGGCCCGTTCCGCTGCCGCGGGTGGGAGGCTTGGCGCCAGGACGGGCGATCGCCGCTCAAGCTCGCCGGCGAGGGTGCCTGGATCGACGGCGTGCGCGCGCTGTGCGCCGCGGCGTGGTCGGGTGAGCGAGTCGGCGCCGACCAGGTGGAGCCGGCGCTGTCCGTCCTGGGAGCCGCCGGCTGACCCAGGGCGCGTTGGCAGGCCGCCGGGAATCACCACCGGCGTTCGCCTCCGCCTTGAGGCGGACGGCAATCAGCCTCACGGGCGACGCGCTCCGGCCAGGCCCGCCGCCATACTGCACACATGGCCCCCGGGCCGCCGCGCGGCGGCCGGCGGACGGCCCGTTCACTGCCGACACTCACGTCACCCTGGCCAGCTCCGCTGCCCGGGTGGCGGAAAGGAAGGGACCTTCCATGATCGAGGCGCAGGGCCTCACCAAACGCTACGGCGGCACGCTCGCCGTGGATGACCTGTCGTTCACCGTCGAGCCGGGCAGGATCACCGGGTTCCTCGGGCCGAACGGCGCCGGAAAGACCACGACGATGCGGCTGATCCTCGGCCTCGACCGGCCCACGCGCGGGACCGTCACCGTCAACGGCAGGCAGCTGCGGGACCTGGCCTGGCCGATGCGCGAGGTCGGCGCCCTGCTGGACGCCAAGGCGGTGCACGGCGGGCGCTCCGCCTACCACCACCTGCTCTGCCTGGCGCAGACCAACGACCTGCCCAGGCGCCGGGTCGAGGAGGTGCTCGACCTCGTCGGCCTGCGGGAGGTCGCCAGGAAGCGGTGCGGCGAGTTCTCGCTCGGCATGGGGCAGCGCCTGGGGATCGCCGCGGCGCTCCTCGGCGATCCCAGCATCCTGATGTTCGACGAGCCGGTCAACGGGCTGGATCCCGAGGGCATCCTGTGGATCAGGAACCTCATGAAGGCGCTCGCCGCCGAGGGCAAGACGGTGTTCGTCTCCAGTCACCTGATGTCGGAGATGGAGAACACCGCCGACCACCTGATCGTGATCGGCCGGGGCCGGCTGATCGCCGAGTGCTCGGTGGAGGAGTTCATCGCCGCGAACAGCCAGCAGTCGGTCCGGGTGCGGACCCCGCAGCCGGACATGCTGTCCGCGGCGGCCGCCGGGGCCGGCGCGACGGTCCGCCACGACCGCTCCGGCGTGCTCACCGTCCTCGGCATGACCGCGGCGCAGGTGGGCGACCTGGCGTTCGAGCACGGGATACGGCTGCACGAGCTGGCGCCGGCGCAGGCCTCGCTGGAGGAGGCGTTCATGGAGCTGACCGCCTCCAGCGTGGAGTTCCACGCCGGCCTGCCCCGCGGCGCCGGCCAGCACGAGCCGGCCGGCGTGGTCGGCGGGATGGCGCCCGGCGCGGCCCGGACCGGGGAGGTGGCCTGAGATGGCGGCGGCGACTGCTCACAGCGCCCTGGTCGGCGGCGAGGTCTCGCACGACGTGCCAGGCCGGGCCGGGTTCCGCGGCACGCTCCGGTCCGAGTTCACCAAGATCCGCTCGGTCCGCTCGACGTACTGGACGCTGCTCGCGCTCGTCGTGGTCTGCGTCGGGATCGGAGGGCTCTTCGCCTGGGGGCAGGCCCAGCGGCTGGCCAGCCTCAGGAGCGGGACGACGTTCGGCGGGCGGGTGCTCCCGCACGCCCAGGCGGTCGCGCTGCTGGCCCAGCGGATCGCCTACGTCAGGTCGGCGGCCGTGAGCATCAGCCTGTTCGGCTTGCTCATCGGCCAGCTCGTGATCGTGGTGCTGGGCGCCCTGGTGATCACCTCGGAGTACTCGACAGGGATGATCAGGACCTCGCTCACCACGATGCCGCGGCGGGCGACGCTGCTGGCCGCCAAGGGCACGGTGTTCGCGGCGGTGGCGCTGGTCACCGGGCTGGTCACCAGCTTCCTGGCGTTCTTCGTCGGCCAGGCCATCCTGGCGACCCAGCACGTGAGCGCGACCCTGGGCACTCCCGGCGCGCTGCGGCAGGTGATCGGCGGCGGCCTGTTCCTCGCCGTCTGCGGGATGCTCTCGTTCGGGCTCGGCGCGATGCTCCGGCACACCGCGGGGGCGATCGCCGCGGGGATCGGCCTGCTGTTCGTGCTGCTGATCCTGAGCAACTTCCTGCCCAGCCCGCCGAGCGGCTGGTTCGGCCAGGCCGACATCGACAAGTGGATCCCGTTCTACGCGGGCGCGCACATCTGGCAGGACCAGATGACGGGAGTCAACCCGTTCTCCCCGTGGGTGGGGTTCGGCGTGTTCTGCGCGTACGCGGCCGCGGCGATCGGGGGTGGCCTGTTCCTGTTCCTGCGCCGCGACGCCTAGCGGGCTCCCGGCGGCGCGGGGCCATCCCGCGCCGCCGGGCCTGCGCCGCCGTCACCGGAGCGTCAGGATCATGGTGTGCTTGACCGCGGCGTCCTCGAGGTCGGCGATGACCGGGACGTCATAGCCGGCGAGCGGCCGCAGCATCTCGCGCGGCAGGAACGCGCGCCCGGCATCGGCGGTCAGCACGTCGGCGCCGCGGAGCGCCGCCCTGCGCAGCAGTCCGAGAACCCGCCGCGCCAGGTCCCGCTCGTACCAGACGTCGGCAGCGAGCACGACATCGGCTCCCTCGCCGTCCCCGTCGAGCACGTCACCGGTCACCTGGACCGCGACGCCGTTGGCCGCAGAGTTCAGCCGGATGGCCGCGGCCGCCACCGGGTCGAGCTCGCTGGCCACCGCTCCGGAGGCGCCCGCCAGCAGCGCGGCGACCGCGGCCAGGCCTGATCCGGAGCCGATGTCAAGGACGGACCGCCCGGCCACCAGGCTGGCGTGATCCAGCAGGTGGCGGGCCAGCGCGATGCCGCCCGGCCAGGCGAACGCCCAGAACGGCGGCTGGCTCGGGCCGCCGAGCCGGCGCTCGGACCGCTCCCACAGGGCGAAGGCGTCATCGGCCAGGTGCAGCCGGATCTCGGGCACCAGCGGGGGCGGGGCAAGCCTGGTGGCCGCTCGGATGAACGCCGCGTCGCCGGCGTGCGGGGGGCTCAGCCCGGCTGGCATGCCGGGCACCAGAACGTCACCCGCTCCCCGGATGCCGCGCCCCGGCCGCGGCCGTCAGCGCGGATCCGTGTCCCGCAGCGGCGGCATGGCCTCCCGGCCCGGCCGTAAACCCAGGTCTCCTGGCCTCGGGCTGGGTTCCCAGTGGTGACCTGGCCGGCGCGGTCCTTGTTCGCCTCAAGCAGCCTCTTGGCCAGCCCGACCAGCGCCGCGAGGTCCGGCACGTCGGCGACCGGCCGCCAAGGGCTGACCCCGCGCAGGAACAGCACCTCGGCCTTGTACAGGTTGCCGATGCCCGCCAGGCTCGCCTGGTCGAGCAGGGCCTCGCCGACCGGCCGGCCCGGTGCGGCCAGCAGGCGGCGCACCGCCTCATCCGCGTCCCAGTCCGGCCCGAGCAGGTCGGGGCCGAGGTGGCCGACCACCGCGTGCTCGCGTTCCGTCGGCAGCACCGCCACGGTGCCGAGCAGGTAGCCGGCCGCCAGCCACCGGTCGTTGGCCAGGATCAGCCTGATCCGGTGATCAGCGGGGCCGGCGTCCCCAGAGCCCGCCGGCAAGGGACGGCCGGACGCCGGGCCGGGCCGGCCGCTCGCGGCGCCGCCGGACGGCCCGATTCGCCAGAATCCGTCCATCCGCAGGTGCGTGTGGATGGTCAGGCCCCCCGCCACCCGGATGAGCACGTGCTTGCCGCGCGAGCGGACCTCGCGGGCCTGCCGGCCCGTCAGGTCGGTCGTGGCCCAGCGCGGCACGCGGAAGTCGGTGCGGGTGAGCACGCGCCCGGCCAGTGCCGCGTCCAGCCGGCGCGCCACTGCCCACACGACGTCTCCCTCGGGCACCAGATCAGGATCTCACAGGCCACCGCGGCGCGGGATTCCCGAGCCGTGTCACAACTCCGGGCTCCGCCTGAAAGACGAGTTCACCGCGGTGCCCGATGCCTGGTGGCCCAGGGCAGCCGGCCTTCCGGGTGGTGCCCGCGGCGGCCGGCCCGGCCCGGGATCCGGCCCGGGCCCGCCCGGCGGCCGGGCGCGGTCACCTGACGGGCGCGCGCGTCAGGTCACTCAGATGAGCTTGCGGAGGGCCAGCAGGTCGAAGACGTTCCCCTCGACCTTGACCCGGCCGGCCAGCCAGGCCCGGGCGAAGCTTCCCGGATCGGCGGCCAGGGCCACCACGTCATCGCTCCTGGCAGTGAACCTGACCTGCGCCGGGGCCACGCCGTCGGCCGCCTCGGCGACCGGCCCTGCGCCATCGCGGCCGATCCGCGTCGTGAACGTGACCCCGAGGTCCAAGACGTGGCAGCTCAGCGACCGGTCCCGCAGGTGGGCCTGCCGGGTCTTCTCATCCAGCTGCGAAAGCCGCCCGGTCAGGCTCTCCAGCGCCCTGCGGCACTCGTCCGCCGTGGCCATCGTCACCCACCTCCACGCCCATTCTGTTCCCCGGGGCCGGGCCGTGATGCCCAAGGTGCGAGCGTGGCCGCCGGGCCGCGAATCCGCCCCCGGCCCGCCGCGCCGCCGATCATGGGCCGGCCTGACCGCCCGGGACGGTAGCGTTCCAGGCAGGGCCGACAGGCAGGAGGAGCTGGCTTGGGGATGGAGCAGGACCGGGATTCCGCAGGCGCGCACGGCGCCGGGCCGACCGGCGATCCTCGCGTGGACGAGGCGCTCGCCCCCCTCGCGCGGCTCGCCGGCCTGCCCGTGCCCGAGCATCCGGCGGTCTTCGAGCGCATCCACAGCCGGCTCGCGGAGATCCTCGCCAGCTTGCGGGCCGGCCCGCAGGCGGGGGGCTCGCAGGCGGGGGGCTCGCATGCGGGGGGCTCGCATGCGGGGGGCTCGCATGCGGGGGGCTCGCAGGCGGGGAATGCCGCTCCTGGCGGGCGTCGGGGAGCCTGAACCGATGCCCAGGAGGGTGCGCCTGGACGCCGAGCTGGTGCGACGTGGGCTGGCCAGGTCCCGCGCCCAGGCTGCCGACCTGATCGCCGCCGGCCAGGTCATGGTCGGCGGCCAGGCAGCGGCGAAGGCGGCGGCCCAGGTCGAGCCCGGCGCGGCCATCGTGGTGGGCGCCGGCCCGGGCGAAGCCGCCTACGCCTCACGGGGCGGGCACAAGCTGGCGGGCGCGCTGGCCGCGTTCCCCGGGCTTGATGTGCGCGGCCGCCGGTGCCTGGACGCGGGCGCCTCGGCCGGGGGGTTCACCGACGTGCTCCTGCGGGCCGGCGCGGCGCACGTGACCGCGGTCGATGTCGGCTACGGCCAGCTGGCCTGGCGGCTGCGGGCCGACCCGAGGGTGACGGTGCTCGACCGGGTGAACGTGCGCGACCTCGACTCCGCCCGGGTCGGCGCCCGGCCGGACCTGGTGACCGCGGACCTGTCGTTCATCTCGCTCGCCATCGTGCTGCCGGCGCTCGTCCGGTGCGCGGCCGATGACGCCGACTTCCTCCTGCTCGTCAAGCCGCAGTTCGAGGTCGGCAAAGGCCAGGTCGGCGCGGGCGGCGTGGTGCGGGACCCGCGGTTGCGGTCCGGCGCGGTGGCCGGGGTCGCTCGGGCCGCGGCCAGCCTGGGCCTGGGCGTCCTCGGCGTGACGGCCAGCCCGCTACCGGGGCCGGCGGGGAACGTGGAGTACTTCCTGTGGCTGCGGCGCGGCGCGCCGCCGCTGGATGCGGGCGAGCTGGAACGGGTGGTAGCCGGGGGGCCCCGGTGACGGCTGGCCGGGCGATGCTGCTCGTCGTCCACACCGGCCGCCCCGAGGCGATTCACACCGCGCGGGCCGTGGCCGAGAGGCTCGCCGAGGCTGGAGTCATGGTCCGGGTGCTCGCCCCGGAGGCCCCCAGCCTGGCCTGCCCGGGCACGGTGGAGATGCCGGTCTCGCCGCGCGCGGCGCAGGGGGCGGAGATGGTGCTGGTGATCGGCGGCGACGGCACGCTGCTGCGCGCCGCCGAGCTTGCCCGCCCGGCGGGGACCCCCTTGCTCGGGGTGAACCTGGGGCACGTCGGCTTTCTCGCCGAGACCGAGCCCGAAGTGCTCTCCGACGCGGTCGACCAGATCCTGGCCGGGCAGTACGTCGTCGAGCCGCGGATGACCGTGGACGTGACCGTCCGCCAGAACGGCACCGTCGCCGCGACCGCCTGGGCGCTGAACGAGGCGACCGTGGAGAAGGCGGCCAGGGAGCGCATGCTCGACCTCGTCCTCGAGGTGGACGGCCGGCCGCTGTCCCGGTGGGGCTGTGACGGCGTCGTGTTCGCCACGCCGACCGGGTCGACCGCTTACGCCTTCTCGGCGGGGGGCCCGGTGGTCTGGCCCGACGTCGAGGCCCTCCTGCTGGTTCCGATCAGCGCCCACGCCCTATTCGCAGGCCCTATGGTGGTATCGCCGGGGTCGGTGCTCGCGGCCGAGGTGATCGGCGCGACCGGCGGCCCGGTCCGCGGTGCCGGCGGTGCCGCGAGCGGCGCGGTGCTGTGGTGCGACGGCCGCCGGGCCGTGGACCTGCCGGCCGGGGCCCGGGTCGAGGTCCGGCGGGGCGAGCGGCCGGCGCTCCTGGCCAGGCTGCGCGCCGGCGCCGCCGCTGCCGGCGACGACATCGGCGCGTCGTTCACCGACCGGCTGGTGGCCAAGTTCGGCCTGCCGGTGGCGGGCTGGCGGGGCCGGGCGGCGGTGGCGCCCGCGGGCGCCGCGCGGGAGCGAGACGAGGAGCCAGCGGACGATGCTTGAGGAAGTCCGGATCAGCGGCCTCGGCGTGATCGACCAGGCGGTCCTGCAGCTGTCGCCCGGCTTCAACGTGGTGACCGGCGAGACCGGCGCCGGGAAGACGATGGTCGTCTCCGGCCTCGGCCTGCTGTTCGGCGGCCGCGCCGACCCCACCCGGGTGCGGCCCGGCGCGGAGCGCGCGGCCGTGGACGGCCGCCTGCGCATCGATCCGGGCGGCGAGGTTGCCAGGCAGGTGAACAACTCCGGCGGCGACCTCGATGACGACGGCGCGACCCTGGTCCTGTCCCGGACGGTCTCGGCCGAAGGCCGGTCACGGGCCTACGCGGGCGGCCGCGCCGTCCCGGTGTCGCTGCTGACCTACCTGTCCGACGACCTGATCGCCGTGCACGGGCAGGCGGACCAGCAGCAGCTGCTCAAGCCGGGCAGGCAGCGCCAGGCGCTCGACCGGTTCGCCGGCCCGGAGCTGTCCCGGGTGCTCGGCGAGTACCAGCGGGCCTACCAGCGGCACCAGCGGGTCCGGGCCGAGCTCGACGCGCTGGCCGCCGCCGCTCGCGAGCGCGCCAGGGAGGCCGAGGACCTGCGTCACGGCCTGGCCGAGGTGGAGCGGCTCGAGCCCGCCGAGGGCGAGGACCTGGACCTGGCCGCGGAGGCGGAGCGGCTGTCGAATGCCGACGCGCTGCGCTCCGCCGCGACGACGGCCCACCGCGCCCTGGCCGGCGACCCGTCGGCCGGGTCCTTCGAGCAAGCCGACGCGCTCGGCCTGCTCGGCTCGGCGCGGCAGGCGCTGGAGGCGGCCGCCCAGCACGACCAGGCGCTGGGCTCGCTGGCCGCGCGGCTGGCCGAGTCGGCGTACCTGGTTGCCGACATCGCCGCCGAGCTAGCGTCCTACGCCGATTCGGTGGAGGCGGACCCGGTGCGGCTGGCCGCCGTCCAGGAACGCCGCGCCGAGCTGTCCCGGCTGATCCGCCGTTACGGCTCTGCCCCGGTTCCGCGCGCCGAGCACGCCTCCCCCGAGCCAGGCGAGGGGGTGAGCGGAGAGCCCGGGGCGGGCGCGGCTGGCGCCCGGCTGCCGGAGGGGGGGCATGCGGGGGCGGGAATGCCCGGGGGGCGACACGGCGAGGCGGGTGCCCCCGGCGGCGAGCCGGGCGGCACGGGACCGGGCGATGCGGGACCGGGCGATGCGGGACCGGGCGATGCGGCCCGCGGCGGCGGAGGCAGCGGGCCGGGCGGCGCGGGCGCCGTCGTCCCGGCCCGCGGGATCCCGGACCTGGCGGCGGTGCTGAGCTGGGCGAAGGGAGCGGCCGAGCGGCTCGCCGAGCTGGAGGGCGACGATGACCGGATCGCCGGGCTGCGGGACCGCGAGTCGGAGCTGGCCGGTGAGCTGGCCGCGCTCGCCGGCCAGCTCACCGCGCTCCGGAAGGAGGCCGCCGCCCGCTTCGAGGCGGCGGTCACGCAGGAGCTGACCGCGCTGGCGATGCCGCACGCACGGCTCACCGTGGCGGTGAGCCCGCTCCCCGAGCTCGGCCCGCACGGGGCCGACGAGGTGGAGATCAGGCTCTCCGCGCACCCGGGCGCGCCGGCCCTCCCGCTGCACCGGGGCGCGTCCGGCGGCGAGCTCTCCCGGGTGATGCTGGCGATCGAGGTGGTGTTCGCCGGCGCCGACCCGGTGCCGACGTTCGTCTTCGACGAGGTCGACGCCGGCGTGGGCGGCAAGGCCGCGGTGGAGGTCGGGCGCAGGCTCGCGCGGCTGGCGCGCCAGGCTCAGGTGATCGTGGTCACTCACCTGCCCCAGGTCGCGGCATTCGCCGACACCCACCTCGTGGTGGAGAAGTCCGGCGATGGGTCGGTGACCTCCAGCGGTGTCGTCCGGCTGGACGAGGCCGGACGGGTCAGGGAGCTGTCGCGCATGCTCGCCGGCCTCGAGGACAGCGAGTTCGGGCGCGCCCATGCCAGCGAGCTGCTGGCTGCGGCCGCCGCCGAGCGGGCCAGCGCGGCCGCGGCTGCGCGGGCCGCGGCGGGGGACGAGGCGGCGGCCAGCGCGGCCGGGCGGCCGCGATGACCAGCACGATGCCAGTGCCAGGGTCCTGACCTGCGATGACCGCGCAGCGTAGCCGGTATGCCACCATTGGCGGGAGGATGAGGGCCTACTCTCGGGTGATCGCCCCCCGGCACCGGCCCGGGCAGCCGGGCCTGCCGGGGCTGGTGGGCACCGCGCGCCTGGACCGGCGCACCAAGAACCTCACCAGGCGGCTGCGCCCCGGCGACATCGCCATCATCGACCACGCCGACCTCGACCGGGTGAGCGCCGAGTCGCTGCTGCGCTGCCAGGTCGCCGCCGTCGTGAACGCCGCGCCCAGCATCACGGGGCGCTACCCGAACCTCGGGCCCCAGCTGCTGGCCGAGGCGGGCATCCCCCTGCTCGACGACGTGGGGCCAGACGTGTTCGAGAAGGTCGGCGAGGGCCGGCAGGTCCGCCTGGACGGGGACACCCTGTACCTCAGCGGCGCGGTCGTGGCCAAGGGCACGGTGCAGACCGCGGACTCGATCGCCGCCGCGATGGCCCGGGCCAAGGAGGGCCTGGCCGGGCAGATCCGCGCGTTCATGGCGAACACGGTCGAGTACATCGGCCGCGACTTCGAGGAGCTGATCGACGGGATCCGGGTGCCGCAACTGCGCACGAAGCTCGACGGGCGGCACGTGCTCGTGGTGGCCCGCGGTTACCGGCACCGCGAGGACCTCCACGCGCTGCGCGCCTACATCCGGGAGTTCAAGCCCGTGATGGTGGCCGTCGATGGAGGGGCCGACGCGCTGCTGGACGCCGGGTACCGGCCGCACCTGATCATCGGGGACATGGACTCGGTCTCGGACCGCGCGCTCACCTGCGGCGCGGAGATCGTGGTGCACGCATATCCCGGCGGCGAGGCCCCCGGACTGGACCGCGTGCGCGCGCTCGGGCTGGACGCCGTCCTCGGCCCGGCCACCGGCACCAGCGAGGACATCGCGCTGCTGCTGGCCGACGAGCTCGGCGCCCGCCTGATCGTCGCCGTCGGCATGCGATTCAACCTGGTCGAGTTCCTGGACAAGGGACGGCCGGGGATGGCGAGCGCGATCCTGACCAGGATGCGGGTCGGCGACAAGATCGTGGAGCCGAAGGGCGTGAGCCGGCTCTACCACAGCCGCATCTCGACGTCCTGGCTCGTGCTCCTCGTGCTCGCCGCGGCCGCGACCATCGTCGTCGCCACCGCTGCCCTGCCCGTCGGGCAGATCTTCCTCAGCCTGACAGGCCTGAAGCTCAATCCGTTCTGGCACTGGCTGACGGGACTGTTCCATTGATTGACTTCCGGTATCACCTGGTTTCCATCGTCGCGGTCTTCCTCGCGCTGGCGATCGGCATCGTGATCGGGGCCGAGGGGCTCCCGCCCCAGATCGCCAGCCAGCTCAGCAGCGAGGCGCAGAGCGCGGTCAAGGCGAACGCCAGGCTCAGTGCCCAGAACGACCTGCTCCGCCATCAGGTTGCCGCGGACAATGCCTTCGCCCAGGCGGTCTCCGGCGAGGTGCTCTCGCACCTGCTCGACGGCGAGCAGGTGGTCATGGTGATCGCGCCGGGTGCGGACCCCGCGACGGTGGGCGGGATAGCGTCGGCCTTGCAGCGCGCGGGCGCGACCGTGACCGGCGAGGTCGGCCTGACCGCCCAGCTGCTCGCTGCCCACGGCGCCGGCGAGCGGGCGCTGGCCAGCCTGGCCGCCAGCCTGACGCCACCGGGGGCCCGCCTGCCCGGCCCGGCGCCCGCCGGGGCGATCGCCGGCCAGGAGGCGATCGCGCGGCTGCTGGCGGCCGCCCTGGTGACCAGGGACGGCCTCGCCGCGCTCAGCCCGGCGCAGAGCCAGGGCGTGATCGGCGGGCTGGGCCAGCAGGGATTCCTCCGCGTCACGGCGCCCTCCGGCGCGGCGGTCACCCCCGCCCCTGCCACGCTCGCCGTGATCGTCGCCCCGGCCACGCCGCCCAGCAGCGGAGACACGACGTCCAACGCCACGCTGATCGCGCTGGCCGGGTACCTGCAGGCCGCGGGCCGCGGGGTGGTCCTGGCGGGGACGGTGGCCGGCTCAGGCCCCGGCAGCGCCATCGACCTGGTGACCAGCGGCGGCGCCGGGGTGGCGGTGACCACGGTGGACGACGCGGACACCGCCATCGGCCAGATCACCGTGGCCCAGGCGCTGCGCCAGCTCCTCGCGCCGCACGCGGCCGCCGTCGCGTACGGGGTGGGGACCGGGGCCGCGCCGAGCCCGGCGCCCTCGGGCACGCCGAGCCCGGCGCCCTCGGGCACGCCGAGCCCGGCCCGCTCAGGCACGCCTCGAAGGCCCGCAGGGTGAGGGCCCGCGATCGGGCCGGGGCGCACGCGGCGGCCCGCGCGCTGGCCGCGGCGGCGGGAGCCGGGCTCGCCTACCGGATGCTGACCCGGCGCCCGCCCGGCGGGGCCCGGATGTGGTCACGGGTGAACCACCGGGGCGAGACGGTCACCCTGCTCGAAGGCCCGGCGGTGACCGCCGGAGCGGTCGCCGCGTCCCTCGCGGTTCCCGGGCTGGGCGCCAGGTCACGGCTGGCTCTGGCGCTCGCCGCGGCCGGGGCGGGGGCGGTCGGCTGCTATGACGACATGGCCGCGTCCGGTGATCGCCGCGGATTCCGCGGCCACCTGGGGGCACTCGCCCGGGGCGAGGTGACGACCGGCGCCGTCAAGATCGCTGGGGTCAGCGCGACGGGCCTGCTGGCCGCGCTCGTGCTGCCACGGCCCGCTACGGGCCGCCCGGCGGCCGGCCGGGCCGCGGACGTGGCGCTGAACGCCGCGCTCATCGCGGGCGCGGCGAACCTCGTGAACCTCTTCGACCTGCGGCCGGGCCGCGCCATCAAGGTGTCGCTGCTCGCCAGCGCGGCGCTGGCGGCGGCCGCGCCGGCGGCGCGGGCGAGCGCCGCCGCCCCTGCGGGCGCCGCGGCCGCGCTGCTCCCCGAGGACCTGGGTGAGCGCGCGATGCTGGGCGACGCGGGCGCCAACGCGCTCGGCGCGCTGCTCGGCGTGGCCTGCGCTGCCGGGCTGCCGCGCCCGGCGCGCGCCCTCACCCTCGCCGGGATCGCCGGGCTGACGGCGGCGAGCGAGAAGATCAGCTTCACGGCGGTCATCGCGCGGACGCCCGTGCTGCGCTGGCTGGACATGCTCGGGCGGCGCCCCGTCCCGGCGCCCCGGCGGGACGAGACCTGCGCCGGGGGCGCGGCGGGCCGGGGCGAGGGCGCGGCGGGCCGGGGCGAGGGCGCGGCGGGGCCGGGCGAGGATGCCGTGGCCGCCTCGCCACCGCCGCCGTGACCGGCCCGGCAGGCCCGTCCGGCCTCACGGGCGACCGCCCGCCCGGCTTGCCGCCTGCGGGCGAATCCGCCGCCGGATCCGCGGTGACGCGACGATCCGGGCCTGCCCGGCGGCCGCGCCTGCCCCGGCCGCCTGCGGGCATAGGCCGGGGCGCGCTGCTGATCGGCGGCCTGACGGTGCTGGCCAGGATCCTCGGGCTGGTGCGGACGGTGGTGTTCGCGGGCACCGTCCAGACGTCGTGCCTCGGCGCCGCCTACATGACCGCCAACCAGGTGCCCAACGTGATCTACGACGTCGTGCTCGGAGGCGCACTGACGGCGATCGTGGTGCCGGTCCTGGCCGGCCCCGCCGAGCGGTCGGCGCGGGCCGGGCGCCCGGCGCGCAGGGACCTGCCGGGGGAAGGGCGCCGCGCCCGGCCGGCCGGGGCCGCAGCGGCCCGCGAGGAGGTGACGAGGATCTCCTCGGCGCTGCTGACGTGGACCGTCGTGATCCTCACCCCGGCGAGCCTGGCGCTGGCGCTGGCCGCCGGCCCGGTCATCTCCGCGCTCATGCCCCCCAACCCGGACTCGGGCTGCGTGCGGTCGCAGCTCGTGCCGCTGGCCGCGCGGATGCTCGTCCTGTTCGCTCCCCAGATCCTGCTCTACGGGATCGCCGTGGTGCTCTACGGCATCCTGCAGTCGCACCGGCGGTTCATGGCGCCCGCCCTGGCCCCGATCCTGTCCAGCGCCGTCGTGATCGGCGCCTTCACGCTCTTCGTCCCGCTCGGCGGCTCCCACACCACCCGGGTTGCCGGCCTGCCGCGCCCCGCCGAGCTCGTGCTCGCGGCGGGCACGACCGCCGGGGTGGCGGCGCTGGCCGTGACCGCGCTGGTGCCCGTGCTGCGGCTGCGGCTGCGGCTGCGGCCCGCGTTCCGGCTGCCCGCAGGCGCGGGCAGGCGCGCCAGGAGCCTGGCCGGCGTCGGGATCGCGGGGCTGGCTGCCCAGGACGCTTCGATGCTGGTGGCAACCGCGCTGGCCAACGCGTACACCGACCACCACGGGTCAGCGGTGACGCTGTACGGCTATGGCTGGCAGGTCTTCCTCTCGGCCTACGCCGTATTCGCCATCCCGGTGGCGATCAGCGCGTTCCCCGTGCTCTCGGCGCGGAGCGGGGCGGCATTCGACGAGGCGGCCGCGGCGGCGACCCGGGCCACCGCCCTGGCCTCGTGGCTCGGCGCGGCGCTGGTCGCCGCGGCCGCGCTGCCGCTGGCCCGCGCGTTCCCCGCCCTCGGTCCAGACGTGGCCGGGCAGTTCGCGCTGACGCTGGCCGCGTTCGCCCCCGGGCTGGTCGGATACGGCCTGACCGCCTGCCTGTCCCGCGTGCTGCTCGCCGGCGGCCGGAGCCGGGTGGCGGCGGCCGCGATGGTCGCAGGCTGGCTGGTGGTGATCGCCGCCGACGTCGTCGTGATCCCGATGGTGCCCGCGCGCGCGATCGTGCCCGCGCTCGGCCTGGCGAACACGGCCGGGATGGTCACGTCCGGCTCGGCCTTGCTCGCCGCGGTGTGGCGCGCCCGCGGCCCGGCGGCCCTGCGGGGCTCCTGGCGCGCCCTCGGCTCGGGCCTTGCCGGGGCAGCGGCCGGGACGGCCGCCGGCCTGGCCGCGGGCAGGCTCGCGCCGGCGGCCGGGCACTGGGCGAACGCGGGCCTGGCGCTGCTGGCCGGCGGATCGGCCCTGGCCGCGTTCCTCCTCGTGGTGACCGTGCTCGACATCGACGACCTGCGCCTGGCGCTGGCGGGGGTCCGGGGCCGCCGTCGGGTCGTGGCGCCATGACCCGCCCGCGAGTCTGCCTGGTGCTGGGCACGGCGTCGGGCGGCGTCCGCCGCCACGTCGACATGCTTGCCACCGGCTGCGAGCGGGCCGGCCTGGAGGTCCGGATCGCCGGCCCGGCCAGGGTCGGCGCGAGCCCCTTCGATGCGGTCGCGATCGGCGCCCGGCCGCAGCCCCTCGCGGACGCGGTGACGGTGCTGCGGCTGCGCCGGCTGGCCCGCGGCGCCGGGATCGACGTGATGCACGCGCACGGCCTGCGCGCGGGAGCGCTCGCGGCGCTGGCGCTGGGCCGGCCCCGGCGAGCCAGGGCGGCGCTGGTCGTCACCGTGCACAACGCGCCGCCGCCCGGCCGGCGTGCGGCAGCCGTCTACCGGGCGCTCGAGCGGATCGTCGCCCGCAGGGCCGACGCGGTGCTGTGCGTGTCGGCGGACCTGGAGGACCGGATGCGCCGGCTCGGGGCACGGGCCACCGGCCGGGCGGTGGTCGCGGCGGCGCGGATCTCACCCGGCGGCGCCGGCCTTGCAGGGCCGCCGCGAGGGCCCCGCGAATCCGATGCGGAGCCGGATCCCGCCGCCGGGGCCGGCGGGGCCGGGGCCGGCGGGGCCGGCGGGGCTGGGGCCGGCGGGGCTGGGGCCGGCGGGGCTGGCGGGGCCGGGGCCGGCGGGGCTGGGGCCGGCGGGGCTGCGGGGCCGCGTCTGCCGGAGCGGGCCGGCGGTCGGCCGCTGGTGCTGGCGGCCGGCCGCCTAGCCCGTCAGAAGGGCTTCGACATCCTGCTGCTCGCCGCCGCCCGGTGGCGCGGCATCCAGCCGCCGCCACGGCTGGTGATCGCCGGGTCCGGGCCGCTGGCCGGGGACCTGGCCGCCCGGGCCGCCGCCCTGGGGGTGGACGCCGCCTTCCTTGGGGAGCGATCTGACGTGACGGCCCTGCTCGCCAGCGCCGACGTGGTGGTGGTGCCGAGCCGCTGGGAGGGGCAGCCGCTGATCGTCCAGGAGGCGCTGCTGGCCGGCAGGCCCGTCGTCGCGGCCGACGTGGGCGGCATCAGGGACCTCACCGGTGATGACGGGGCGCTCTTCGTCCCGCCAGAGGATCCAGGGGCGCTCGCCACCGCGGTCGCCCGCGTGCTCGGTGACCCGGCGCTCGCGGCGCGCCTGGCCGCCGCGGCCGCGGCCGCGGCCAGTCGGCTTCCGTCACCGGACCAGGCGGTTGGCGCGGCGCTGGCCGTCTACCGCAGCGTGTGCCGGCCAGCCGGCCGCCGCGGTTCCGGCAGGGACTGCGGCGGCTCCGGCCGGGTCAGCGGCCCGGCGGCTGGTAGCGGGCCACGGTGAACGCGAGCAGCAGCGGGATGTTCGCGACGAACACGATCAGCATCAGCGTGACCAGCACCAGCATGGCGCCGCGGGTGCCGTCGAGGACGAACACGAACTCCAGCATCCCGCCGACCGCCAGGTACGCCAGGGCCGCCCACCCGGTCACCATGCGGAACGTGCGCCAGGCGAACTCGCGCACGCGCAGCAGCGCGGCCAGCCCGCCCAGCAGGAGCGCCGCGGCGACCGCCAGCAGCGCGACCGCAGGGGCGAACGGGGCCTGGCGCGGCAGGTGGGCGGCCAAATAGATGCCGCCCCCGATCACCGACGCGATCGACGCCGGGCACAGCACGCCGAGCGGCGGGAGCGGCCGGGCCGCGGGCGCGCCCGCCCGGCCGGCGCCGCGGGGGCCGGTCATCCCGCGGCCAGCCGGGACATGATCACGAGAGTGGCGACCTGCATCGCCCCGGTGATCCCGGCCGTGTAGATGAACCGGCGCATGAGGGTGCCGATGACCCGGCCGTCCGGCTCGGGTGCCCGCAGCGCGAACAGGACCGCGAGATTCGCGGGCTCCAGGATGCCGAGAGCGATCACCGACATCACGCCGACCACGACGAACGAGGCCACCACCCAGCCGTGGTCCGGCGACGTGCCGGCGAGGTTACCCAGGTGGCGGGCGAGCTGCCAGCCGGACGCCAGCGTCATCGTCACCAGCGTGGGCATGATCAGCAGCATCTTCGGCATCAGCCGGCGGGAGAGCTCCATGCGGGCCGGGATGGAGAGCTGGGCCATGATCGGGCCCAGGACGAAGCCGAGGAACAGGTCGATGCCGGTCCACAGGCCGCCGCCCACCACGTGGAAGAACTCCAGCGCCCACAGGCGGTTGGCGGCGACCGCCGCGACGAGGCTGCCGAGGGCGAGCACGGCCAGCGGCAGCCCCGCGAGCGGCACGATCGCGCGCGGGCGCGCCTGGCCGCCCGCGCCGCTGCCCGGCGGGCCGCCCGGCGCGGCATCGTGGCCGACCGGCACGGCGACGTCGCTCATCCCGCCTCACCTTCAGCCGGGGCGAGGCTACCTGAGCCGGCGGATCGGGTCAACGGCCGCCGCGGCGGCCGGGCTACCAGCCCCGGGCGCGCCATTCGCCCAGGTGCGGCCGCTCCGCGCCCAGCGTGGTGTCCGCCCCGTGCCCCGGGTACACCCAGGTCCCATCGGGCAGCACCCCGAAGACGCGCTCTTCCAGGTCGGCCATGAGCGCGCCGAACCGCTGCGGGTCTCCTTGCGTGTTGCCCGGGCCGCCGGGGAAGAGCGAGTCCCCGGTGAACAGGTGCGGCGAGCCGGCGAGCCGGCCGTCCGCGTCGTAGCAGAGCGCGATGCTGCCCGGCGTGTGGCCGCGCAGGTGGATCACGGACAGCCGGGCCTCCCCGACGGTGACCGCGTCGCCGTGCCTGACCAGCCGGGTCGGCGCGAGCGGGAGGCCGGGCGCGTCGTCGGCGTGCGCGACCGTGGCCGCTCCGGTCGCCCGCGCGACGGCCTCCAGCGCCTGCCAGTGGTCACTGTGCCGGTGGGTGGTGACGATCGTCGCGAGCGGCGCCCCGCCGGGCAGCCCGAGCAGCGTGCCGGGCTCGTCCGCCGCGTCGATCAGGAGCAGTTCGCCGGTCCGCGCGCAGCGCAGCAGGTAGGCGTTGTTGTCCATCGGGCCCACCGCCACCTTGGTGATCGCCAGGCCGGGGACCTCGCGGGTCTGCGCCGGCCCTCCCACCGTCACGTTCCCGGTGTAGGTCATGGGCGTCCTCTCGTGTCGGCGCCGGCCCGGCTCCTGTATGCCCGGGGACGCTCGGGCCGGCTGTCCGGCTCCCACTGCGGCTCGCGGCCGGAACGCCGCCCCCAGGGCCAGCGGGCGGCCGTGAGGGCGATCGCCAGGCCGGTGGCGATGCTGATCGACACCAGCCCCCCGGCGGCCCACTGCGCGGCGTTGATCACCAGCGCCGTGACGCTGGTGTCGATCGCCCGGTCGTGGACCAGGCCGGCGGTGAGCGCGCCGCCCAGGTAGGCGAGCGCCGGAACGGGGATGATCACGTACACCGCCCCGCGGTCCACCGCCAGCGCGGCCGCGGCCGTGCCGACGATCACCAGGCCGCCGAGCAGCGCTCCCGGCTCGCTCCCGGCTACCATCGTGGCGAGCGCGCCGACCCCCGCGCTCGCCACGACCACCAGGACGCCGTGGTGCCACGGCCACGAGCCCCAGCGGCGGGCGGACCTGCCGGCGGGACGGCCGGAGCCCGGCGTCCTGCCACCGGTCCGGCGCCCGCGCCGGGCCGGCCAGTCATCCGCTCCGTAGCGAGGCATGTCCCCGATGGTACCGACCGGCCTGGAACGCGGCGCGGCCGACGCTTCGTTGGAGGGGCAGCGAGCCGGATTCCCGGCCGGCCGCCGTCTTCCAGGCGACACGGGAGAAAGAGGTGTGCGGCGATGAGCCCGGCGTCGCGTGACCTGCCGAGCAAGGTGGGGTACGCGCTCACCTGCGTGGTGGCGTCGCTGATCCTGCTCGCCAGCGGGGCCTCCTACTACCTCGTCAGCAAGGTGAGCCAGATCGGGGGCTCGCACGCGATCGTCAGCGGGCCGTCCATCGGCACGCAGAACATCCTGCTGATGGGGCTGGAGAGCCGCACCGACTGGAACGGCAACGTGCTGCCCTGGAGCATCCTCAAGCACCTGCACGCGGGCAGCTACAACGGGGTCAAGTACCAGGGCGTCGGCGGCCAGGCGACCAACACGCTGATCCTCATCCACATCCCGGCCGGCGGCAAGTGGGCGGTCGGCGTCTCGATCCCGCGCGACGACTGGGTGCAGTTCCCCACCCCGTACGACGGGCAGTCGTCGGGCAAGATCGACCAGGCGTACGGCCTGGCCCTGGCGGCCGCCGAGGCGGCGTACCGGACCGCGCACCCGAACGCGGGGCAGGACCAGGTGGCGCTGGTCGGCAACGAGGCCGGCCAGAGGGCCGCGATCGACACCGTGGAGGCGCTGACCGGCGTGCACATCGACCACTTCGCCGTGGTCAACCTGGTGGGGTTCTATGAGCTCGCCAAGGTGCTCGGCGGCGTGTACGTGTGCATCAAGAACAGCGACACCTACGCGGAGATGCACGACCCGTACGCCGGGACCAACCTGCGCCACGGCTACCAGCACCTGGACGCCTCCCAGGCGCTTGCCTTCGTCCGGGAGCGGCACAACCTGCCGAACGGCGACATCGACCGGACCAAGCGCCAGCAGGCGTTCATCGACTCGGTGCTCCACCAGCTGCGCACCGAGGGCATCCTCAGCGACCTGTCCAAGCTCTCGGCCCTGCTGGCGGTCGCCAAGCGCTACGTGATCACCGACGCCGGCTGGAACCTGCTGGACTTCGCCACCCAGATGAAGGGCCTCACCGGCGGGCACCTGCACTTCAAGACGGCGCCGATCACCGGCTACGCGCAGATCGACGGCCAGGACGCCAACGTGATCAACCCGGCCCAGATCAAGGCGTTCGTGCACCACCTGTTCACCACCCCGCCGCCCGGCGCGCGGCACGGTCACCACCGGGCCGCGCCGGCCGCCCCCCGCGGCGGCACCACCGTGGACGTGCGCAACGGCGGCACCACCCCCGGCCTGGCGGCCCGCGTCCTGGCCGCGGCGGCCAAGGCGGGATTCCGGGCGGGGACGGCCGGAAACACCAGCGCGCGGACCACGACCGCCGTCGAGTACGGCACCGGCCCGTCCGCCGCCGCCACCGCCGTCACCGCCGCGAACGCGGCGATCATCGCCAAGGCGCTCGGCGTGAGCGCGACCGCGAGCCGGTCCGTGGCCGCCGGCCACGTGCTGGTCCTGCTCGGGGCCAGCGCGACGGTGCCCTCGATCCCCCCGCCGCATCCGCGGCGCGGCGGCGCCAAGGTGGTCATGAGCCACGGCATACCCTGCGTGGCGTAGCGGCGCCTGCAAGGCGGCGGCCGCCGCAGCCGCGGCGGGCGCCCGGAGGCCCGGCTTGCCGCGACGGCGGATGCGCTGTCGCACCCCCCGGATAGCATGAACGAGCGCCCGGCGCGGCCCCGGGCCCGCCCGCCGCGGGCCCGCCGGCTCCCCGCCGGGCGCGCCGGCCAGGCCGGCGCGGCGACATCAGGGGAGACATGGCCAGTGGCAGAACGACTGGTGGTCCGCGGTGCCCGGGAGCACAACCTCAAGGACGTCTCGCTCGACCTCCCCCGGGACGCGATGATCGTCTTCACCGGGCTCTCCGGCTCGGGGAAGTCGAGCCTTGCGTTCGACACGATCTTCGCCGAGGGCCAGCGCCGGTACGTGGAGTCGCTGTCGGCCTACGCCAGGCAGTTCCTCGGCCAGATGGACAAGCCCGACGTGGACTTCATCGACGGGCTGTCCCCGGCGGTCTCGATCGACCAGAAGGCCGCCAGCCGGAACCCCAGGTCCACGGTCGGCACCGTCACCGAGGTCTACGACTACCTGAGGCTGCTGTTCGCGCGGATCGGCAGGCCGCACTGCCCGCGGTGCGGCCGCCCGATCGCCAGGCAGACCCCGCAGCAGATCGTGGACCGGGTGCTCGAGCTGCCGGAGGGCACCCGGTTCCAGGTGCTCGCCCCGGTGATCCGGGGCCGCAAGGGCGAGTACTCGGAGCTGCTGCGCGAGCTCCAGGCCAAGGGGTACTCGCGGGCGCGGGTCGATGGGGTGACGATCCGGCTGGACGAGGCGGCGGGCGGGCCGGGCGAGGCGCCGGCGCTGAAGAGGTACGAGAAGCACACGATCGAGGTGATCGTCGACCGGCTGGCGGTCCGGGAGTCGGCGCGGCGGCGGCTGACCGACTCGGTGGAGACCGCCCTCGGGCTGTCCGGCGGGGTGGTGGTCCTCGACCTTGTGGACCTGCCGGAGGGCGACCCGGGCCGGGAGCGCATGTACTCCGAGCACCTGGCGTGCCTGTACGACGACCTGTCGTTCGAGGAGCTGGAGCCGCGGTCGTTCTCGTTCAACTCGCCCTGGGGGGCCTGCCCGGAGTGCACCGGCCTGGGGACCCGGATGGAGGTGGATCCGGATCTGGTGGTGGCCGATGAGGACCTGTCGCTGGCCGACGGCGCGATCGGGGTGTGGGCGGGCGGTCATGTCAGCGACTACTTCCTGCGGCTGATGGAGGCGCTCGGCAACGAGCTCGGGTTCAGCGTGGACACGCCCTGGCGCAAGCTGCCCGCCGCCGCCCGCAGGGCGCTGCTGCACGGCTACGGGGGGCAGGTGCACGTCCGGTACCGGAACAGGTACGGCCGGGAGCGGTCGTACTACACGAGCTTCGAAGGCGCGATCCCGTACATCGCCCGGCGTCACGGCGAGGCGGAGAGCGACTCGGGCCGGGAGCGGTTCGCCGGGTACATGCGGGAGGTGCCGTGCCCGGCGTGCCGCGGCACCCGCCTCAAGCCGCTGGCGCTGGCGGTGACCGTGGGCGGCCGGTCGATCGCGGAGTACTGCGCGCTGCCGATCGGCGAGCTGGCCAAGCGGCTGCTGGCGCTGGAGCTGTCCGAGCGGGACCAGCAGATCGCCGGCCGGGTGCTCAAGGAGATCAGCGCCCGCCTGGGGTTCCTGCTGGACGTGGGCCTGGACTACCTGACCCTGGACCGGGCGTCGGCGACCCTGGCGGG
>JAJPIV010000068.1 GCA_021324595.1 Actinomycetota bacterium | reverse complement strand
CGACATGGATGCCGCGATCGCTATCGCCAGCGGCTGCCCGCACCTGGGCGGCGACGGCGGCGTCGAGATCGGCCAGCTTGGCGAGGTCCCCTACGAGCCCAGCGGCAGAGCCAGCTGACAGCCACCATGCTTACTCGTTTCCCCGGCTGAAGTCCTGCCTCGTCGTGGCATGCTCGGTAAAGGTCGAGTCCTAGCTGGCCGTTAGCCAGACCTGCCCGAGCCGTCGCTGTCTGCGAGCACCCGGGACGGGTTCGAGGACCATCGCCTGCGGGTCCCCGGCAATACCTTCTACTTAAGTTACTTGGTTGTAAGATCGCCGTGTGGCCAGGGCGGGGCAGCGGGTGCTGCGGGGTGAGGGCAGGCTGGGGGACCGGGTCTTGGTGGGGGTGCTGGCCAGGGCGTTCCCGCGGGAGGCGGTCGAGGAAGCGGCCGGAGCGGCGGGCGCGCGGGAGCGGCGGAACCGGGTGCTGCCGGCGTGGCTGACGGTGTACTTCGTGCTGGGGCTGGCGCTGTTCAGGGCATGGGCGCGGGCCGGGTGATGCGCAGGCTGGCCGGGACGCTGGCGTGGGCCGGGCGCGGGGTGATGGTGACGGTGCCGTCGGAGGAGGCGCTGAGCAACGTCCGGGCCCGGCTGGGGAGCGCGCCGCTTCGGCTGCTGTTCGAGAACGCGGCGGGGCCGCTGGCGGAGCCGGGCAGCCCGGGTGCGTTCTGGCGGGGCCCGCGGCTGGCGTCGCTGGACGGCACGACGCTGGACCTGCAGGACACCGAGGCGAACCGGGGGCACTTCGGCGGGCCGTCCACGAAGGAGCCCTCGGGAAGGAAGCTGCGCGGGGCGTTCCCGCAGGCCCGGCTGCTCGCCCTGGCCGAGTGCGGCGCCCGGGCGCTGACCGCCGCGGCCTGCGGCTCCTACTCCACGGGGGAGAAGACCCCGGCGGGCCAGGGTGTCTGGGCCAGGGTGCCGCGCTGGCCGGGACAGTTCGCGGTAGTCCTTGGGCAGCGCCCGCATACCGGTGCCCAGGGCGGCGGCCTCGGCGAGGAGGCTGCGGCGTGAGCGTGAGCGGATACGACGCCAGGTTCTGGGAGCCCCGCAGGATCGGGGACACCGCGAAGGGCCGCTGGCGGGTGCGGTGGCGCGTCGCCGGACGCGAGCAGCGGACGGCGGTTCGACGAGACCACGGGCGTGCCCGCCCCGGCCATGCCGCTCGCGGCGGCGGCGCCGAGCTGGTATGAGCACGCTCGTGCCTACGCGTAGCTGAAGTGGCCGCAGCTGGCCGGCACCTCGCGCCGGTCGGTCGCCGAGGCGCTGACCACCGTCACCGTAGCGCTGGCGGCGCTGCGCCGGGGCGCCCCGGAGCTGGCGGCGCTGCCCTCGGCGCTGTTCGGCTGGGCGTTCAACCCCGGCTGCGCCGCCGAGCCTCCGGCGGATGTGGCGGCGGCGCTGGCGGGGGCCTCCCGCGCGTCGCTGCCGGTCACCGCGCTGGAGAGCCCGGCGGTCGTGCGTGCGGCGCTGGATGCGTGCTCGCGGACCCTGGGGGGCAGCCCGCCGCGGCGACCACGGCGCGGCGCAAGCGCGCGGTGTTCCACGAACGCGCTCGGCTACGCGCTCAAGCAGGGCCTGCTTGCCGCCAACCCGCCCGACAAGATCCGCTGGACTACCCCGGAGGTCGCCCAGACCGTCGACCGGCGGGTGGTGGTCACTGCGGCGCAGGCCGCGGCACTGCTGGCTGCCGTCCGCGCCCAGGGCGAGCGCGGAGCGCACCTGGAGGCTTCTTCGGCTGCCTGTACTACGCCGCGCTGCGGCCGGCCGAGGCGATCGCGCTCCGCGCAGCCGACTGCCACCTGCCTGAAGCGGGCTGGGGGCGGATCGACCTCGCCGGGTCCGCGCCGCGGCCTGGCCGGGCGTGGACCGATGACGGTGCCGCCCACCAGGTGCGCGGCCTCAAGCACCGCGCCGCCGCCGAGACCCGCAGCATCCCCATCCCGCCCGTCCTGGTCGGGCTCCTGCGAGCGCACCTGGCCCGATACGACACACCGCCGAGGACGGGCGGCTGTTCCGCACCGCCCGCGGCGGGTTGGTCCAGGAAAGCGCCTACAGCAAGGTGCGGCAGGCCGCCCGCACCGCAGCGCTCACCAGCGCCCGGCAGGCGTCGCCGCTGTGCCGGCGCCCTTATGATCTTCGGCACGCGGCGGTGTCGCTGTGGCTGAACTCCGGTGTCCCGGTTGCCGAGGTGGCCCGCCGCGCCGGGCATGGCGTCGCGGTGCTGCTGAAGATCTACGCGCACTGCCTGGACGGCCAGGCCGAGGCAGCCAACGCCGCCATCACCGCCAGCCTCGCCAGCAAGCACGAGGGAGCGGCGTGAACCCGCGGGCCGCTGCCCCGCAGTCATCTGCGGCTGGTATCCACAGCGGGCGTGACGGCCGGCCGGCTGTCGCCATGGCGGGCTAGGTTGGGCTGCCGTGGCCGGTGATGACGGGTGGGAGGTCGAGTTCTACGCCGACGAGCGGGGGCGCGAGCCGTGCCGCGAGTGGGCTGATGACCTTTCGCCGCAGAAGCGTGCCGCGTTCACCGCGGCGGTCCGGCTGGTGCTGGCCCGGCGCGGGCTGGATGTCGTCGAGACCGAGTACGGCAAGGCGCTGGGAAACGGGCTGTATGAGTTCCGGGTCCGATGGACCGCGGCTGAGATCCGCCACAAGGTGGAAGGGCTGCCGTCCGGGGACGTCGGCGGCGCGCCCGAGGCGGTCGTGCTGCGGGTGTTCTTCTGCATCGCCGGCCGCAAGGTCATTTTGCTGCTGAGCGGTTACGACAAGGCACGTGACCCCAGCGGCCGGCGGCAGCAGCGGGAGATCGCCAGGGCCCGCAAGCTGCTGGCGGCGTACCGCGATGCGCACAAGCAGGCCGGGAAGCGGCAATAGCCGGACGGGAAGGCCTTGACTCGATGATACGTTAAAGCGCATAGTGAGGGTGATGCGTTGAAGCGTATGGACCGTGGACTGGGAGGGCAGCCGTGGGGACCAGGTTCGACGACTGGGCAGCCGGGCACGAAGCGGCAGAGATGCCCGGCGAGGCCGAGCTGCGCCGCAGGTTCGAAGCCGCCATCGAGCTTGGCCTGCAGTTCCGCGACGCCCGCGTGGCCCGCGGCTGGTCGCAGCGCGAACTCTCGGAGCAGTCCGGAGTCCGCCAAGCCGACATCAGCCGCATCGAACGCGGCGCTGGCAACCCCACCGAAGCCACGCTGCACCGTCTGGCCAGCGCCCTTGAAAAGCGCCTCGAACTCGTATGACCGCAAGGCGCCGGACCGGTTCCGTGCCCGTCCGCAAGCTCGTCCCGGCGCAATCATTCGGGGTTCCCCTGGAAGCGTGGTCACGGGCCGGGAGGGCACCTGGCTGGTGCGATTGCCTCATGGCCGGCTGAAGACGCCCGCATCGTTTGATGACCTGAATCTGGTGCGGCGGGCGGGGCTGGTGCCGGTGATGGGCCTGGGCGAGAGGGCGGGGCTGTCCGCCTTGGCCCGCGAGCGGGTGAGGGTCGGCGGGCCGTGCGGGGTGAATGCGGGGGCGATGTTCGGGTGCCTGGCCGCCGGGATGGCGGGGGGCGCCGATTCGGCCGGGGACATGGGCGTGCTACGGCACGGCGCGATGACGAACCTGTCCGACGGGGTGCGGGCGCGGTCCGCGCTGGTGTGGCTCCTGCGGTCGTGGACCTGGGGCAGCGTCGCCTGGCTGGGCAGGGCGGGCAGGCTGCTGCTGGCCGGCCCGCCGCGCGGGCCTGCTGCCCGGCGCGGGGGCCCTGGCGTGCGCCGACGCGGACTGGACCCGCGGCGGGTGCACGGGCCCGCCAGGCAGGGCGCCCCGTTCGGGCACGCGAAGCGTTCACGTCGGAGCGGAAGGGACAGCAGGTCACCGCCCTGCTGATCGTCCGCCGGGTCCGCGCATGGCTCCTGCCCGCAGGGCGCTGGCGACCGCGGCGCCGACCGCTCGTGCGACGGGCGGGGGGAAGGCATTGCCGACCTGCCGGTACGCGGCGGTCTTGCGGCCCGCGAACTGCCACGAGTCCGGGAAGCCTTGCAGCCGGGCGACCATGCGCACGGTCAGCTTCGGCAGCACCGTGGCTGGATGACCAGGCCCGGGGACGTCATCGGCGATGCCGAGCCCGTCCACGCCCAGATCCCGCCAGGCGGCCCGGGCGCGGGTCGGGCCGAGATCCGGGCCGCCGTGCTTCTTGCTGCCCCCGACGATGGTGGGCGCGATCGCGCTGGCCCTGGCGGCCCAGGCCGCGGCGCCGGGCCAGCCGCGAGAGGCCATGAGGTCGCCGACCGCCTGGCCGACGGTCGGCGGGGGGCCGGGGAGCGGGTCAGGCCACCGGAAGGAGCCGGCCCAGGGCTGGCGGATGGCGACGAGGACGAACCGGGGCCGCAGCTGCGGGACGCCGTGGTCGCTCGCGTTGACCAGCCGCCACC
Source organism: Actinomycetota bacterium (assembly GCA_021324595.1). Lineage (GTDB taxonomy): Bacteria > Actinomycetota > Actinomycetes > Streptosporangiales > Streptosporangiaceae > Chersky-822. The sequence goes on along the minus strand of JAJPIV010000068.1, from coordinate 44,634 downwards.
AGGTCTGGTAGCCGAGCTCGTGAAGCCTGGCCAGGACCTGGGCGCGGTAGCCGTCGAACCGCGCCGCCGCGAGGCCGCGCACGTTTTCCAGCAGCACGGCGCGGGGAGCAATCTCCCCGGCCAGGCGCAGCGCCTCGGGGAACAGGTCCCTGTCGTCGCCGGCGCCGAGCTGCTTGCCGGCGACGGAGAATGGCGGGCATGGCACCCCGCCGGCGAGCAGGTCGACGCCCGCGAAGGCACGGCCGTCCACGTTGGCCACGTCGTCCTCGATCACCTTCCACGCCGGGCCGCGGTTGCGGCGCAGCGTCTCGCACGCGTCCGGGTCGATCTCGACTGCGGCCTCGTGCGCGAACCCGGCTTGCTCCAAGCCGAGCGCCTGGCCGCCGGCGCCGGCGCAGATCTCCACCGATGTCAGCTCGCCCACGTGCCGCCTCCCGCGTCCCGGCCGGTCAACCCAGATTGTGCCTGCAAGCGCGGATATCCCGGCGGTCCCATGCCGGACGCGCGCCGACCTCGCTCAGGTGCCAGCCCGCGGGCCGGGCGGGACTCAGCGCATCGCGCTGACGTGATGCGCGCCCGCTCAGCCGCCGGGCGATCGCATCTCGCTGACCGGGGCGCCCTCGCGGTTCTGCCCAGCCCGGGGGCCTGGTCGCCCGGCCGCTGCTGGCGAGGGCGGCCAGGGCGGGCGGGTGCGGCCGGTCACAGGAGGTGACCGGGAACGCCGTGCTTGGCGAGCCAGAGCCGGATGAACCCCCCGTACACGGCGAGCACCGCGAGAATGGCGCTCATGACCGGGGCGAGGATCCGGATCCACGGGCCGTGCCGACCCACCGGGACATCGTTGTCGAGCATCCAGGAGAACCGTTCCCGCACGACCGGCGGCGCGAGGGGGTGGCGCACCCACGCGGGGACCCGGCCGGTCCGGCGCGCCCTGCTCACCGCCGACTCGATGAAGAACAGCTGGACCGTGTTCCCGGCCGGCCGGTAGATCCGGTGCACGACCTGGCCCGCGATGACGCCGATGACCAGCGGCTGCCAGTTCCAGGTGGACAGGTACGCGGACAGCCAGGACGGCATGGCGACGGACAGGCGGACGACCTTGTGGCCGAACGCCAGGTGCCACAGCCACGGCCCGGCGAAATTGATCACCCAGATCCCGGCCAGGACGATCGGCAGCGCGGCGACGACGATCACCAGCGGGGCGGTGAGCAGGCGGAACGCGCCGGCCCGCTCGCCGTGAGCCTTCTTCCAGTTCGCCATCAGGGACTTGACGAGCAGCGTGGCGAGCACGCCCTCGTACACGTCCCGGATGTCATGCCGGGCGACCGGCCACCACGGGGTGCTCAGCAGCCCGTTCCACCCCGGCCTGAGGTAGAGGACCGTATGGCCGCCGCTGGTCCAGTCCACCTGGGTGAGCAGGTAGTACACCGCGGAGACGGCGTAGGCGCCGGCGGTCGCCGCGACCAGCGACCAGGCCAGCTGCTGGACCAGCCGCAGGTGGATGCGGTGCCCGTTCACCTTGATGTGCCTGGGAATGGCGGGCAGCGGCGCCGTGGCGAGCGCCGTCATCGCCGGCTCGCCTGGTGCATCGCGGGCGACACGGGATCCATGCTGCCATTTCGCGCAGGAGCGCGCCAGCGGCCCGGCGGCGGGCGAGGGTGAAGCGGGCGAGGGTGAACGAGCCGCCCGCCCCGCCGCCGTCCCGGGCGGCCCTTGACCCCTGCAATTCAACGAGCGTAGAGTTCACTGACCGTTGAATTCTCGGGAGGCCAGCGTGTGGGCGGTGGTGGCGAAGGAGTTCCGCGAGCTGCGCAGGGACCGGCGGACGGTGGCGATGATGATCCTGCTGCCGGTCGTGCTGCTGATCGTGTTCGGCTACGCGGCGAGCTTCAATGTCAAGGACATCCCGACCGTGGTCGTCGGGCCGGGCGCGCGGCAGGCCGCCGCGCTGCTGCGCGCGCCGTTCCAGGTGAACGAGGTCGACCCCGGGGCGGGCGAGCCGGTGGCCCGGGACCGGCTGCGCGACGGCCGGGCGGTCGTCGCGGTGGTGACGGGCCGGGCGCGGCCGCTGGTGCTGATGGACGGGACCCAGCTGTTCTCCGTGCAGACCGCCGAGGGCGCGCTGGGGCGGATGGCCCGCCAGGCCGGCGCCGCCGCGCCGCCGGTGAGCCTGCGGATCCTCTACAACCCCGGCCTGACCACCTCGTGGGTGATGGTGCCCGGCCTGGCGGGGCTGATCCTGGTCTTCGTCGGCACCCTGATCACCAGCCTCGGCGTGGTGCGGGAACGCCAGGCCGGCACCCTGGAGCAGCTCGCAGTGATGCCGTTCCGGGCCTGGGACGTCATCGCGGGCAAGATCGCCCCCTACCTGATCGTGGCGGCGCTCGACCTGGCGCTCGTCGTCGTGGTGGGGATGGGGCTGTTCGGCGTGCCGTTCACCGGCAACCCGGCCGTCTTCATCGTGGGGGCGGCTCTGTTCCTCCTCGTGACCCTGGGCATGGGCGTGCTGGTCTCGACCGTCTCGCAGAACCAGGGCCAGGCGATTCAGCTCGCGTTCATGATCCTGCTGCCCCAGGTCCTGCTCTCCGGCCTGATCTTCCCGGTGTCCTCGATGGCGGCCGGGGTGCGCTGGATCTCCTACATCCTGCCGCTCACCTACTTCATCGAGATCAGCCGGGGCGTCATGCTCAAGGCGACGCCGATCTCGGCGCTGTGGGAGCCGATCGGGCTGCTCGCGCTGCTGGCGGTGGTCGTGCTCGCGCTGGCGATCGCGAGGTTCCGCCGTGACCTCGCCCCCGGCGCCGGGAGGGCGAAGGCGCGGGCGGCCGCGCGGGAGGTGACGCCGGCATGAGCTGGGGCCTCGCGGACGTCCGCGTCAGGCGGGGCCGGGTGCTGGCCCTGGACGGCGTCACGGTGCCCGTCGGCCGGTCCGGCGTGACCGTGGTCGTGGGCGGTGACGGGGCGGGCAAGTCCACCTGCCTGCAGGCCCTGGTCGGCCTCGTCGAGCCGGAGTCGGGCACGGTGCGGCGCCCGCCGAAGGAGCGCGTCGGGTACGTGCCGGCGACCTGCGGGATCTACCCCGACCTGACCGTGGCGGAGAACATCGAGTTCGCCGCGCTGGCCTACGGCGTGGGGCGCGGCGAGCGCGACCGGCGGGCGGCCCGGATCCTCGGGCGGACCGGGCTGGATCAGGCGCTCCGCCGCCTGGGCGGGCAGCTGTCCGGCGGGATGCAGCGCAAGCTCGCCGTCGGGCTGGCCCTGCTCCACTCGCCCGAGCTGCTCGTCCTCGACGAGCCGACCACGGGCGTCGACCCGGTGAGCCGGGCCGAGCTCTGGCGGCTGATCTCCGGCGCGGCAGCCGGCGGCACGGCGGTCGCCGTCGCGACCGCCTACGTGAACGAGGCGGCCCGCGGGGAGCGCGTGGTCCTGCTCGAATCCGGCCGGATGCTGGCCAGCGGCTCGCCGGAGGAGATCCTGCGCGCGGTGCCCGGGGCGGTGGGCGTCGTGCCCGGGGCGGCGGGCGGCGTGCCCGGGGCGGCGGGCACCGCGGCCGGGGCGGGCACCGCGGCCGCCCGGCCGGCGCGGTGGTGGCGGCGCGGGCCGGCGTGGCGGGTGTGGGCGCCAGACGGCGAGCTCCCCGAGGGCGCGGAGCCGGCCGAGCCGGATTTCGACGACGCCGTGATGATCGCCGCCCTCGCGCACGAGGCGGGCGGCGCCCGGTGAGCGGCGCCCTGGCCGAGGCGCGCGGGGCGTCCAGGCGGTTCGGCTCGTTCACCGCGGTCCGCGCGGTGGACCTGACGGTCGGGAAGGGGGAGGTCGTCGGGTTGCTCGGCGCCAACGGCGCCGGGAAGACCACCCTCATCCGGATGCTGCTCGGCCTGCTGACCCCGAGCGACGGCGCGGTGCGCCTGCTCGGCGCCGTGCCGTCGCGGGCCAGCCGCCGGAGGGTCGGTTACGTCCCCCAGACGCTGGGCCTGTACGCGGGCCTGACCGTCGCGGAGAACTGGCGGTTCAGCGCCGGCGCGTTCGGCGACCGGGGCGCCCCGGTGCCCGGCGGCATCGCCGGCTGGCGGAACGAGCTGGCCGGGCGGCTGCCGCTCGGCACCCAGCGGCAGGTGGCGTTCGCGCTCGCGCTCTCCCACCGGCCCGACCTGCTGGTGCTCGACGAGCCGACCTCGGGCGTCGGGCCACTGGGCCGGGCCCGCCTGTGGGACGAGATCAGGCGCGCGGCCGAACGCGGCGCCGGCGTGCTGGTGACCACTCACAACATGGAGGAGGCCGAGCAGTGCGACCGCCTCGTGGTGATGGCGGCCGGAGCCGTGATGGCGCGGGGGACGGTCGCGCAGATCATCGGCGGGCGCACGGTCGCCCGGGTGCGCTGCCCCGACTGGAACCGCGCGTTCACCATCCTCGACGCCAGCGGGGTCCCGGTCGCGGTCCACGGCCGGGACCTGCGGGCGGCGGCCCCGGCGGATGAGGTGAGCGCGCTGCTCGCCCGCGAGGGAATCGCCGCGGCCGTCGAGGTCGTCCCGGCCGGGCTGGAGGAGGCGTTCGTGGCCATGGTCGCCGGCCCGCAGGGGGCATGAAGCGCGCCGGCCGGCGCCCCGGCGCCCCCGCGACCCGGGACGCGATCGTGGCGGTGGCCCGCCGCGCCTTCGCGACGCACGGGTACGAGGCGACCACGCTGCGCGCGATCGCGCGCGAGGCGGGGGTCGACCCCGCGCTGCTGATCCACTACTTCGGCAGCAAGGACCGCCTGTTCGCGATCGCCACCGGGCTGCCGTCCGGGCTGCCCCTGCTGCTCCAGGCGGTCGCGGGGCTGCCGGACGCCGACTTCGCCGAGGCCCTGGTCCGCGCCTACCTGGGGGTGGTCGACAGCGACCGGAGCCGCAACTCGATCCTGGCGCTGGTCCGCTCGGCAGTCTCACATGAGCAGGCCGCCGCGACGCTGCGCGAGTTCGTCACCGCGCAGTTGCTGCCGGTGATCGCCGGGCGGTCTGACCATCCCGACGCCCGCCTGAGGGCCTGCCTGGTCGCGGCGCAGCTCGTGGGGATCGCGATGCTGCGGCACGTCGTCCGGGCCGAGCCGCTCGCCTCCGCCGGCCCGGACGAGATCGCCGCCCTCACCGCCCCGGGCATCAAGCGGCACCTGCGCTGAACCCGCGCCCCGCCGCCGGGCGCTCGCCCGGTCCGCCGGGACGGCGGGGCGTTACTTCACCAGCCGGGCGAGCGGGCCGTACCTGGCCAGGCAGGCGCGGAACGCCGCCAGCGCCCCGGGGTGGTCCTGCAGCCGCCAGTCCTTGTGGAACTGATAGGGGGCGAAGTGCTGGCGCTGGTTGAACCAGATCAGCCCGAGCAGCCGGTCCTGCCGGATGCCGGCGAACAGGTTCCTGATCTCCCAGGCCTGCCTGCCGTACATCGGGCCGGCCGCGGTCTCGCCCACCATGATCGGGACCGTCGGGTCGGCGCGCCGGACTAGCCGGATGGTCGCGCCGAAGATCGCGCCGAAGGTGTCGTGGGGGAAGTAGTAGTAGCCATCCAAGGCCACCACCTGGACGTAACCCCGGCCGGGGAACCAGGGCATCGGGTCCGGGTTCGCGTTGTGCATCGCCGACGGCTGCCAGTAGAACGTGACCCGCGACCCGGCCACCCGCGACAGCACCGCGTGGACGTGCCGGAAGGCCGCGATGTAACTGGCCGGGCCGTGCGTCCACGACCTGCGCCAGGGGCCGTTCATCTCCGGGAAGAACGAGACCGCCAGCGGGTCCCGCATCCGGTCGAGCAGCCGCCCGAGCCCCCTCAGCCAGGCGTCGGAACCGCCGGTCCCGGCCGCGATCTGGCTCGCGTCACGTCCGAGCCGGCCCGGGTACAGGTCGAACAGGGCCTCGGCGTGGCTGCGGACCGCCCTGGCGATCACGCGCGCGAGCCAGCGCAGCGGCGTCCCCCACGGCACGTAGCTCACGGTCAGCGCGGCGTGGCCGACCTGGGCGTCGAATCCCCACAGGCTCTGCCCGGCGGTGAACGCGCCCAGGCGCAGCCCGGGGGTGAACGCCCCCGCCGGGTGGCTCCACGCCGGGCCTGGGGCGGACGACCCGCCCGGCGCGGGGGACGGCGGCCGGCGCGTCCCGGCCGGGCGGCTGGCCGGGCGCGACGGGCTGACCGGGGCCTGGCTCGGGGGCTGCCGGCGCGCCGAGCGCTGGGCCCCGCCCTGGCCGCCGCCGGCGGCGGCGGGGACGATGCGCGGCCGCGACGGTCCCGGGCTGGCCGGGGCGGCGGCGCACGCCGCCACGGCCGCCGTGGTCACGGCAGTGGCGGCCAGGGCGGCGACCGCCCTGGCCGGCGCGCGCCCCCGGGCTGCTGCGGTGCTCACGGGACCTCCATGTCCTCGGCGTCGGGGCCATTGTCACGGGATTCGAGGCCGGTCGCAGCCGATCCGCGAAACCGGCGGCAGTTTGCCCGTTTTCGCCCCGCTCCCGGTGCCGCGCGGGACCTGCGGCCCTGGACGTCGGGACCTTTGGCCCTGCCGGGCGGCGGTGACCGCGGGATTTGCTGCGCCGGTGTTCGTCCGAGCAGAAATCATGCTGAATGTCGCCTTTGAGGTCGCCGAGCCCCGGCTCGCGGCGCTGGCGCGGGGCGGCTGGCTCATGAACGCATCGGAGGGCGCCTACGATTCCTCGGTGGCCGGGCTGATGCGGGTCGGCCCGCGTGGGGCCATGCCGGGAATCTCGAAGCTCGTGCGGGTCGACGTCCGGGACGTGATCGTCCGAGACGGCGTCGCGGTGCTCACGATGCGATGGCAGGCCACCGGGGCGGGAGGGCGCCTGTTCCCGGCGCTCGACGCGGACATCACGCTGCGCCCGCACGGCGCCGGCGGCTGCCTGCTCGCCCTGGACGGCGCCTACCGGCCGCCCCTCGCCGGGCTCGGGGCCCGCCTGGACCGGGCGCTCCTGCACCGGGTCGCCGATGCAACCGTCCGGGCGGTGCTGCGCGACGTCGCGGGCGCGCTGTCGGCGGCCGAGGTCCCGCGGCGCCCCGAACCGCCGGGCTGACCGGGCGGGACGCCGGGCGGGACGCCGGCCGGGACTTTGCCGCTGACCTGCGGAGCCGCCCGGGTCCCGGGCGGCGGGCGGACGTGATGCTCCTGATGATCCGGGTAACGATCGGAGTCGGGAGCGACGTCATGGTTGATCCGGTATCCTCCTGGCAGATTCCGGAAGCCGCATTTTCTTCGGCAGGCGCCGCTAGCATCGGAGGTGGGTCGGGCATGACGCAGGCTGCGCCTGCCCGGCACGGGCACTACGCGGTGAGCTACGCCGAGTGGGAGCGCCTCGCCGACCGCCAGGCGGCAGGGCTGTCCGTGCTCACCAACCTCGCCGCGCCGCCCCGTCACGGAGTGGGCCGCCATGCACCAGCCATTCATTCATTTCCTGCCAGTGCTGATCGGCATCATCGCCGGCACGACGGTCGTGATCGCGATCGCGATCCGGTTCCTGTTCCGGCGCGGGATGGACGCGCTGGACGTCTGACCCACGATTACGAGATCCCCGAGGTCACGTTCCGGCCCCGCCGGTGGCTGGCGGCGATCCCGGTGGTCGCGATCGCCGGCGGCTCGGTCTACCTGCACCGGACCGGCCTGGGCTCCTCGGTGCTCAAGGACCCGGTGCTGCTGGCGAGCTGGGTCATCACGGTCGCGTTCATCCTCGCTCAGCTCGCGCTGGCGTGGATGCAACGGCCGTTCACCGTGAACCGGAGGCAGCAGGCCGAGCTGGACCGGCTCTACGTCACCGTGGTGATCCCGTGCTACAACGAGGATCCCAAGATCCTCGACCGGACGATCCTGTCGCTGATGCGCCAGACCAGGCTGCCCAACCACGTCGAGGTGGTCGACGACGGCTCCTCGGTCGACTACTCGGAGATCCGGGACTACTGGCTGCTCAACCGGCCCGACGGCGTGCGGTTCACCTGGGTCAGGCAGAAGAACGCCGGCAAGAAGCACGCGCAGGCGGTGACGTTCACCACCGACGCCAAGGCGCACATCTTCGTCACGATCGACTCGGATTCCGCGCTGGACCGGAAGGCGATCGACGAGGGGCTCAAGCCCTTCGCCGACCCGAGGGTGGTCTCCGTGGCGGGCCTGGAGACCGCGATCAACATCGACCGGAACCTGCTGACCAGGGCGATCGGCCACCGCTCGATCGTCTTCCAGCTCTTCGCGATGAGCGCGCAGTCCGTCGCGCGCGGCAACGTGCTGATCAACCCGGGAGCCTTCTCCCTGTACTGGGCCCCGCTGATCCGCAAGATCGTGCCCGCCTACCTCGGCGAGACCTTCTTCGGCGTGCCGGTCACCCTCGGCGACGACACCGCGCTCACCATGTACGCGCTGCTCCACGGCCGGGCGGTGCACCAGCCGACGGCGGTGTCGATGCCGGTCTACCCGGAGACCCTCACCCACCACCTGCGGCAGTGGACCAGGTGGATGCGGGCCTCCACGATCCGCATGCTGTGGCGGACCCGGTACCTGCCGATCCTGTCCTACGGCTGGCTGTTCACCTTCTACACGATCGGGTCGTTCCTCACCTCGGTCGCGATGACGCTCGTCATCCCGCTGGCCTGGCCATCGACGGAGAGCCTGCTGATCGCCTCCCTCGCCGCCATGATCATCTGGCCGTGGGCGATCGCGGTGCGGCTCGCGACCATCCACCGCACCGACCAGAGCCTGGGCAACCGCCTCATCGGGGTCGCGCTGCTGCCCCTGGCCGCCCTGTGGTACCTGGTGGTCCTGCGGCAGATCCGCTTCTACGGCATCGCCACCTGCTGGCGGCAGGGCTGGGTGACCAGGCAGCAGGTCGAGGTGCGGCTTGATGGCGCCGGCGAGCCCGCCGGCGCGGCCGGCCCCGAGGAGGACGGCGCCGCCGGGCACGAGCACCTCATCCCGGAGGTCACGCCCGCGCGCCCCCGGCCGCGTCAGGAGCGGTACGTCGCCTACGGGGACCGCTACCACGACCGCGGCCCCGGAGGCCGCCGGCCCGCGCTGGCCGGCCTGGCCGCCGGCGCGATCGGGCGGTCGGATCGGCCCGGTCACGACAGTTACGCCTGGCCGGACGGCTATGGAGGGCTCCACGGATGAATCGCGCGGCCTTCGCGGCGCGGCTCTTCCTCGTGATCACCTTGCTGCCGGTCATCGTGGCCGCCGGGTGGTCGGTCTACGACTACCGGACCCAGCCCCCGATCCCGCTGGGAACATACCGGCCGTTTCCGAAGGATCCGCTCGTCAAGGATGTGCTCGGCCAGCGGGGGTTCCTCCTGGGCGTCTACGCGCCGACGCCAGGCCCGGCCGCTGCGCCCGCCACGGGAGGCGGCAAGGGGAAGGCGCGCAAGGCATCCCGGACCGCGCCTCCGGCTGCGACGACCGGGCTGGCCGACTTCGACGCCGCCATCGGCTGCCCCGCGGTGTCGATCACCCTCAGGTACGTCAAGTGGGGGGAGCTCTTCCCCCAGGCTTACGTGGCCAGCGCGGCCGGCCGCGGGTCGGAGACGATGATCGAGCTAATGCCCAAGGAGCGCCCGTCGCTGGCCCAGATCGCCGACGGCAGCCAGGATCGCTGGCTGAGGAGCTTCGCCCGGCAGATCCTCGGCCTGGGCGACCACGTGATCTTGTCCTTCGCCCCGGAGATGAACGGCACCTGGTACAACTACGGCCACGGCCACAAGGGCGCCACCCCCGCCAGGTACAGGGCCGCGTTCGTTCACGTGCACGACGTGATCGGCAAGATCGCGGGCCCGCTGGTCACCTGGATGTGGCAGCCATCCGCGATGCACACCCGGGTGGTGCCCGGCCCGGCGGGCACCACGGTCACCAAGGGCACCCCGAGCCCGAAGCCCTACTGGCCCGGCGCCCGCTACGTCGGCGAGATCGGCCTTGACGGCTACTACTACTACCGGGACGACACCTTCGACGTGATCTTCGGCCCGACGATCAAGATGCTCAGGAAGCTGGCGCCCAGGACCCCGATCATGATCGGAGAGGTGGCGGCCGGGCCGGAGTTCAACAAGCCCAGCCTCGATCGCCAGGTCGCCGACATCAAGGACCTGTTCGCGGGGATCAGCAAGTACGGGCTCGGCGGGCTGATCTGGTTCGACCGCAACCAGCTCACCAAGCACTACCGGGCCGGCCTGCGGCAGTTCCACCAGGACTGGAGGCTGCAGGACAACCAGGCGGCCCTCGCGGCGTTCCGCCGCGAGATCAGCCAGGCGGGTCCGCTGGCCTCCCCGAGGGGCCGCCGGCCGGTCTCCTGCTGAGCCCGGCCCCCCGGCCCCGCCCGGCCCCCGCCCTGCCCGGATCCCGCCCTGCCCGGCCCCCGCCCTGCCCGGATCCCCGGGGACCCTGGCGACGCGCGCCGGGGTGTCGGACCAGCCAGGTAGATTGGCCCGCATGACCGAGCTGACCCTCATGGCCGTCCACGCGCACCCCGACGACGAGGCGTCGAGCACCGGCGGGGTGCTGGCCAAGTACGCGGACGAAGGCATCCGGACGATCGTGGTGACGTGCACCAACGGCGAGTTCGGGGACGGCCCGGGCGGGGTGAAGCCCGGTCACGATGGTCACGACACCACCGACGTGGCCCAGACCCGCCTGGCCGAGCTGCGCGAGGCATGCAAGCACCTGGGGGTCTCCGAGCTGGAGCTGCTCGGCTACCACGACTCCGGCATGCCGGACTGGGAGTACCGGCACCGTCCCGAGGCGTTCTGCAACGTTCCCCTTGCCGCGGTCGCCGGCCGGATCGGAGAGCTGCTCGGCCGGTACCAGCCTCAGGTCGTGGTCACCTATGACCCCGATGGCGCCTATCAGCATCCTGATCATGTTCACGCCAGCCGGGCGGCGATCGAGGCGGTCACGCGGACGGGGATCCCGGCCAAGCTCTACCTGACGGCGATGCGGCGCAGCAGCTGGCGCCAGGTCTTCGAGGCGCTGCGGGAGCAGGGGGAGAACCTGCCGGACTGGGAGATCACCGAGGAGGAGGAGCGGGTGATGCGCGAGTCCGAGGAGCGGATCACCACCACGGTCGACATCACGAGCTTCCTCGACCGGAAGCGAGCCGCCCTGCTCGCGCATGCCAGCCAGATCAGCGAGACGTCCTGGTTCACCAAGATCCCGCCCGAGGTCGCGCAGGCCGCCTTCGGCGTGGAGATGTTCATCAGGGCCCAGGACAGGACCGGGGCGCCCCTCCCGGAGGCCGACCTCTTCGCCGGGCTGCGCTGACGCCACGCGCCGCGCCGGGCCGCGCTGACGCCTCGCGCGCCGCCGACGCTCCCCGGAACGGGCCGGCAACCCGCGCGGTCAGGTTGCCGGGGTCGCCGCCGGGCGGTCAGGCTCGCGTTCCCCCTCGGTCGCGGGCCGCCCGGCCGCGCGCGGCATGAGCGCCATGGCGCCCAGCGCCCCGGCGGCGGGGAGCGTGACCAGCGCGGGAAGCTGGTACCGCCAGGTGAACTGGAAGGCGTCGGAGACGGCGAGGACCGCCGCGGCGCAGCCGAAGAAGAGCAGGCACGCCTGGGCCTGCCCGCGCCGCGGCCCGGACGGCCTGCGGATGACCAGGCGCAGCGAGCCTGCCAGGCCGGCCAGGGCGAACACGGCCATCAGCGGCCCGGGCGTGTAGCCGCCACCCAGCTGGTAGGCGCGCAGGAAGGCGGCGATCGGCCGGATCACGGACGCGCGGCCGCCGTAACCGGGGTCGAGCGGGCGAGTGACCTCCGGCCCGCCGCCGGGCCGCAGGTACAGGCCCAGCATGATCAGGCCGTCCGGGCGCACCCGCACCCAGGTGCCGAACGTGGGATAGGAGTCCTGGAACTGCCACCGCGAGATCGGCGTGCCGTCCTGGCTCGCCGTCCGGGTGAGGGCGAACAGGTGGGCGCCGTCGGCGGCGATGGCGCCGAGGACCCGGCCGGGCTGCTGCTCGGCCACCTGATGATCGAAGTTCGCGATGACCGCGTACCGCTGCATGCCCGGTGGCGCGACATACGACTTCAGCGGCGAGCGGGAGTCGTGGTCGAGCCAGTCGATGCCGTACCGGCGCTCTCGCGCGGTCGGGCACAGAGGCCGCTCGTAGGCGGGGATGCGGAGCGTGGCGCAGTCGGCGGCGGTCGCCATCCGGCCGTAGCTCGACAGGCTCGGCGTCGCGCTCGCCAGCCACAGGTGCCCGGTGATCACGTACGAGCCGATCATGTAGCCGGCCACGGGCACGGCGAACGCCACGACGAACTCGAACGCCCGCTGGAAGGCCGCCTGCCAGCCGGCGGCCGCGGCCAGCAGGAAGGCCACGCCGGGCACGACGAGGATCTCCCCGACCTGGCGGACGGTCGCGGATGCGCCAAGCAGCAGGCCCGCCAGGATGACGGCGCGCGCGGCGGGCGCGGGGCGGGCGAGCAATGCGGCCGCCCCGGCCACGATCAGGGCCTCGAACCAGACATCGGGCATGATGTTCTGCTCGATCTGCACCTGGTAGGCATCGAGCAGGACCGGCGCGATCGCCAGCGCGGCCAGCCATCGCGGCACCTGGCGGCGCCTGAGCAGCCCGTAGATCACCACGGCCATCGCCAGGCCGAGCAGATGCTGGACCCCGACGACCACGGTGAGGTTGCCGACGGCGAGGATCGCCTTGAGCGGCAGCTCGTAGCCGAGCGGATCCGAGCCGGGATAGGCGTTGTAGAGGTACTTCAGCGAGTCCACGTACAGCAGCGCGGGGCGGTAGGCGGCCAGCGCCAGCACCCGCAGGGCCAGGCCCGTGGCGAGCAGGGCGACGGCGAGCCAGTTCCGGCGCGCCGCCGGGCCAAGCTCGCGCCGGGCCTTGGCCAGCCGGGCCCGCCATCCGGCCCGCGGGACGGCACCAGCCGGCGCGTCCGGGTCCGCGCGGTCCTGGCGCGTCCGGCCGGTCACGAGGCCGGCGCCGCCAGCTCCGGCGCCCTGCCCGGAACGGCGTCACCGGCCGCCGGGGTCCGGGACTTGCGGGCGACGGCGATCAGGACCGCGATGCCGAGCGCCCCGGCCGGCGGCAGGGTGACGACGGCGGGCATCTGATAGCGCCAGGAGAACTCGAAGAAGTCCGACGCGCCGAGGATCGCCACGCCCGCGACGAAGAACAGCGAGCAGGCCGCGGCCAGGTCGATGGCCTTCCTGGGAAGCCGCTTGCGCGCCAGGAGCAGCACCGATCCGGCCAGCCCGGTGATCACGAACAGGGCCAGCAGCGGCCCGGGCGTGTAGCCGCCGCCCAGCTGGTAGCGCCGCAGGAAGCTGGCCAGGTCGGCGTCCACCTGCGGCGGCCCGCCGTAGGCGGGGCTGAGCTTCCTGATCGATTGCGCGTGCAGCGGGCCGGAGGGCGGGAAGTTGAGCCAGATGCCATCGGGCCGGACGAAGATGTACGGATGGTAGGAGGGGAAGTTCCCCTGGAACTGCCACCGCCAGATCGGCGTGTCACCCGGGCTGGTGCGCCTGGTCAGGGCGAAGAGCTTGACCGCGTCCCTGGCGATGCCGGCCAGGACGCGCAGGGGCTGCTGGAGCTCGACCGCGCGGTTGAAGCGCGCGGTGACCTCGTCGGTGTGACCTTGCAGGCTCGGCGGGAGCGTCGCCGCGAGGCTGCGGTACGGTCCGGCGGCGTCGTGCTCCAGCCAGTCCGGGCCCTTCGCCTGCTCGGCCTTGGTCGGGCACAGCGGCCGCTCCACCGCAGGGATCTTCAGCGTCGCGCAGTCCGCCACCTCGGCCATCCGGCCATAGGTGAGGCTGGTCGAGGAGCGGGAGATCCAGAAATGGCCGGACCGGGCGTATGAGGCGGCCATGTAGGCGAGGACGGCCAGGGAGAAGGCGGCCGTCACGGCCACCGCGTTCTTGAGCACGGCCCGCCACCGGCCGCCGAGCGCCACGACGTAGACCAGCAGCGGCACGATCAGCACCTCGCCGACCTGCCGCAGCCCGGTCGAGGCGCCCAGCATCGCGGCACCGAGGACCAGCGCGGCCAGGCGCGGCCTTGGCTGCCATAGCAGGAGGGCGACGCCGGCCACGATCAGGGCCTCGAACCAGACGTCGGGCATGATCATCGCCTCGGTCTGGAGCTGGTAGGCGTCGAGCAGGACCGGCGCCATGGCCAGCGCGCCGAGCCAGCGCGGGGCGCCGCGCCGGATGAGCAGCACGTAGATCGTGACGCCCATCGCGACGCCGAGCAGGTGCTGGATGATCCCGACTGTCCCGAGGTCGCCGAACGCGAGGATCAGCCGGAGCGGGATCTTGTAGGCGATCGGGTCGGAGCCCGGCCACGCGCCGTACAGGTACTTGAGCGTGTCGATGTAGATGATCGCCGGGTGGTAGGCCATCCAGGTGACCGCGCGCAGCACCACGCCGGCGATCACCAGGACCGTGGCGAGCCAGTGGCGCCGGAGAATGCCGGGCGCCGACGCCAGCAGCGCCTTGGCGGGCCGTCGCTCGATGGGTGCCCCGGCGGCCGGCTGTGGTTGTGACATTGGCGGTAGTCCCGATCGTGACTGGCCCTGCTCCGCTGGACGCAGTGCTCCTGTGACCATGATGCCGACGAGCGGCGTGGCCGGGGCCGCGGCTCGCGCCCGCCGGCTGCCGTGCCGAGCCTACCGGACCACCGGGTCGCGGCCGCTGCGCGCACGGCCGGGTCGGCGCTCGGGCGGCAGTTTATACCTTCTCGCCCTGCCGGGGCCGACATGCCGGCCGAAGGCGTTCCGCCAGTGTCCGAGCAGGGGCCTAGCCTGGCCGCCGTGACCGCCGATACCGCCGTGCCGTCCCTGGCGCCGGTCCCGCCTGGCGGGCGTGGCCGGCCGGGCGGATGCAGCGCGCCGGGCGGGGCATCCCGCGGGCTGTCCTGGCCGGAGCTCGAGGGCCTGGTCCGGCTGCAGGCGGCATCGCTCAGCGCGCCGCCCGCCGGCCGCGCCGGCCTGACGGGCGGCGGCTCCGATGCCCGGGGCCGGTGCCTGGTCTGCCGCGGGCCGTCGGACGGCCGCGCCCGCTGCTTCCAGTGCGAACTGCACGAGCAGTGCGCGGCGGGGAGCCTCGCCGACGTCGTGGTGCCGGTCGCCTACGCGGTCAAGGGAGGCAGCCACGCGCGCCGCCTCTGGCAGTACAAGTCGCCCGGCCCCGCCGCGGCTGCGGCGGCGGTCCTGCTGCGGGCGCTGCTCCTGGTGTTCCTGCGCGATCACCGCGCCTGCGTCTGCCGGGCAGCCGGCATGCCCGCCGGCCCGACGCACCTGGCCGTCGTTCCCACGGCCCGGTCGCGGCCGGGCCAGCACCCGCTCCGCGCGCTCCTCGCCCCTTACCTGTCCTGCCGGTGGGCGCACCTGGTGGCACGCCCCGTTCCGTGGCGCGGGCGTGACCTCGACCCCGCCCGCTTCGAGGCGGCGCCCCTTCCCGGTGCCCGGGTGCTCCTCCTGGACGACACCTGGACGACCGGGGCCAGCGCGCAGTCGGCCGCGATGGCGTTGCGCCGCGCCGGCGCCCGGCGGGTCGCCACCGTGATCCTCGGCAGGCACGTGGGCCGGGCCGGCGTGACGGCACCGCCCGCCGGGTTCGGCCCGCGGGAGCTCCCGTTCCAGCCCGGGACGTGCGCGGTCCACGCCGGCCCCGGGTGACCGCGCCGCGCGCCGCAGGGCGTTCCCGCGCCGGGCTGCCTGGCCGCGGTCGGCTTGACCGTAGGCTGATGCCATGGTGCCCGTCCCGAGCCAGCCGCCCGCGCCGAGCCAGCCGCCCGCGCCGAGCCAGCCGCCCGCGCAACCCTCGCGGACGGCGCTGGTCCGCAGGGCGCGGCGGATCGGCAGGAAGCTGGCCGAGCTCTACCCCGATGCGCACTGCGAGCTGGACTTCCGCTCCCCGCTCGAACTGCTGATCGCGACCATCCTGTCCGCGCAGTGCACCGACCGGCGCGTGAACCAGGTCACGCCCCTGCTGTTCGCCCGGTACCGCACCGCCGCCGACTACGCCGCGGCGGACCGCGAGGAACTGGAGAAGCTCATCATGCCGACCGGGTTCTACCGCGCGAAGGCCGCCAGCATCATCGGGCTCGGCCAGGCGCTGTGCGACCGGTTCGGCGGTGAGGTCCCAGCCAGCCTCGGCGACCTGGTCACCCTGCCCGGCGTCGGCAGGAAGACCGCGAACGTGGTGCTCGGCAACGCGTTCGGGATACCGGGCCTGACCGTGGACACGCACTTCGGCCGCCTGGCGCGGCGCTTCCACTGGACGGCCGAGCAGGATCCGGAGAAGGTGGAGCGCGATGTCGGGGCGCTGTTCCCCAGGTCGGAGTGGACCGTGCTGTCCCACCGGCTGATCTGGCATGGCCGGCGCGTCTGCCATTCCCGCCGGCCGGCCTGCGGTGCGTGCGGCGTCGGGACGCTCTGCCCGTCCTACGGCATGGGCCCCACGGACCCGGTGGTGGCCGCCCGCCTGGTCAAGGCCGGGCCCTTCTCGTGACGGCCGCCCAGGCGGGCCGCGCGGAGCCGGGGGTTCCGGGCTGGCTCGCCGACCTGGCCAGGTCGGCGAGGGCGATGGCGGTCCCCGACGCGATGCGCCCGCCGCCGGGCGGAGGGCGGCGCTCCGCGATCCTGATCCTGCTCGGCACCGGGCCAGCTGGCCCGGACGTGCTCCTCGTGCAGCGCAGCGCGTCGCTGCGCAACCATGCCGGGCAACCCGCGTTCCCCGGCGGCGCCGTGGACGACGGCGACGACGGCGCTGTGGCCGCCGCGCTGCGCGAGGCGGCCGAGGAGGCGCTCGTCGACCCCGCCGGGGTCCAGGTCCTCACCGTGCTGCCCGAGATGTACATCTCCCGGAGCGGGTACCGGGTCTCTCCCGTCCTCGCCTGGTGGCGGGAGCCAGGCCCGGTCGCGCCGGGCAACCCGGCCGAGGTGACCGCGGTCGCGCGGGTGGCGCTGGCCGACCTCGCCGACCCCGCGAACCGGATGATGGTCAGGTACCCCTCGGGGCAGCCGGGCCCGGCGTTCCGCGCCGGGCCGATGCTGGTCTGGGGGTTCACCGCGTTCCTGCTCGACCGGCTGCTGGCCCTCGGCGGGTGGGAGCTGCCCTGGGACGCCGCCACGGTCAGCGAGCCGCCCGGCGGGATCTCGCTGGCCGGCCCCGGACCGAGCTGACGCCATGCGGGGCCTGCCGCCCGGTATCGGGAGCCGCCGCCGGCATGGCGGGATACCGTGGTGAACCGTGCCCGGTGACATGCTCGACGTGGTGCTGCTGGTCCTCGCGGCCGCCTTCGCGGTGGCCGGGTACCGCCAGGGCTTCATCATCGGGATCCTGAGCTTCGGCGGCTTCATCGGCGGGGCGCTGGCCGGCCTGTACTTCGCCCCCGGCGTCGCCGGCGCGTTCGCGCGGAGCCCGGCGCCACGGGCGGTGTTCACCATCCTGGTCATCTTCGGAACGGCGGTGACCGGGATGCTGATCGCCTCCGGCGCCGGCGCGCTGCTGCGGTCCAAGGTCCGCCGCAGGCGCGGCACGGTGCTGGACTCGATCGGCGGCGCGGCCGTGAACGTGACCGCGATCCTGCTCCTGGCGTGGATGATCGGCACGCTCATCGCCTACGCGCCGCCGTCCGCGTCCATCGCCGCCCAGGTCAGGGACTCGGTGCTGCTCAGGAGCGTCGGCCGCCTAATCCCCCGGCAGGCCAGGCCCGAGTTCCTCGCCCTCCGGCGCCTGCTCGGCACGCCTCCCTACGCGCAGGTCTTCGGCGCGCTCGGCGCGGACGCCGCGCTGAGCGTGCCCGAGCCGGATCCCGCCGTGCTGCGATCCCCGGGCCTGGCCCGGGATGAGGGCAGCGTGGTGAAGATCGAGGGCGTCGCGGGGTCCTGCTCGCGGACCATTGAGGGCAGCGGCTTCGTGGTCGCCAGGAACTGGGTGGTCACGAACGCTCACGTGGTCGCGGGGGTGACCGAGGGGCCGGAGGTCTACGACCGGTTCCAGACGCAGTTCCCGGCGCGCGTGGTCCTGTTCGACCCGAGCCGCGACGTCGCGGTGCTCTACGTTCCCGGGCTCGACCTGCCCCCGCTTCGCTTCGCGCGCGCAGCGCCCTTCGGTGCCAGCGCGATCGTCGCGGGCTACCCGCTCGACGCCTCGCTCACCGCGGTCGCCGCGCGCGTCGGCCGCGCGGTCCAGGCGACCGGCCCCGACATCTACGGCAACGAGCGGGTGGTCCGGGACATCTATCCGATCCGGGCGGTCGTCAAGCCCGGGAACTCGGGGGGCCCGCTGATCGCCCCGGACGGCCTGGTCTACGGCATGGTGTTCGCGGCGGCGATCTCCGTCCCCGGCACCGGCTACGCGCTGACGAGCAGCGAGATCGCCGCGGATGTCAGGGCCGGGGAGCACCGTACCGCCGCCACCCCGACCGGCGGCTGCCAGTGACGCTCCCGGGGAGCCGGCCCGCCGTGACCCGGCAGTCGGGCGTGCCATGGGCCCGGCCCGGGCGCCACGCGCCCGGCTCAGTCGCCCTGCGCGCTCCCGGCGCCCGCGGCGTCCCTCTTGGCGGCCGGGCTCCCGGCGTCCCCGGCGTCCTTCCCGGCCCCGGCCGCCCCGGTCCGGTCCGCCCGCGCCGGCCCGGCGAGGCGCAGCCGGAGCTGCGCCGCGGGGACGCAGGCGAGACCCGAGTCGGCAATCCGGTCGGCGAGCCGGGCTGCCGCGCGGGCGGCCCGGCGGGCATCGAGGAGGTCGGGCCGGGCCCGGGCGGCCGCGCCGGCCGATTCTGCCCCGCGCCGCAGCAGGGCCACCGCGCCGCGCTCGTTCCCGCGCAGGGCGTGCGTCAGGCCGACCGCGATCTGGGCCAGGCCCCGCCACAGGGCGCGTTCGGGAGGCGCCGATGCCTTCCACGCGGCTTCGAGGACCTCGTGCGCGTGGAACGGGCGCCCCGCGTCGATCAGTTCCTGGGCAAGGGCAAGCGCGCGGGCCGGGTCCGGGCGGATCCCCTCGGGGAGGGCCGGCACCCCGGCCGCGCCCCGGCCGAGCGGGCGCCCGAGGGCGTCGCGGGGGCGCGCGTTCCTGGGACGGCCGGCCGCGTCGCGGTCCCGCGTCGCCATCAGCGCTCCGGCTCCGGATCGGCCAGCCAGGACCGCAGCTCCAGGTCGAACTTGCCCGGCACCTCCTCGTGGGGGAAGTGCCCGGCGCCGTCGATGAGGCGCCAGCGGTACGGCCCCTCCACGAACCGGCCGGATCCGCGCGCCGTCCGGGGCAGCACGCAGGTGTCGAGCGCGCCGTGGATCTGGAGCGTCGGCACCTGGACGGGCGTGCGCATCACCCGCGCGTACCGCATGCCATCGGGCCGCAGCCGGGACCTGAGCAGCCAGCGGTGATACTCAAGGGCCGAGTGGGCGACCGAGGGCACGCACATCGCCGCCCGGTAGGCGCGCTCGGTCGCCGCGTCCGGCCAGCCGGGCCGCGACCAGGCCTCCAGCATCCGGCCCACCTCACGCGCCCGGTCGCGGAGCAGCTGGCGCTCCGGCAGCACAGGCAGCTGGAAACGCAGCACGTGGGCGCTGCCGCGTCCCTGGCCGGCCGGATCGGCGAGCACGGCCGCGCGCAGCCGAAGGGGATGCGCCGCGCTGACCACCGCGAGCCGCCGCACCACCTTCGGGAAGTAGGCCGCCATCGTCCAGGCGATCATGCCGCCCCAGTCGTGCCCCACCACGACCGCGTTGGCCTCGCCGAGGGACCGGATGAGCCCCGCGGCGTCCGATGCCGCCGTGATCAGGTCGTAGCCGCGGGGAGGCTTGTCGCTGCCCCCGTAGCCGCGCAGGTCCACCGCGACCGCCCTGAACCCGGCATCGGCGAGGGCGGGCAGCTGGCTCCGCCAGGTCCACCAGAACTCGGGAAAGCCGTGCAGCAGGAGCACGAGCGGCCCGTCGCCGCTCTCCGCCGCATGGAAGCGGGTGCCGTTGGCGCTCACCGACCGGTGGGACCAAGGCCCGTCCAGGTAGATGGACGCCTCGCCGCCCGGCCCCACGGCTAGCTCTTCCCCGGGAGCCGGGCCGTCGGCGCGCCGCCGTCTCGCCTGATCAGCGCAAGGTCACCGGACACGGTGCTCCGGGTGCGGCGCAGCCCGGACAGGCCGCGGAACTTGGCGAAGCCGATCGCGATCGCCCCGCCGGCGAGCAGCACGCAGGTGCCCGCGGCGATCAGGAACGCGGCCCAGGGCCAGATGCCGGCGGCCTGCAGGCCGTAGGCGTAGGCAAAGCAGAGCAGCACCAGGACCAGGCAACCAGCGAACGCGGCCACGCCCAGCAGCGCGCCGCCCGCGCCCAGGCGGCGGGCGTCCTGCTTCAGCTCCTGCTTCGCGAGGTCGACCTCGCACTTGACGAGCTGCGAGAGATCGCTGACTGCGAGCGCGACAAGGTCGCCGAGAGATGCCCGCGACATGTCGGACTGGCCGCGCGTCGTCGGTTCGGCCATGCTCACTCCCTTCCGCTGTCACGTCCAGTCTCCCGCACCGCCTGCCCGGGCAATCGCGTCACGCCCCGGCGGGATCCCGCGCCCCGCGCGCCGTGGCGCGCGGGACCGCCCGGCGCGGCGGCGTACCGGTCGGGAGTGGCGACGGCCGGAACAGGGCGACGGCGCCCCGGTACGGGGCGCCGCCGCCAGGCCACGTCAATTCCGGGCTACCATGCGTGCACCCATCCGCCGGGCAGGGCACCGGCCTCGCCTCGGCTGTGCGCGCTCCGGCTCGATGCTCCTGTCTCGGCCGCCTCCCGCGGCTGGTCGCGCGTGGGTACCCGGCTGCCGTGCCGGGACCGAGTGGTCCGTGTCTCATTTCTACGCCGGATCGCCGTGCTTGGGAAGTGCCTGGCGTGATCAAGTCGTGATCTCTCCGGATGCCATGGCGTGCGAGCGGCGGCCAGCGCCCGGCGGGCGGGCGATCGCGAGCACCGGCCAGCCCCGCTCGCAGGCCACCCTGCGCAGCTCGCGGTCGGGGTTGACGGCGTGCGGGTGGCCCACCGCCTCCAGCATCGGCAGGTCGGTCACCGAGTCGCTGTAGGCGAAGCACTGGGCCATGTCGTAGCCGCGCTCCCCGGCCAGCTCGCGCATCCGCCTCGCCTTGGCCTCGCCGTAGGCGTAGAACTCCACCTCGCCGGTGTAACGGCCGTCGGCCAGCCGCATCCTCGTGGCGATGACCTCGGAGGCCCCGAGCATGCCGCCGATCGGCCCGACCATCTCCTCTCCGGCGGTCGATACGATGATCACGTCCCGGCCGGCGCGCTTGTGCTCGTCGACGAGCCAGCGCGCCTCCCGGTAGACGATCGGGCCGATGGTCTGGCCGAGGTAGGTGGTCACGATCTCGCTCACGCGCTCGGCGGGCCAGCCGCGGCACAGCCGCGTCAGCTGCTCCTTGATGCGCTCCATCTGGCGGTGATCTGCACCGCCGAGCCGGAAGGCGAGCTGGGCGAATGCGCCGCGGATCGCCTGCGCGCGGCTGATCAGCCCGTGCCGGTAGAACGATGGCACGAACGCCAGCGTGCTCGACCGCGAGATCAGCGTCTTGTCAAGATCGAAGAAGGCCGCGGCCGCCCTCGCCGTGCCATCGGCGGGAGTGTCCATGGTCCGGCAGCATAGGGGACCATCGTGAAAACCAATCCCCGTCAGCCTGAACCGGCTAGTAACTTTGCCCCCCTGCGCGTAGGATTTCGTAAGTTACGGAACCGCTCTGTCCCCCCGGAGTCGGGCCCGTACCGCGACCCCCGCTCTCCCCCCCGGCGGGGGTCGCCCCATTCTCTGATCATTTTCCCTGGTCACGGCTGCCCACACCGCTCCGCGCGGCGCCCGCTGGTCCGCGCCGCGCCCCTCCGCCCCGCGCCCCCGGGCGCCATGGCCGCACCCGGCCGCCTGCCGCCCGCGCCCCTGGGCTGCCGTCACGCCGGCGCGCCGTGGCACCGGCTCACCCGGGCGCGACGGCGAGCAGGGCCGCGTACAGCGCGGCCGCCCCGGGCTTGGAGAGCGGGTCGTTCCCGCTTCCGCACTTGGGCGACTGAACGCAGGACGGGCAGCCGTCGGCGCACTCGCAGCCGGCGATGGCCTGCGCCGTCGCCCTCAGCCAGTGAGCGGCCGCCGCGAAGCCCCGCTCGGCGAACCCGGCCCCGCCGTCGTGGCCGTCGTACACGAAGATCGTCAGCCGGCCGGTCGAGGGGTGCGAGTCCGCCGACAAGCCGCCGACGTCCCACCGGTCGCAGGCGGCCACCAGCGGCAGGAGGCCGATCGCGGCGTGCTCGGCGGCATGGGCCGCCCCGGCCAGGTCCACGCCCTGGCCCGCGAGGCGCGCCCGCTGTCCCGCGGAGAGCGTCCACCAGACCGCCCTGGTGCGCAGCGTGCGCTCGGGCAGGTCAAGCGGCTCCTCGCCGAGCGCCCGCCCCGTCCGCGGCTCCCTGCGGGTGAAGGAGGTGACCTGCCTGGTGACCACGACGTCGCCGAAGTGCACGGTCGCCTCGCCCCAGGCCTCGCCCCGGCGCTCGGCCGCGACGGCCAGCCCTGTCCGCTGGCGCGCCGCGGTGACGTAGCCGGGGTCGCCGGCCTCGGCCAGCGCGACCCGGTCGCCGAGGTCGAGGCTGGTGATCAGATAGGGCTCGCCCTGGTGCGCGTAGACCGCCCCGGCGTGGGCGAAGACGTGCGCCGACGGCTCGTCGATCAGGCCGATCAGCCGGCCGGTCGATCGCTCGACGATCCGGACCGGCCGGCCGGCCGCCCCGCGCAGGCTCGCCGGCACCGGGCGGCGCGGGCCGGCCGGGTGCCACCGGCCGCCGCGGTCGCGCATCCGGCCGGCCGCCACCAGCCCGGCGACGGCGGCGCGCGCGGGCGCGCCGAACATGGCCAGGTCGGCTTCGGTCAGCGGAAGCTCGGCCGCGGCCGCGTACAGGTGCGGGGCGAGGATGTAGGGGTTGCCCGGGTCGAGGACCGCCGACTCCACTGGCTGGCCGAACAGGGCATCCGGGTGATGCACCAGGTAGGTGTCGAGAGGGTCGTCCCCGGCGATGAGCACGGCCACGGCGGGACGGCCAGCCCGGCCCGCCCGGCCCGCCCGCTGCCACAGGGCCGAGCGGCTGCCGGGCCAGCCGGCGATCACCACCGCGTCCAACCCGGTGATGTCTACCCCGAGCTCGAGCGCCGATGTGGCGGCGAGCGCGGTGACCTGGCCGGACCGCAGTGCCCGTTCTAGCTGGCGGCGCTCGTTCGGCAGGTAGCCCGACCGGTAGGCCGCCACCCGGCCCGCCAGCCCGGCGGCTCCCAGGTCCGCGAGCCGGCCCTTCGCCGCGGCGGCGGCCTCCTCGGCGGCGCGGCGGGACCGGACGAACGCCAGTGCGGGGACGCCGGCGCGCACCAGGTCCGCGAGCATGTCCCCGGCCTCCGCGACCGCGGACCGGCGGATCGCCGGGCCCGGTCTGGCCGGGGCGGTGAGCGGCGGCTGCCACAGCGCGAACGTGCGGTCCGGGCGCGGCGAGGCGTCCCCCGTCACCGGGACCGCCGGAAGTCCGGTGAGCAGCTCGGCGAACGCGGCCGGGTCGCCGATCGTCGCGGACGCGAGCACGAAGGTCAGGCCCGGGGCACCGGGCTCGCGGTGATGCTCGGCGACCCGGCGGAGCCGGCGCAGGACCTGCGCCACATGCGAGCCGAAGACGCCGCGGTAGCCGTGGCACTCGTCCACGATCACGTACCGGAGCCGCCGGTAGAACCCGTGCCAGCGGCGATGCTGCGGCAGCAGCGCGTGGTGCAGCATGTCCGGGGTGGTCAGCAGGTAGGTCGCGTGCTGCCGGGCCCAGGCCCGCTGCCCCGGCGGCGTGTCGGAGTCCACGACGGCCGCCCGCGGGCCCGGCCACGATCCCCGCGCCCGCCGCGGCCCGGCCGCGGGCGCCTGGCGGCCTTCCGGGCCCGGGCCGTGATCCCAGGCCGCCGCGAGCCCCTCGACCAGGCGTAGCTGGTCGGCGGCCAGCGCCCTGGTCGGCGCCCGGTAGAGCGCGGTGGCCCCCTCGCCGATCGCGGTGAGCGCGGGCGCCAGGTAGCCGACCGACTTGCCCGATGCCGTGCCGGTGGCCAGGATGACGCCTCTTCCGGCCCTGGCGTGCTCTGCGGCGGCGGCCTGGTGCTCCCAGGGCAGCGGGACGCCGGTGCGCGCGAACGCGGCGGCGAGCCCGGCCGGCACCCAGGACGGCCAGGGGACGGCCCGGCCCTCGCGGGCGGGCAGCCGGGTCACGTGCGTCAGCCGGCCTGCCGCCTCGGCCCGCTCGAGCAGCCTCAGGGCCGGGGCCGGGGGTGGCTGCCCCTGGGCCGGGGGCGGCTGCCCGGGAGGCCCCTGGCGCGGGGCCGGAGGCGCCTGCGGCGGCCCGGTGCCGGCCCGCCGCCGCCGAGCGGGGGCGCGGCGACCCGAGGCGGCCGGCGCGGGTGACAGGTCGGGCATGGCATCTGAAGTTTGTCATCAGCGGCTGGGTGCCGTCTGCCGTGATCTGGTATAGACATGGGACGGAGCGTGGTCGAACGCCTGCGGGAGCTCCTCGCGCACGCGATGCTGATCATCGCGGCTCGCGCGCCGGCCGGGGCCAGCGGGGGCCAATGGCCGGGACAATGGATGCATGGCGCTGGAGGGACCTGTGGAGCTGAAGCTGGATCACTACAACAAGGACGGCATCGAGATCGTCGACGTGGGAGGCGAGATCGACGTCTACACCGCGCCGCGCCTGCGTGAGCTCCTCATCGAGCTGGTCACCCAAGGGCACTACCGGCTCGTCGTGAACATGGAGAAGGTCGAGTTCCTCGACTCCACCGGGCTCGGCGTGCTGGTCGGCGGGCTCAAGCGGGTGCGGGCGCACGACGGATCGCTGGACCTGGTCTGCACTCAGGAGCGCATACTGAAGATCTTCCGCATCACCGGCCTGACCAAGGTGTTCGGGATCTACGAGACCGTCGACAAGGCCATCGAGGAGCGGAAGTCGGAACGCTAGGGCGCCGGCCGCCGGTGGTGCGCAGATGACGACGGTACAGGTCAGCTTCACGCCGCTGCCGGCCCACGTGCGCACGGCCCGGCTGATCGCGGTCGCGGTCGCACGGCGCAGCGGGGTCGACGAGTCGCTCCTGGACGAGGTCAGGCTCGCCGTCGGGGAGGCGTGCTCCCGCGCCGTCGAGGCGCACCGGGAGCAGTACCCGGGCGAGCCGGTCCGGGTCGCGTTCGACAGCCACGACGGGAGGTTCGAGATCGAGGTCGCCAACGCCGGCCTGGTGGCACCGAGCGGTTCCGGCCCGGCATCCGACCCGGTGGCGGGGGCGGCCGCGGCACCGGGATTCTCGCTGGCCGTGATCGCGGGGCTCGCCGACGACGTGCGGATCAGCGAGAGCCCCGCGGGCACCCGCGTGACCATGAGCTGGCCCCTGTCCGGATCGCTCGCGGCGGGTTCCCCGGCCTGACCCCGCGGCGGGCGCCGCGCCGGGGGCGGGCCAGCCGCGGCGCGCATCCGGCCACGCCAGCCGGGCGGCGTGGCGGGGCGGGCCGCGCATCGGTTACCGTCTGATCGCGATCGGGTTGCCGCATGGTGACAGCCGGACCCGCCTTAGGATGGCCTGGCTCGCATGCGTAGACTCCCGGCACTGCCGCATCGACGTGTGATTTTTCCTGATGACGTGACGTGGCAGGGCAGCCGCACCGGCCCGCCGGGGATGGCTGGTGCCCGCGGCCTGGCCCTGCCCGCCTAGGAGGACAGATGAGAAGGCTCGGTCCCGCTCTGGCGAGCGGAGGGGCCACCGTAACCGGGTCCAACCTGACCTGGGTGGTAATCGTGGCCGTCGTGGCCCTGCTCGCCCTCGC
The DNA here is from genome assembly GCA_021324595.1 of Actinomycetota bacterium. Taxonomy (GTDB): domain Bacteria; phylum Actinomycetota; class Actinomycetes; order Streptosporangiales; family Streptosporangiaceae; genus Chersky-822. The sequence goes on along the minus strand of JAJPIV010000068.1, from coordinate 18,805 downwards.
CGTGGCGGGCTGGCTGGTCAGGGAGGTGCTCGCGGCCAGCCAGGGCACCGAGAAGATGCAGCAGATCGCCCGCGCCGTCCAGGAGGGCGCCGCCGCCTACCTGCGGCGCCAGTTCAAGACGCTGGGCGTCTTCGTCGTTGTGATCTTCTTCGTGCTGCTCCTGCTGCCCGCCGACTCGGCCTCGGTGCGCTGGGGCCGGTCGGCGTTCTTCCTCGTCGGCGCGCTCTTCTCGGGGCTGACCGGCTTCACCGGGATGTCGCTGACCGTGCGCGGGAACGTCCGGGTGGCCGCTGCGGCCAGGGGCGCCGGGGAGCGGTCAGCCCTGCGGATCGCCTTCCGGACGGGGGGCGTGGCCGGCATGTTCACGGTCGGGCTCGGCCTGGCCGGCGCCGCGCTCGTGGTCCTGATCTACCGCGGCAACGCGCCGAGCGTCCTTGAGGGCTTCGGCTTCGGCGCCGCGCTGCTGGCCATGTTCATGCGGGTCGGCGGCGGGATCTACACGAAGGCCGCCGACGTGGGCGCGGACCTGGTCGGCAAGGTGGAGAAGCACATCCCCGAGGATGACCCGCGCAACGCCGCGACGATCGCCGACAACGTCGGCGACAACGTCGGCGACTGCGCGGGGATGGCCGCCGACCTGTTCGAGTCCTACGCGGTCACGCTCGTCGCCTAGCTGATCCTCGGCAAGGTGGCCTTCGGCAACATCGGCCTGGTGTTCCCGCTGATCGTCCCGGCGATCGGCGTGATCACCGCGATCATCGGGATCTTCGTCGTCGCCCCGCGCCAGCGGGACCGGAGCGGCATGTCAGCGATCAACCGCGGGTTCTTCGTGTCCGCGGTCATCTCCGCGATCCTGGTCGCCGGGGCGGCGTTCGTGTTCCTGCCGGCCAGGTTCAGCGGCCTGACCGGGGCCGAGGCCGGGATCCTGGGCCACGCCGGCAGCCCGCGCGTGCTGGCCATCGGCGCAGTCCTGATCGGGCTCGTCCTCGCCAGCACCATCCAGCTGCTCACCGGGTACTTCACCGAGACGACCCGCCGGCCGGTCCGTGACATCGCCGACAGCTCCACCACCGGGCCGGCGACCGTCATCCTGTCGGGCGTGTCGACCGGCCTGGAGTCCGGCGTCTACTCAGCGCTGCTGATCGGCGCCGCGGTCTACGGCGCGTTCCTGCTCGGCACGGGGAACGCCACGCTCGCGCTCTTCGCCGTCGCGCTGGCGGGCACGGGCCTGCTCACGACCGTCGGCGTGATCGTGTCCATGGACTCCTTCGGCCCGGTGACGGACAACGCCCAGGGCATCGCGGAGATGAGCGGCGACGTGACCGGCGAGGGCGCCCAGGTGCTGACGCACCTCGACGCCGTGGGCAACACCACCAAGCCCATCACGAAGGGCATCGCGATCGCCACCGCCGTCCTGGCGGCGACCGCGCTGTACGGGGCGTTCCGCACCGCCGTCACGTCGGCGCTGGCCAGGGCGAGCTCCTTCAGCCTGTCCATCGACCGGCCCAACGACCTGGTCGGGCTGATGGTCGGCGCGGCCGTGGTCTTCCTGTTCGCCAGCCTGCTGATCCGGGCGGTGGGGCGCGCGGCACAGCGCGTGGTCGTCGAGGTGCGCGAGCAGTTCCGGCTGCACCCCGGGATCATGGACTACTCCGAGCAGCCCGAGTACGGGCGGGTGGTCGACATCTGCACCAGGGACTCGCTGCGCGAGCTCGCGACGCCCGGCCTGCTCGCCGTGCTCACCCCGATCGCGGTGGGCTTCGCCTTCGGGTACGCGCCGCTCGGCTCCTACCTCGCCGGCGCGATCGCTGCCGGGGTGCTGATGGCCGTCTTCCTGGCCAACTCCGGCGGCGCCTGGGACAACGCCAAGAAGCTCGTCGAGGACGGCGTGCATGGCGGCAAGGGCTCCGAGGCGCACGCGGCCACCGTCATCGGGGACACGGTCGGTGACCCGTTCAAGGACACGGCCGGCCCGGCGATCAACCCGCTCATCAAGGTGATGAACCTGGTCTCGCTGCTGATCGCCACCAGCGTGGTCAAGTATTCGGGCAACGTCGGGCTGCGGGTCGCGGTGACGGTCGTGGCCCTGGTGATCGTGGTCGGCTCGATCGTGATCGCCAAGCGGCGCTCGTCCCACGCGGCGACGGGCGGCCCTGGCGCCGCGGGCGAGGCCACCGGGCCCGGCGGCTCGGCGGGCGCGGAGCACCAAGAGCAGTCGGCGAAGACCGCCACGGCCTGACGGACATCCGGCCTCCGCGCACCGCGTGGCGGCCTGTGCCCGGCGGGCGCCGTGACGGAGCATGGGTTCATGACCGCGCGACGGCAGCTGATCATCATGCGCCACGCCAAGGCCGGCGAGCTCCCCGCAGGCCCGGACTTCGAGCGCACCCTGCGCCCGCGCGGGCGAAGGGACGCGGCGGCGGCCGGCCGCTGGCTCGCCGGGCGGGGCCTGGTCCCGGACCTGGTGCTCTGCTCCGGGGCCAGCCGCGCCAGGCAGACGTGGCGGTGCGTGAGCGAGGAGCTGGACGGCCATCCGGAGGTCGTGTTCGACGACCGGCTGTACGGCGCCGGCGCGGGCGACCTGGCCGGCATCCTCGCGGAGGCCGACCCCGGCGCCCGGACCGTCATGTACGTCGGGCACAACCCCGCGGCCGCCGACCTGGCCGGGGTCCTCCTCGGCCGGGCCGTGGAGCTGCCGACCTCGGCGATCGCGGTGCTCGGGCTGCCGGGCCCGTGGCGCGGCCTCGCCGGCGCCAGGGCCGAGCTGGTCGCGTCGTGGCGCCCGCGCGAGGCCGGGTCGTGACGTGCACTCGGCCGCGCGTGCCGTAGGTTCGGTCTGGTCAGCAAGTGTGCCCGGGAGGGAGGCCGATGCCGGCCGAGGTGCTGCGCCTGCGCGGTGTGGGGGTCCGCCGTGACGACACGATGATGCTGGCCGACGTCGACTGGGTCGTCCACGAGGACGAGCGGTGGGTCATCGTCGGGCCGAACGGCGCGGGCAAGACGACCCTGCTGCAGGTCGCCGCCGGCCTGATCCTGCCCACGGAGGGACTCGTCGAGGTGCTCGGCGAGCCGGTCGGGCACGCCGACCTCGATGAGCTGCGCAGCCGAGTGGGGATCGCCAGCGCCGCCGTGGCCGATCAGGTCCCGCGCGGCGAGAAGGTGATCGACCTGGTCCTCACCGCGAGCTACGGGCTGCTCGGGCGCGGCGGCGAGGACTACGACTCGTTCGACGTGATCCGCGCGGTCGAGCTGCTTGACGCATTCGGGTGCGCTCACCTGATCAGGCGCCGCTTCGGCACGCTGTCGGAGGGCGAGCGCAAGCGCGTGCAGATCGCCCGCTCGCTCATGGCCGACCCGGAGTTGCTCCTGCTCGACGAGCCGGCCGCCGGGCTGGACCTCGGCGGGCGCGAGGACGTCCTCGGCCGGATCGCCGCGTTCGCGCACGATCCGCGCTCCCCGGTGCTGGTGCTGGTCACGCACCATGTCGAAGAGGTGCCCGACGGCTTCACCCACGCGATGCTGATGCGCCGGGGAATGGTGCTCGCCGCCGGGCGGGTCGGCGAGGTGTTCACCGAGAAGAACCTCTCGCGGTGCTTCGGGGTGCCGCTGATCGTGGAGCGCCTGGCGACCCGCTGGATGGCCAGGGCAGTCCCGCCGCGCTGAGCCGCCACGCGAGCGCCCGCGGCGGCACCCTCCCGCGAGGGAACCGGGCCGGCCGCAACCCTACGGTCGCCTCATGTGCCGGGGCCGGGGCGGGTAGCGCGCAGACGGCGGCCATCGCCGGAGCTTCCCTGGCGGCGATGCGCGCGCCGCGCCGGCGCGAGGAAGCCCGCGTCCACCGCCTTCCTCACCACCTCGGCGGCGACCTCGCCGAGCGCGGGCGAGCCTTCCTCGATCAGCCTCACCTTCTCAAGCACCTGGTCCGCGGTGATTCCGTGCCGCTGCCAGGTGCCCCCGCCGGCCATCAGGTTCTCCAGCATCGGCTGAAGGCGGTCAATGGCCCGGGCGAACCTGGCCTCGGGGGTCACCCGGTCGGTGAACTCATCCCACAGCCCGCGCAGCCTGGCGCCCTGGTCGGCGGGGAGCAGCCCGAAGATCCGGTCGGCGGCCGCCCGCTCGGCCGCGGCCTGGCGCTCGTGCTCGCCGGAATCGGCATACAGGAACAGGTCACCCGCGTCGACCTCGACCAGGTCGTGCAGGAGCACCATGCTCACCACCTTCGCCAGGTCGGTTCCCGGCGGCGCGTGCTCGCCGAGGGCGAGGGCCATCACCGCCAGGTGCCAGGAGTGCTCGGCGGAATTCTCCCGCCGGCCCAGGTCGGCGAGGACGGTCTGCCTGAGCACGCCCCTGAGGCGGCCAGCCTCGGTGACGAACGCCATCTGCTGGTCAAGCCGGGTCATGGGGCCATTCGACCAGGCCCCGGCCGGCTGCGCGAGCCGCGCCCCCGCCCGAGGCAGCGCGCCCGCGAGGCAGGCGCCGTCTCGGGCGGACCATGCACGCGGTCACGCCGGGGTCGCCGCGCGACCCCGGCGGCGCCGGCGCGGCCCGCTCCGCGCGGCCCGGCGGCGTGCCTGCTCGCCGCCGCGCGGCCGTCAGCGCGGGCCGAAGCCGAGCAGGTGCAGGGCGTACAGGAGCGCGGCGAACGCCACGAGCAGAGCGACCGCCCTGGCGATCGAGCGGACCCGCTGCCGCCGTGCCGTCCCTGGCCGCCCTCGCGTGGCGCCGCCGGCCCGGCGGGCAGCGCCGGCTGCCCGGCGGGAGGCCTGGCGGTTGCCTCCCGCGGCGCGCGGACGCGGCCGGCGAGCGATCGGGACCCGGCGCCAGCCCGGGCGGGGCGCGCGGCCCGGAAGCGGGGCGAGCTTGGCGCGCTCGGCCGCGGACGGCTCCCGGAATCTGGCCGGCTCGGCCCGGCCGCTGGTCAGATCCCGGAGCTCGCGGTCGAACTCGTCCGGATCCGGCACGGCCTGGAGGTGCTCCTCGGGCATGAACGCAAGTATGACGGACCGCTGCGGGCAAATCGACCGGTCCCCGCAGGCGCGCGGGCGGGTGGCGTGATCAGGTGCCACTCGCGAGCCGCAAGCGGCACGTGAGGCGTGCGGGGTGGCGGGGCGCGGCTACCCCGCGGGGCGCGGCTACCCCGCGGGGCGCGGCTACCCCGCGGGGCGCGGCTACTCCGCGGGGCCGGGCACCCCGGGGCCGGGCACCGCGGAGCCGCGGGCATCCCGGGCCCGGGCGCCCCGGTCGTCCCGCGCTCCCGCGCGCTGGGCGGCGATCAGGTCCCGGTACCAGGCGAACGAGGCCTTCGGAGACCGCTCCAGGGTCTCGAAGTCGGTGTAGACCAGGCCGAAGCGCTGGTGATATCCCTCGCTCCACTCGAAGTTGTCGGCCAGCGTCCAGTGGAAGTAGCCGCGCACGTCGACCCCGGCCGCGATCGCGTCATGGACCGCCCGGATGTGGCCGTCGAGGTAGCCGATGCGGCCGGGGTCGGCCACGCCGCCGCCTGGCCCCGGCTGGTCGGCCTGGGAGCAGCCGTTCTCGGTGACGTAGACGGCGGGCAGCGCGCCGCCGTACCGGCCGGCGAGCGTGGTCAGCAGCTCGGTGAGCCCGGCCGGGACGACGGGCCAGCCGAACGCGGTGACCGGGTACCCGGGGATCGGCTGCATCTGGAAGGGCAGCGGGGAGCCCGGCAGCGCGGACAGCCGGGTCGGCATGTAGTAGTTCACGCCGAGCCCGTCCAGCGGCGCCGAGATCACCGCCAGGTCACCGTCGCGCACGCACGGCAGGCCCTCCGGGCCGATCCCGAACGCCGAAAGGTCGGGGTACCGGCCGAGCAGGATGGGATCGGTGAACATCCGGTTGTGCAAGGTGTCGTAGGCCCTCGCCGCCTCACGGTCGGCGTCGCCCTCGCTCGCCGGCCAGGCGGGCGAGTAGTTGTTGGCGATCAGGACCTCGCGCGCCCCGGCTGCGCGCAGCGCGGCGGTGGCCAGGCCGTGCCCGAGGAGCTGGTGATGCGCGGCCGGCAGCGCGCCGAGCATCAGCGTCCGGCCCGGCGCGTGGATGCCCAGCGCGTAGCCGAACGCGGTGACGACGAACGGCTCGTTCAGCGTGATCCAGGTCCCGACGCGGTCGGCGAGGCGCCCGGCGGCCAGCGCCGCGTAGTCGGCGAACCGCTGCGCGGCCTGCCTGTTCAGCCAGCCTCCGCCATCCTCCAGCGCCTGCGGCAGGTCCCAGTGGTACAACGTGGGCACCGGGATGATCCCGGCCGCGAGCAGCGCGTCGGTGAGCCGGTCGTAGAAGTCCAGCCCGGCCGGGTTCGGCGGCCCGGCGCCGTCCGGCTGGATCCGCGGCCAGGCGATCGAGAAACGGTAGGCGTCCACGCCCAGCTCGGCCAGGAGCGCGACATCCCGGGCCCAGCGGTGATAGTGATCGGTCGCCACGTCCCCGGTGTGGCCGTCCCTGATCGCCCCGGGCCTGCGGCAGAACGTGTCCCAGACCGACTCGCCCCGGCCATCCTCGCGGACGGCGCCCTCAATCTGATACGCGGAGGTCGCGACCCCCCACAGGAATCCCTGGGGGAAGGCGGGCATCGGGGCGCTCATTGCCGCTGGTCCGGCTCGCCCGCCAGGTCGGCCCGTTCCATGATCATGGACTCGCCCCGGAACAGCGGCGTGTCCCGCACCTGCCGCTCGATCGTGGCCGCCGACATCGTGTGCCCGATGAACAGCAGCAGCGACACGGCCTCGATGACGATCCACAGCCAGTGCGAGGCCAGCTGCGTGGCCCAGTCGTTGAGCCCGTGCAGCACCGCGGGGAGCGTGATGCCGGCCAGGATCAGCGGGATCCGCCGCCGGCGGTAGTTGACGCCCATCCCGATGAAGAACGCCGCGATCCCGGCCCATACCGCGTGCTGGAGCCCGTCGACGAAGACGCGCTGGGCGAACGTCAGGATCAGCGGCACGTCCAGGCCCGCCCGGCCGTTCCCCTCGGTCAGGTAGCTGGTGGTGTAGAGCACCGACTCGCGGACTCCGAAGGCGAGCCCGGCGATCGTCCCCAGGAACATCCAGACCCGCACGTCGAGCGTGGTCTTCGCGATCCACCGCAGCAGCAGCGCGGCGGCCAGAACCGGCAGCGCCTTGGTGACCTCCTCGGCGAAGCCGACCCCGTAGATCCAGGGCAGCACGCCGCGCGGGTCTGCGGTCCTGTCGAGCGCGTTCTCCCACGGGACAGCCAGAGTCGGCAGCAGGATCATGACCGCGGCGACGATGCCCACCGCCAGCCAGCCGATCAGCCTGGTGATGTGGCCGGGCCGGATCAGCAGCCAGAAGGCAACCGCCCACAGCGGCGCAATCGCCAGGCTGTAGGCCCAGCCCGGGGCGCTGGCGTTCGTGGTGTCGGAGAACAGCACCACGAACAGGGACGGGAGCAGGCCGTAGGCGATCACGAGCAGGCGCGAACCCTGCTTCCAGCCCGGGTCCTTCAGCCAGCTGCGGAGCGGCACGAGGATGTGCACCGCCGCGGCGAAGTCCCCGCCGGGAAGGTCGGTCCGTTGCCGCCGGTAGGCATGGGTCGGCGGCGGGGCGTGGCCGGCGGAGGGATCGCCGTGCCACAGGCGCGACCGGTGGACCGCGCTGGCGTGGCGAACCCGGCCCGCGTGGGCTCCCGGCGGACGGGGCTCGTGGGGGCCGGCATCGCCAGCCGGGACAGGGGCCGCGCCCGCCGGCGCGGGGGCCGGGCTCCGGGCGGCGGCCGGGCCCGCCGGGACCCCGTCCGCGGCCCCGGCGCCCCTGCCCGGGATCCCGCCGGCCGCGCCGTCCCCGGTCCCGCTGCCGTCGCCCCCTCCGGGCTGGCGGCCAGGCCGCTCCGGGCCGAGCACCTCCAGCATGATCGCGGGGCCGAGGGGCGAGGCCAGCCGGACGTCCAGCGGCTGCCGCACCACCGCTGAGCCGACCGCGAGCCCGCCGATGAACGTCCGGCCCTTGCCGAGGTCGTCGAGGACCCAGCCATCGTCCTGCCAGGTGACGCTCGCGTGCTGGCGCGAGACGGTCGGGTCGGGCACGACCACGGCGTTCTGCGGGCTGCGGCCGATGCCGACGCGCTCGCCCGGCTCGAACACGCGGCTCTGGCCTGCGAATGTCACCTTGAGCTCGTTCATCCGCCCGCCCTCCCGCGCGCCGCCCTCCCGCGCGCCGCCCTCCCGCGCGCCGCCCTCCCGCGCGGTCGCCGCGCGCGCGGCCGCCGCGCGCGCGGGGCGCCGGTGGCGTGCGTGCGCTTCAGACTACCGAGGCCCGGCCCCTGGCCGGAGCGCGCGACCGCGCCCCGGCGCGGCTCGCCCGCCGCGCGGCCCGCGGGCCTGGCGCGGGCGGGTGCCGCCAGGTCGCCGCTGCGCGCTGGTCACTCCTGGGCCTCGGCGGAGGCGATCACCTCGTTCACCTCGGCCTGCCGGGCGGCCAGCTCGGCCGCGTGCTTCCGCTCGTCGATCCGCTCGGCCATCTCCTCGTCGGACCTCATGAGCTGCTCCAGGTCGCCGTCGGCGGCGGAGAGGACGCCGAGGTCGGCGAAGGCGTGGCGCACCTTCGGCCCCCACAGGCCGATGTCCCGCACGCACGGCACGATCCTGGTGAACAGCAGCGACCGGAATGCCTGCTGCACCGGCGACTTGTCGGTGAACTCCATGCACTCGGCCACGTCGAAGCCGAGCCGCTCCCAGACCTCCTGGGCGCGGAACCTGTTGTTCATCAGGTAGCAGCCCTCGATGAGGAACTCCTCGCGCTCCGCCCGCTCGGCCTGGCTCAGCTGCGCGTAGTAGTCACGCAGCGCGAGCCGGCCGAACGCGACGTGGCGCGCCTCGTCCTGCATCACGTAGGCGAGCACCTGCGTGACGAGGGGGTTGTTGGACATGTCCCGGTGCACGCCGAAGGCGGCGAGCGCGAGTCCTTCGATCAGCACCTGCATGCCCAGGTAGGGGTAGTCCCAGCGGCCGTCGGACAGGGCCTGCTCCAGCAGCCGGGCCAGGTCGTCGTTGATCGGGTAGTAGATCCCTATCTTGTCCTTGATGAACCTGGAGTAGATCTCGACGTGCCGGGCCTCGTCCATGACCTGGGTGGCCGCGTAGAACTTGCTGTCCAGGTCGGGCACGGACTCCACGATCCGCGCCGCGACGGTCAGCGCGCCCTGCTCGCCGTGCAGGAACTGGCTGAACAGCCAGGAGGACAGGTGGACGCCGAGCTCGTCGCGCTCGGCCTGGCTCAGCTTCTGCCACTGCCGGGAGCCGTAGATCGGGCTGAGCTCCTCGCTCTGCTCCATCACGTTCGCCGGATTGACCGGCAGGCTCCAGTCGATCCGCCTGGTGGCGTCCCACTGCTTGTCCTTGCCGCGCTGGTACAGGTCGAGCAGCCGGCCGCGCCCGTCGTCGTACTCCCAGCTGAACCGCGCGGCGCCGGCCGCCGGCACGTCCCAGGTGCCGCGCGGCACGTCGGTGACATAGCGCTCGTAGGTGCTCATGGCGACTCCCAGCGACCCGTTACCCCGGATGCTACTCGCCGGTAGCCCGCTGCGCCAGGGCGCCTGGAGGCCCTGCCTACTCGTGCATCGGCCGCTCGTGCTCCGCGTGCCCCGCGGGCTCGAGCTGGAAGGTCGAGTGCGCGACGTCGAAGTGGCCGCGCAGGCATTCCTGCAGGGCGTCCAGCATGGGCGCGCTCCGGCCGCCGGTGAGCACCTCGGGCTCGACGACGACGTGGACCGAGAGCACCGGCAGGCCCGACGTGATCGTCCACGCGTGCAGGTCGTGCACGTCAAGCACGCCGTCCAGGGCGGTCAGGTGCCGCCTGACCTCGCCCAGGTCCACGCCGCGCGGGCTGGCCTCCAGCAGCACGTCCACGGCGTCGGCGAGCAGGCGCAGCGTCCGCGGCACGATGAGGGCGCCGACCAGCAGCGAGGCGATCGGGTCGGCCCTGGTGAATCCGGTCAGGTCGACGACCAGGCCGGTGACGATCACCGCGAGCGCGCCGAGCGCGTCCGAGGCGACCTCGAGGAACGCGCCGCGGACGTTCAGGCTCCCCGACTGGCCCCGGCGGAGCACGAGCAGGCTGACCACGTTCGCCGCGAGCGCGATCAGGCCGAACACCAGGACCGTGGATGGCATCACCGCCGGCGGCGAGATCAGCCTGCGGACCGCCTCGACCACGATGAAGACCGACAGGGCGAACAGGATGACGGCGTTGGCGACCGCCGCGAGGATCTCCGCCCGGGCGTACCCGAAGGTCCGCCGCGGGGTGGCCGGCCTGGCCGCGAAGGCCACGGCGAGCAGGGACAGCCCGATCGCGCCGGCGTCGGCGGCCATGTGGGCGGCGTCGGCGAGCAGCACCAGGGCCCCGCTCGCGAAGGCGCCGGCAGCCTCGGCCGCCGCGACCGCGACGGCGATCAGCGCGGCGATGGCGAGCGCCCCGCGATGCTCGCCGGTCAGCGTGAGCCGGGAACGGTGGACGTGGCCGCTGCCCGGGGGGCGGGACGCGCGGTCACCGCCGCCTCCGGTGGCGAGGAGGCCGGCTCGCCCGTCGTGCGCGCCCGCCTCCGGTGCCGGCCCGCAGCCGGATGCCCCCGGCCCGCCGGCATCGGCTCCGGTCATGGCGGCGAGGAGCCGCCCGTGCCAGGTGCGATGAGCTCGTAGGCCGGGTTGACCATGACGTGCTCCCCGTCCCGCAGGCCCAGGTGCCCGGTGAACCTGACCCGCGCCCCGGGGTTGAGCCCGGGGATGTGCGAGCGGCCATAGAACATCGCGGTGAGCTGGCCGGTCGAGTCCATGATCTCGCAGGCCAGCACGGTGTTCTGCTCCACCGGCCGGATCTCCACCGCGTGGACCCGGCCCTCCACCACGGCCTTGCCGCGGGCGGGAAGCTCGCCGATCGGCGTCGCCGCGGCCGACGGGACCGGCCGCTGGTAGCCGGGCACGGCCGTCTCAGCCTCGGGGACGCGGGCCGGCGCGCCGGGCGGGCCGGGCTGCCCGGCCTCGGGGACGCGGGCCGGCGCCCCGGGCAGGGCCGGCGCCCCGGGCAGGGCCGGCTGCCCGGCCGGCGGCGCCTGGTGCGGCGGCACCGCCTGCGCCGGCGCCCCGGCGCTCAGCCCGGCCCCCGCCGGGCCTGGCTCGCCCTGCAGGCGCGCCGCGTGCAGGCGGGCGGCGCGCTCGCGCTCCCTGGCGGCGAGCAGCTCGACGCGGTGGCGCACGTCGAACGGGACGATCGTGGCGGCCGCGTGCGGTATGTGGCTCACCACGCTGGCGATCTGATCGGCGGTGCGGTCGTGGAGCAGCCGCCCGAACAGCGGGCTGTAGCTGCGCCGAGGCAGCACGGCGGTCACCCCGACCCCCGGCAGCAGCGCCTCGGCCTGCACCATCTCGGCGGCCGCGCGGGCGATCCGCCGGTCCGGGCAGTCCACCAGCTCCAGCACGATGCCGGTGTTCGCCCGCAGCCAGTCCTGCCGCAGCCGGGTGGCCTGGGCGCTGTCGAGCACGAAGTGGACCGCGCGCAGGCTGGTCGGCCGCAGGCTCCGCGCGTAGCGAAGGCCGGCCAGCGTCGCCAGGTCGAAGTCGTCGACGAAGACGTACACGGTCCGCCGGGCGTAGGTGGGCGGCTCCGCCGGCTCCCCCTCGCCGCGCCGCGCCTCGATCCGGGCCAGGACCTCGGCCTCCAGCCGGTACTGCCGGTTCAGCCGGATCAGGGCCGGGACCCCGATCGCGAACAGGATCACGACGAGCCAGGCGCCCTCGGTGAACTTCACCACGGCGAAGATCAGGACCACGATCAGCGACGTCACGCCGGCCGAGAAGTTGATCACGAGCTTGTGGTGCCAGCCGGGCTCGCGGTGAACGTGGTGGTAGCGGGCCATCCCGAAGCCCGCCATGGTGAACGCGGTGAACACGCCGAGCGCGTAGAACGGCACCAGCGCGTTGACGTTGGACCCGGCGAACGCGAGCAGCGCGATCGACAGGATCGCCAGCACCACGATGCCGTTGGAGAAGACCAGGCGGTGGCCGCGCTTGGTGAGCCAGCGCGGCAGGAAGGCGTCGGCGGCGACGAAGCTGGCCAGGAACGGGAACCCGTTGAAGCTGGTGTTGCCGCCCGTGTAGAGGATGAGCGCGGTGGCCGCCTGCACGATCCAGTACATGACGTGGCCGAACAGCGACGTGCCGAAGACCTGGCCGGCCTCCTGCGAGATTACCGTGGGCACGCCGGTCTGGTACGGCGTGGCGTGGGTGACGTGGGCAAGCCAGGAGACCCCGGCCACCAGCGTGCCCAGGATCAGGCCCTCGGTGACGAGCACCCGCCGCGCGTTGATCCCCTCGGGCGGGCGGAACGCGCTCACCGCGTTGGAAACCGCCTCGATCCCGGTGAGCGAGGAGCCGCCGTTGGCGAACGCGCGGAGCAGCACGAAGATCAGCGCGATCGAGATCAGGCTGGAGTGGTCCGGCCCGTTCACCGGCGTGTAGACGCCGGCGTGGGGATGGTAGACGGGCAGCCCGCCGAAGAAGAACTCGCGGACCAGGCCCACGACTATCACCAGCATCATCACGCCGGCGAACAGGTAGGTCGGCACTGCGAACATCCGGCCGGCCTCGCGGATGCCGCGCAGGTTCCCGTAGAGCATGAGCAGCACGACGCCGATGGAGATCGCGGTCAGCACGTCCGGGTGGTTCAGCGCGGGGATCGCCGAGGCGACCGCCGCGGTGCCGGCGGCGATCTGGACGGCGACGGTCACCACGTAGTCGATCAGCAGCGCGACGGCGGCGACCTGCGCGACTCTGGGGCCGAAGTTCTCCCGCGCCACCACGTAGGAGCCGCCCGCCCGGGTGTAGACCGTCACGACCTCGCGGTAGGAGAGCACCACGAGCGCCATCACGAACAGGACGACGCCGGTGAGCGGCAGGATCAGCGCGAACGCGGCCACCCCCAGGCCGCCCCTGATCAGCTCGATCAGGATCTCCTCGGTGCCGTAGGCCGAGGACGATATCCCGTCCGGTGCGAGCACGCCGAGCGCGAGCGGCTTGGACAGCCGCTCCTCGCTGAGCTGCTCGGTGACCAGCGGCGGGCCGAGCAGCCGGCGCTTGACGGCATATCCGAGGCCGTCGGCCAGGGTCCCCTGGCGACTCGGCAGCCCCGTGCCGCTCCTTCTCGCCACGCCCGCGTTCCTCCGCTCGCCGGCCACTTCCCGGACGTGGCCCTTCATACCACCACGCCCGCGACCTGCGGCAACCGGGAGCATTCCGGGGCGCTCGCGGCCGCGGGCGGTGGCAGAGTGAGCCATGGGTGGCGCGCCCGGCACCGTTGGTGTTCCCCTTGATGCGCCGGTCATCCACGGCCGGCCCGGTGCCGGGCGGTGCCCGCGGCCGCGGCAACCGCGACCAGAGCTTGGCGAACGGCAGCGGCGAGACGGAAGGGCTGCGTGGACGACAGTGAGCACACCATCTGCGGCCGGGGACGGAGCCGGTGATCAGGTCCGGGTCCTGCACCTGTCCGAGCTGGTCGGGCGGCCGATCACCGACAAGCGGGGAGAGTCGATCGGCAGGCTGGCCGACGTGATCGTGCGGCTCCGCGGTGCCGAGCCGCCGCTGGTGACCGGGCTGGTAGGCGCGTTCGGCAACCGCGAGGTGTTCGTGCCGCTTGAGCAGGTCAGCTCGTTCGACGGTGAGGAGCTGCGGCTGACCAGCGCCCGGCTGGACCTGCGCAGGTTCGAGCGGCGCCACGGCGAGGTGCTGCTGCGCGCCGACGTGCTCGGGCATCGCCTGATCGACGTGCCCCGCGCCCACCTGGTCAAGGCGGCCGACCTGGAGCTGCGCCTGCGGGGCCGCGAGTGGGTGCTGGCCGGGGTGGACACGCACCGGCGGCCGCGCGGCGTGCGGCGGCTGCTCGCGCCCTCGCCCGCGGGCTGGCACAAGTACGAGGACTGGTCGAACTTCGAGCCGCTGATCGGCCACGCGTCCAGCGCGCTCGTGCGCGGGCCGTTCGGCCGGATCCGGCGGTTCAAGCCCGCCCAGATCGCCGACCTGCTCGAGGAGGCGTCCAAGGCGGAGGAGACCGAGATCCTCGGGCAGGTCCACGCCGACCCCGAGCTTGAGGCCGATGTCTTCGAAGAGCTCGATGAGAACCTGGCGACCCGGTTGCTCGGCGCCCGGACCGACGCGGAGATCGCCGAGGTGCTGAGCCGGATGCGGGCCGATGACGCCGCCGACGCGATCTCCGAGCTTCCCCAGCGCCGCCGGCAGGCCGTGATCGACCTGCTTCCGATCGGGCAGCGGACCAAGGTGCTGACGCTGCTGGGCTTCAACCCTGCCAGCGCCGGCGGGCTGATGGGGGTGGAGTTCGTCGCCGTGCCCGCAGAGGCCACCGTCGGCGAGGCGATCGCCGCGGTGTCGGGATCGGCCGGCCTGCAGCCCGAGGCGCTGACCAGCGTGCACGCGCTGGACGACAAGGGCCACCTGTGCGGCGTGGCCAAGCTGGTCACGCTGCTCCAGGCCGACCCGTCGGCGTCGCTGCGCGAGGTCTACGACGATGACCCGGTCCGGGTCGGCACCGACACCGACGTCGTGGACGTCGCGGTGCTGATGAGCGACTACAACCTGATCACCGTCCCGGTCGTGGACGAGGAGCGGACGATGATCGGCCTGATCACCGTCGACGACGTGCTCGAGGCCACGCTCCCCGACGACTGGCGCCGGCGGGAGGCGGCCGAGCCGCCCGACTCGCGCCGGGGACGCGCGCGGTGACGCCGCCGCCAGGCCGGCCCGCGGAGCCGGAGCCGGGCGGCCGGCCCGGCCCGGAGCCTCCCCAGCGGGGTCCGGGACCCGAGCCGTCCCGGCCGAGCCCGCGGCCGGCGGTGCCGGGGAGCCCGCGGCCGGCGGTGCCGGGGAGCCCGCGGCCGGCGGTGCCGGGGAGCCCGCGGCCGGCGGTGCCGGGGAGCCCGCGGCCGGCGGTGCCGGGCAACCCGCGGCCGGCCGCCCCGCCCGCCAGGCTCGAGCGGCCGAGCGCGGTGCTCGACGAGGCGCACCTCGGTGACATCGAGGGCGCGCTTGGCCGGGTGCGCCTGGGCGAGGAGCCGCCCTCGGGCCTGCGCCGGCGCCTGGTGACGTTCCTGGCCATCGTCGGCCCGGGCCTGATCGTGATGATCGGCGACAACGACGCCGGGGGGGTGGCCACCTACGCCCAGGCCGGCCAGGACTACGGCTACAGCCTGCTGTGGGTGCTGCTCCTGCTGATCCCGGTGCTGATCGTCAATCAGGAGATGGTGGTCAGGCTCGGCGCGGTGACCGGCGTAGGCCACGCCCGGCTGATCAATGAGCGCTTCGGCCGGTTCTGGGGCGCGTTCAGCGTCGGCGACCTGTTCATCCTGAACTTCCTCACGATCGTCACTGAGTTCATCGGCGTCTCGCTGTCGATGAGCTACTTCGGGATCAGCTCCTACGTCTCCGTGCCGGTCGCGGCCGCGCTGCTGATCGGCATCACCACGAGCGGCAGCTTCCGGCGCTGGGAGCGGGCGATGTTCGCGTTCATCGCCGCCAGCCTGGCCCTGTTCGTGCCGCTCGTGGTGTTCTCGCACCCGCAAGCCGGGCCGATCGCGTACCACTTCGTCGTGCCGGGCGTGGAGCATGGCGTGAGCTCGGACGCGGTGCTGCTGATCATCGCGATCGTGGGCACGACGGTCGCGCCGTGGCAGCTGTTCTTCCAGCAGTCCAACGTCATCGACAAGCGGATCACGCCGCGGTTCATCAGGTACGAGCGCGCCGACACGTTCCTCGGCTCGCTCGTGGTGGTCGTCTCCGCCGCCATCATCGTGATCGCCACGTGGTACGCGGTCCGCGGCACTCCGGCCGCGGGGCACTTCACGGACGCGCTCGGGGTGGCGGACGCGTTCCGGGCCAAGAGCCGGCTCCTCGGCGGGGTATTCGCGCTGATCCTCCTGGACGCGAGCATCATCGGCGCGGCGGCGGTCACGCTGTCGACCAGCTACGCGTTCGGCGACGTGTTCGGGATCCGGCACTCGCTGCACCGCTCGTTCCGGGAGGCGAAGGCCTTCTATGCCAGCTACGGGACGCTCGTGGTGCTCGCCGCGGCGATCGTCCTGCTGCCGGGCGCGCCGCTCGGGCTGCTCACGACGGCCGTCCAGGCGCTTGCCGGGGTGCTGCTGCCCAGCGCCAGCGTGTTCCTGCTGCTGCTCTGCAACGACCCGCAGGTGCTGGGACCGTGGGTGAATCCCCGCTGGCTCAACGCCGTCACCGGGGTGATCATCGCGGTGCTGCTCATCCTGTCCGGCACGCTGGTGGTGACCACGCTGTTCACCGGGGTCAGCGCCGGGGGCGTGGCTGTCGGCCTGGCGGCGGTGGTGCTCGCCGGCGCGCTGGCCGCGGCGGCCTGGCTGCGGTTCGGCCCGGGAAGGCACGCGACCACCAGCGCGGCGCTCCAGCGGGAGCGCGCGCGCGCGGCGATGACGCCGGCGGAGCGGGCCAGCTGGCGGATGCCCCCGCTCGCCCTGCTGGCGCCGGTGCGATGGTCACCGGGCACCAGGCTCGGCGTCCTGGTGCTCCGCGGCTACCTCGTGGTCTCGGTGCTGCTGCTGATCGTCAAGGCCGTGCAGCTCGGCGGCGGCTGACGAAGCGGGCGCCCGGCGGCGCCGAATTGACAGCCAGCACCCGCGTCGGGCATCCTCGAAGGCGGTCGACAAGGACACCTCGTTCGGTGAGGCGTCTTCACGGACACAGGCCACTGATCCCAACCGTCGAGAGACGCTCCGGATCAGGACACCTCTCCCCGGCCCAAGGGGTGAGGCCAAGTGGCTGCGCAGGCGGACATCGGGTCGCGCTACGCCGTGGAGTGCCAAAGCTCTTACGAGAGGGGTGCCTGCCCCCGAGCGCGATCGCGGGGACGAGCCTCCCGGACGGGTGCCGGAGCCAGGAGTGCCGGAGCACTGACGCGGAGGGAGGCGAGTCGTGGAACACGATAGACCGGGCCGGAACCGGCCCCATCCGCCGTCCTTCCCGCCCGTCCCGGGCACGCGGGCGCGCCGCCCCGGTCCCCCCGCGCTCGCCGCCGGACCGCGCCGGGCCTGACCGCAGCGCCTGGCCGCGCCGCCCGCGTGCCCCCGATCCCGCCATGACCGGCGGTGAAAGGGGTGCTGACCATGACTGCCACGACTTCGAGGCTGGCCGCGCCCGGTCGCTCCGCCGTGCTCGACGAGGCGCACGTGGGAGACATCCGGGGCGCGCTCGGCACGATCTCGCATGAGGACGCCGGCGCCCGCTCGTCGCGGCGGGCGCGGCTGCGGACGCTGCTGGCGATCGTCGGCCCCGGCCTGATCGTGATGGTCGGTGACAACGACGCGGGCGCGTTCTCCACCTACGGCCAGGCCGGCCAGGCCTACGGCACCAGGCTGCTGTGGACGTTCCTGCTGCTGATCCCGGTCCTATACGTGAACCAGGAGATGGTGCTGCGGCTCGGCGCGGTGACCGGGGTCGGCCACGCGAGGCTGATCCTGGAGCGCTTCGGCCGGTTCTGGGGCGCGTTCAGCGTCATCGACCTGTTCGCGCTCAACGCGCTCACGATCATCACCGAGTTCATCGGCATCGCCCTCGCGGCGAGCTACCTGGGCGTTCCGAAGATACTCGCGGTGATCCTGGCCGGGCTGGTCATCGTGGCCGCGGCCTCGACCGGGAGCTTCCGGCGATTCGAGCGGGTGGCGATGGCGTTTTGCGCCGGGTCGCTGCTGCTCGTGCCGCTCTACGTGATGGTCCACCCGCCCGCCGGGCAGGTGGCGGCCGGCTTCCTCGCCCCGTCGGTCCCGGGCGGATCGGCGCACCTGGGAACGGTGATGCTGCTGATCATCGGCATCGTCGGCACGACAGTGGCGCCGTGGCAGCTGTTCTTCCAGCAGTCCTACGTCATCGACAAGCGGATCACGCCGCGGTTCATGCGGTACGAGAAGGGCGACCTGTGGATCGGGCTGCTGGTGGCCGTGATCGGCGGCGCCGCGCTGATGGGCGCCACGGCCGCGGCGTTCGCGGGGACGCGGCACGCGCAGTTCACCGACGCCGCCGGGCTGGCGGCGGGCATCGCGGCCCACGCGGGCCGCGCCGCGGGGGTGATCTTCGCGATCGCGCTGCTCGACGCCTCGATGATCGGCGCGTTCGCGGTCTCGCTCGCCACCGCCTACGCGCTCGGCGACGTGCTCGGCCTGAAGCACTCGCTGCACCGCGGCGTGCGCCAGGCGAAGGGCTTCTACGCGATGTACGCCGCGCTGATCGCGCTCGCCGCGACGGTCGTGCTGCTCCCCGGATCGCCGCTCGGGCTGCTCACCGAGGGGGTGCAGGTGCTCGCCGGGGTGCTGCTGCCGAGCGCGACCGTGTTCCTGCTGATGCTCTGCAACGACAAGGAGGTCCTCGGCCCCTGGGTGAACGGCAGGGCGACGAACGCGTTCGGCACCGTGGTCGTCGGGGTCCTCGTCATGCTGTCGGTGATCCTCACGGCATCGGTCCTCTTCCCGGGCATCTCGTCCGGCCAGATCATGATGATCATGATCGGGTGCGCGGCGGCGGGCGGGCTGGCCGCCGCCGTGGTGCTGCTGCGCGGCTGGCTCGCCCGCCGGCGCGCGGGCGGGAGCCGCCGGGCGGCCGCGGCGGCGCGCGGTGCGCGGGCCGGGCGTGACCGGCGGGACCGGGCCGCGCCCGGGCGCGAGGCGTGGCGGATGCCGCCGCTGGCCATGCTCGCCCCGGTGCAGATGTCCCTCGGCCGCCGCCTTGGCATGCTCGCCATGTGGGCCTACCTGG
>JAJPIV010000059.1 GCA_021324595.1 Actinomycetota bacterium | reverse complement strand
GGGGCATCCGGCGACCCTGGTCGCGGCCGGGCCGGGGACGGGCAGCGAGCCCACCCGGGCCGCCGCCCCGCCCGGGCAGGCCGCCCCGCCCGGGCAGGCCGCCCCGCCCGGGCGGACCACTCCCGATCGCACCGCCGCCTACCGCGACCACGGCGATGCCAGCGGCCGGGCCGGGGGCCGGCGGCCGAGGTGGCGCTCGCCTTCGGTGCTGGCATCGGCGGCCGTGCTGATCGTCGTGCTGGGCGGCGGCGGCGCGTTCCTGGCTCTGCGCGGTCACGCGGGACGCGGTCACGCGGCCGGCGGCGGGCACGGGAGCAACCTGCTGCCCGTCCCGCCCTGCGGCACCGTCGCCGCGCCGGGCCGGACGCTGACCGGGGTGCGGCAGGCGCGCACCACGGTGCCGGGCGGGAATCCGTTCGGCATCGTGGCCACGCCGGACGGCAGGTTCGTGTTCGCGGTGACGCCGACCGCCGTGGACGTGCTGGCGGCCGGCCCCGGCCTGGCGCTGACCCCCAAGTGGACATATCCGATCGCGACCCGGCCGCTGGTGCTGGCGGACGCCGCGCTCACCCATGACGGCAGGTACCTGCTGGTCGCGGCGGGCAACGGGATCGACATCCTGAGCGTCCCCGAGGCGGAGGCGGGCGCGTCGAGCGCGACCGTGGGAGCGCTGGCCGTGCCGGGCGTGAGCGGCTACGGCCGGGCGCTCGATGTGGTGGTTTCGCCCGATGACAGGTTCGCCTTCGTCACCCTCCAGTTCCGGAACGTGATGGCTGTCTTCAACCTGGCCGATGCCCTGGCCAAAGGCGCGTTCGGCACCGCCGCCTACGTCGGCTCGGTGAACCTCGGGAACCAGCCGGTCGGCCTGGCGGTGGCACCGGATGGCCGCTGGATCTACGCCGCCAGCCTCGCCCGGCGCAAGGCGCAGGGCCTGAGCGAGGGCATGCTTACCGTCATGAGCCTGCCGGAGGCGGAGGCGCACCCGTCCTCGTCCATCATCGCGCAGGTGACGGCCGGCTGCGGCCCGGCGCGGGTGGCCGTCTCGGCCGACGGCAGGACGGTCTGGGTCACCGCGCGCGACAGCGACTACCTGCTGGCGTTCTCCGCGGCCCGCCTGCGCGCCGGGGGTGCCCGCGCGCTCATCGCGAGGGTCCGGGTCGGGCAGAGCCCGATCGGCCTTCTCCTCGCCGGCGGGGGATCCCGGGTGGTCGTCGCCGACGCCAACGTGCGCGGGCTCGGAGCGGACAACCTCGCGGTGGTGAGCGTCCCCGACGCCCTGGCCGGCAGGCCCGCCCTGCTCGGCTACGTACCGAGCGGGGCACTGCCGCGCGAGCTCGCGGTGGTGCCCGGCACCCGCCACCTCGTCATATCGGACAACGGCTCGGCCCAGGTCCAGGTGGTCGATCTGGGCACGCTCCCCTGAACCGGAGGCGGTCCCGTGTACAACTATCCGGCGCCGGGCACGTACGGCTATCAGCCGCCGAGGAAGCGCCACCGCGGTCGCAACGCGGTCATCTGGATCGTCGTGGTGCTCGCGCTCCTCGTGGGCCTCGACTTCGGCGCCAAGGCGTTCGCGGAGAACGAGGCCGCGATCCAGATCCAGAAGCACGGCTTCCCCGCCAAGCCCCACGTGTCCATCGCGGGCTTCCCGTTTCTCGTCCAGGTGATCACCCGCCATTTCCAGCCGGTCACGATCACCTCGTCGGACATCCCCGCCGGGCCGGTCGCGATCACCAGCCTGCGGGTGGTCGCCCGGAACGTCCGCCTCAACGCTGACTTCAAGTCCGGGACGGCCGGGCCGGTGAACGGCAGCATCCTGATCAGCCTCGGCGCCATCGGCGACGCGCTCGCCGCGGCCGGGCCGCTGGCCACCTTCATCGGCGGGGGCTCCAAGAGCCTGACGATCACCTCGGTGGGCGGCGACGAGGTCAAGGGTAGCCTGACGCTGCTCGGCGGCGCGGTCTCCTGGTCGGCGGTCTGGCGGGTCACCGCCGCCGGGCCGAGCGAGATCGACCTGCGGCTGGTGTCCAGCAGCGGGCTGCCGGCCGGGCTGCTCGGGCCGGCCCAGGACATCAGGCTGCCGCTGTCCTCGCTGCCGGCCGGGCTCCGGCTGACCGGGGGCCTGACCGCGTCGTCGAGAGGGATCAGCGCGAATGTGTTCGCGCGGTCGATATCGTTCGGCTCCTAGCGCGGCTCACGCGGCGGTGGCCTGACCGGAGCGCGGGCGCGGCGGGCAGTGCGGCGATTTCGGAAGGCGCACAGACGCTGACGGGGGCGCGCTGGTGGCCGGCCCGCTGCCGGCCCTGCGGGCTAGGATGGCGCCCACGCCGGTGTAGCTCAGATGGCAGAGCGGCCGCCTTGTAAGCGGCAGGCCAGCGGTTCGATCCCGCTCACCGGCTCCCGGTCAGGCGGGTTCTGGACCGCGCCCACGGTCGACGTGGAATGAGGCCTCCCGGCGGCTCCGCCGGTCGGCGACGGTCGGCGCCGCCGGGTGGGGCCGGATCTCGTTGAGGACGTGCCGTTAGCGCTCGGCCTCGCGGTGCAGGTCGGTCAGGGTGGCGATCTCGGGGGCGTGCCGGTAAATGTGCTCGTATTTCAGCGAGCCGAAGCCGCGCTCGCGGACGCCGTTCTGGCCGGGGCACTTGGCCCGGGTCAGGATGTGGAGCAGCCCGGGCGCGAGGCGATGAACCTGGCGGCAGGCACCATGCCCGCACGTACAGATCGCAGCCATGCCCGCCGGGGCCGCCGGTCAGCTCCAGCTCTCCGCTTCGGGGACCAGGACGCAGGCCTGGCCCGGCGAGCCGGCGGGGGCGGCGAGCAGGCCGACCAGCAGCGCCCTGGCGGCGCCGGGGGCGCTGAGCCCGGTCAGGGCCCAGGCCGCCGGAGCTGATCGCATCGAACGGGAACTCCGCGCCCCCGAGGCGGCCGAAGGTGACCGTGCCGGGCGGCAGCGGCGGTGCCGGGGGGCACTGGATCCTCCCGCCGCGGCATTCCCCGCCTGCGCGGGAAGCGGGCTCGTGCCGGCCTGCGGGCTGGCGACCGCCGGCGGGGCGGGCGCCGGCCAGGTCCCGGTGCCACCGCAAGGTCCGGTGGCACCGGGACCTGGTGCGGCGGCCGACGGTCCCGGGACAGGTGGCGCTGGCCACGGCGGCCGGGACGGCCATGCCGCGGGGCACCGAACTCCTCCGGCCCGTCATCGTCGCCAGTCGGCACGTCCTGGCTGTCGTCCCCTTCGTGGCCCGGCAATGGCCCGCTGCGGGCCTCGGCGGCATGGCTGCGCAGGTGAGCGCGTTAGTGCGGGCCTGGGGTGCGGGACGCTGGCCTGGCCGGGACGCCCCGTCCGACAGCGCCCGCCCGCGCTGCCAGGGTGCGCAGCCGCCGGCCCAGGGGTGATCCCACCGGCCCGCGCCTGAGCAAGCCGTGCGCGATACTGACTGCCATGGGCGCACGGAACGTGCTCGGCGGCGAGCTGGAGCCATGTGGTGACGACCCGGTCACTGGCTTCTACCGGGACGGGTGCTGCAACACAGGGCCGGAGGACGTCGGCAGCCACACCATCTGCGCGGTCGTGACCAAGGAGTTCCTCGAGCACCAGCGCAGCATCGGCAACGACCTGATCACCCCGGCGCCGAGGTACCGGTTCCCAGGGCTCGTTCCCGGCGACCGCTGGTGCGTGACCGCCGCGAACTGGCTGCGGGCGCACGAGGCGGGTGCCGCGGCGTTCGTGGTGCTCGCCTCGACCCACGAGCGCGCACTCGACATCGTTCCGCTCGAGACCCTCCGCGAGCACGCGATCGACGTCCCGGCGAGCCCTGGCGCGCTCGAGGAATGATCACGCCGCCGGCATTGATCCGGCGCACCCGGACCTTCCGCGTGATCGGATGCCGCCGTGGACGACCGGCCCGTGACGGGATATACCTGGGTCGTCCGTTGTTTGGCCGATTAGCGGGGTGGTGGGCGCGTGGCGAGGGTCTCGGACCTGGACCTGCTCCAGCGTGGCCGCAGGTACCTGGTGGGCGCGGTGATGGTGGTGATCGGCGGCGTGGTGGGGTACGCGCTGCCGCGCAGCACGGCCCAGCCAGCCACGCAGCCGGGCACGGTGACCGCGGTGCGCGGCGACAACGGCACGGTCACGAGCATCGTCTTCAAGCCCAGGAACGGCACCGCGCAGACCCTGCGGCTCGGGAACCCGACGCCCTGGCGGACATCCTCCGGCGGCCCGTGGCACACCGGCCGGCCGGCGTGCCTGGATCCGGGCTCGGCCAAGCCCGTCCTGGTGACCCTCGGCGTGGTCGACCTCGACTCTGCGGGCACGCCCGCGAACGGCCCGATGGTGGTCTGGGTCGGCTGCTACGGGTGAGGGGCCGCGCCCGCACTCCGGGTGAGGGAGATGCCCGCCGCCGGCCCGGGTCCCGGCCGGCCGGGACCCGGGCCGGCGCGAACGTGATGCTGTAATGAGGCCACACCAGGGGCGCGGCCCGTCGGCGGGCAGGCGGGCCACAGGGCGGGAGGACGGTTGCCGTACCAGCTGTCGAGGCTCACGATCGGGCCGTTCCTGCACCTGCTCGCCAGGATCGAGGTCACCGGCGCGGCCCACGTCCCCGAATCGGGCGGCGCGATCCTCGCCTCCAACCACCTGTCCGTGCTCGACTCCCTCTACCTGCCCCTCGTGCTCGACCGCCCGGTGCTGTTCGCCGCCAAATCCGAATACTTCACCGGCAAGCGCCTCTCCGAGCGGATCGCCGGCGCGTACCTGCGCGCCACCAAGCAGCTGTCGGTGGACCGGACGGGGGCGCGGGCGGCGCAGGAGATGCTGGAGGCGGCGCTGGCGCTGCTGCGGGCAGGCTCGCTGTTCGGCATCTACCCGGAGGGCACCAGATCACCCGACGGCCGGCTGTACCGGGGCCGGACCGGCATCGGCTGGCTCGCGCTGCGCTCGGGCGTGCCGGTGGTGCCGGTCGCGATGATCGGCACAGACCGCATGCTGCCGCCCGGGCGGGCGATCCCGCGGCCCGGCCGGATTCAGATCAGGTTTGGCGGGCCTCTGCGGTTCGATGAGTTCGCGGGCCAGCCCGCCGGCGCCAGGCAGCGGCGGGCGGTCACGGACCGGGTGATGGACGCGATCCGCCAGCTGTCGGGGCAGGAGTACGCCCCCATGTACGCCTCCGTCCGCAAGGAGCAGCTCGCCGCGCGGGCCGGGCAGCGGCCCCGGGACGACCGCACGCGCGCCCGGGACGGCCGCCGCTGAGCTCACCCAGGCCAGCTGAGCCGCGACCGAGGTCACTCGGTTCCGGCGCCGGCCCGGGGCTCCGGCCCCGCGGCCCAGGGCTGCGGGTCATCGGCCTGGGGCTCCGGCCCCGCGGCCCAGGGCTGCGGGTCGTCGGCCTGGGGCTCCGGCCCCCCGGCCCAGGGCTGCGGGTCATCGGCCTGGGGCTCCGCCCCCCCGGCCCAGGGCTGCGGGTCATCGGCCCACGGTTCAGCGTCGTTGTCCGGCGCGACGGGCGCCGACGGGTTCCAGACGTAGATGGGCTTGGTGCCCGCCTCGTGCATGACCACGTCCGGGCCGGCCCGTGTCGGCCATGCCGGCGGCTGCCCCCCGCGTGCCCCGGCCGGCGGCTGCCCCTCGCGCGCCGCGGCCGGCGCCGGCCGGCCGGCGCGGCCGCCCGACGGCACCGCCGGGTCGCCGTCCGTCACCCCCGGAGGCGGCGGGACCGGGTCGAACAGGCCGCGGGGAGCGGACGAGGGCCGCGGCGCCCCGGCGTACCCGGCCTGCTCCGGCAGCGGCCCGACCACGGGCAGGCTCTCCGGCACAGCCGGGGCCCCGCCAGGCCGCCATGTCGGCGTGCGCGCCCAGGGCGGCTCGCCCGTCGGCTCCGGAGCGGGATCCCACGGGGGGCCTCCGCTCACCGGGCGGCGCCGCACCGAGGAGCGCAGGTAGGTTCCCGGCGCGGCACCGAACGTGGCGTCGCCCGTGCGGGCTGCGGTGTCCGCGGATCCGGATGCGGCGTCGTCCGCGGCGCGGGCCGCGAGGCCGATTCCGCGGCCCAGCCGGGCCGTGGCGGCGATCGGGGCGGCCAGGAAGCCCCCGGCCCCGATCCGGGTCACCGGGTGCGGGGATGGCGCAGCGGCCCGGGCCGCGCCAGCCCGCGCCGTCCCCTCAGGGGAGCCGGGCGGAGGTGCCGGGGCCGGGCCGAAGTACTCGGTCAGCGGGTCGGCCCGGGCCGAGGCGCCGCCGGGCTGCCGTTCCCGCTCCAGCCGGCGAGCCTCCGCGAGAAGCGCCGCCCTCCGCTCCCGCCGGCGGCGGAGCGCCGAGTAGCCGATGATCGGCACGAGCAGCAGCACCAGGAGCCCCAGCGAGAGGCCGGCGTCCGCGAGCATGTCCCTGGCCATGGTCGTCGCCGGCGTGGCCGCCGCCGGGACGGCCGGCCGCGTCCGCGGCCGGGCGCCCGCCATGGCGAGCCGTGCGCGCGGCGGCGACATCGTGGCCGCCCTCCGGAGCGCGCCGACGGCGTCGGCCAGGCCGTGGCCCGCGCCGGCCAGCGCCCGCCGCGGGCGGAGCACGGCCCCCAGGGTCAGTGCCCGCCGGACCTGCGCCGCGGTCAGGTCCGGGAACTGCGACCTCACCAGCGCCGCGATCCCTCCCACGAGCGCGCTCGCCGCCCAGGTGGTGCTCAGGACCTGGTAGCCGACGGGAGCGGCGGCCGTCACGTCCTGGCCGGGCCCGGCAAGCGCGACGTACGGCCGGCGGTTGCTGTACGGGGAGATGGCGAAGTCCCGCGCGAACGAGCCCACCGCGATCACGCCCGGATAGGCGGCCGGGTAGTTCGCGGCGTCCGCACCGCGCCCGTTGTCCCCGGCCGGGGCGACCAGGACCACGTTCCGGCGGATCGCGTAGCCCACCGCCGCCCGCTCGGCCGCGCTTCCGCCGGCCGCCCCGGGCGTCGCCCGCCGCCCGGACGAGGCCGGCATCCCCGGGTCCGCCGGCAGCACGATCACCGACGCGCCCCGGCTCACCGCGTACCTGATGCCCGCCGCGATCGCCGCGGGCAGCCGCGACGTGACCTCCGGGTCGGACCAGCGCGGGTCGCCGGGGGTGAGAGTGACCGTGACCGGCAGGATCCTGGCGCCCGGCGCGACGCCGGTGACCCCCTGCGCGTGCCTCCTGCCGTGCCCGTGGCCCGCGATCAGGCTGGCCAGGCCGGTGCCGACCCGCCCGGCGGGAACCTGGCCGTGACGGCGCGCCCCCGGGATGAACGACCGGCCGGCGATCACCGAGCCAAGCAGGTCGGGCTGGCGGGCATCGACGCCGTCGGCCAGGACCGCCACGGTCACGCCGGCGCCGTCGCTGGTGCGCCACGCCTGCGCCGTGCGCACGGCCGTGAGCCACCACTCGCGGGACGGGACGCGCCGGGCTTCGGCGGGCGCGCCTGCGGCCACGAGGGGCACAGACGCCAAGCCGATGGCCGTCACGGCCATGATGATGCGAGGGACCCTCAGCGGCACGCCAGCGTGACCTTCCGTGCAGGTGACGTCTAGTCTGCCACTTTCGCGGCCATTCATCGTGCCCAGTGACGGTAAGTCGGCCCGGGCGGGGGCGATCCTGACCCGTGCCCCCGGCGGCAGCGAGAGGGCCTCCGCCGCGTTGCCGTTCGTGATGGCCAGGGCGATCAGCCCGGCGCTGTCGGTGAACGCGATCAGCTCGCCGGGCGAGGCCGCCCCGAAGGTCTCCAGGTACGGCGCGGCGATCTCGCGCCGGTTGCACCGGATCGTGAGCGAGCCGCCGAACGCGATTCCCAGCTCGGCGGCCGCCTGACCGGGGATGGACAGCTGCACATTGCCGAACCGGTCCACCGACAGCACCTCTCCTTCAGCCTCGCCGTCCAGCATCCTGCTGGTGGGCGGCGCGAGCCAGACCAGCTCGGCGGGATCGACCGGGATGCCGGCGTCGGCCAGGGCGGTTCCGGTGGCCAGGTGCGCGGCGACCGGCATGAAGATGTCTCTGCCGTGGAAGGTCCGGGAGACCGGCTGGTTCCACAGCGCCTCGTTGGTGAGCAGCACCGCGGCGCGGGCACCGCCGAGCGCGGTGATCGCCCAGGAGAGCAGGCCGTTGTCCGGGCCGACCAGGATGCCGGCCCCGGCCTGGACCGCGACCGCGCGGCGCCTGGTGCCCACGCCCGGATCGACGACCGCCACGTGCACCGCAGGCGGCATCGAGGGCACCGTCTGCGCGAGCACCGCCGCGCCGCGGCGGACGTCGCCGGGCGGGACGAGGTGAGTGATGTCGATGATCCTGGCACCGGGGGCGATCCTCGCGGCGACGCCGTGGCACGCGGCGACGAAGCCGTCCTCGAGGCCGAAGTCGGTCAGGAAGGTCAGGCAGCTCACCGAGGTCACAAACGGTGAGCGTACGTGTCCCCCGCGCGGGTCCGCCAGAGCGGGGTGGCCGCGCTCCCGCCGGTCCGCCTACGATGGGCGGCGAGAACCTTCGGGAGGCCAGGTGGCGTCGCTGACCGAGCTTGAGATGCGCGTCCTGGCCTTCGAGCGGAACTGGTGGCGCTCCCCCGGCGCGAAGGAGCGCGAGATCCTCGCCGTGTTCGGGATGTCGCCCACCAGGTACTACCAGATCCTCAGCGAGCTGATCGACAATCCGGCGGCCGCGCAGGCCGATCCGGTGGTCGTCGCCCGGCTGCGCCGCCGCCGCGCGGCCCGGGCGCGGCTGCGGTCCGGCCGCGGCACGCCCTGAGGCCGGGCCGGATCCGGGGGACGGGGGCTGCATGGGACTGGGCGCGCCCGGGGCGGTGCCCGAGCCTGCCACCGCGGCGGGCCGGGCCGGCCTGTCGGCGCTGCTCGCCGAGCCCGCCCGGGCGCTGATCGCGATCGACTTCGACGGCACGCTGGCGCCGATCGTCCCCGATCCGGCGCAGGCCAGGGCACTGCCTGCCGCGGTCGCCGCGATGCGCGCCCTGGCGCTGCGGGTGGGCACGCTCGCGGTGATCACCGGCCGCCCGGCGGCGGTCGCCGTCGAGTACGGCTCGCTCGGTGACATCCCCGGCATCATCGTCCTCGGGCACTATGGCCGCCAGCGCTGGCGCGGCGGGCAGGTGACCGGGCCGCCTCCACCGGAGGGCCTGCGGATCGCCAGGGAGCTCCTGCCCGGCGTGCTGGCCGGCGCCGGCGCGCCGCCCGGGGTCTGGATCGAGGACAAGGGCCAGTCGCTGGCCGTGCACACCAGGCGGGCCGCCGACCCGGTGGCTGCCATGCGCCAGGTCCGGGCGCCGCTGCTGCGGCTCGCGGCGCGGACCGCCCTGCGCGCGGAGCCGGGCCGCTTCGTGATCGAGCTGAGGCCCCCGGGCGCCGACAAGGGCCTGGCCCTGGAGGAGCTGGCCGGAGAACGGGATCCGTCCGCCATCATGTTCTGCGGAGACGACCTCGGTGACCTGCCCGCCTTCCGCGCCGTCCGGCGGCTGCGGGCGGCCGGGCGGCCCGGCCTCGCGGTGTGCAGCGGGTCCGCCGAGGTGACCGAGCTGGCGGCCGAGGCCGACCTGGTCGTCGGCGGGCCCGAGGGCGTCGCCGAGTTGCTGGCCGGCCTCGCGGCCGCGATCACGGCGCCCGGCTGATCCGGCCCCCAGCCTTCAGCGGGCCGGCGCGGCCGGCTCGCCGAGCGCGGCCAGCAGGCTCGCGAACCAGGCCGAGGGCGGGACCGCAGCCGCAGCCTGGGCCAGCCGGGCGCGGCGCGCGGCGCGCTCGCCCGGCGCCATCGTCAGCGCCCGGTGCAGCGCCTCCGCCGTGCCGGTCACGTCGAACGGGTTGACCAGCAGGGCATGCTCGCCGAGCTCGGCCGCCGCGCCGGCCTCGCGGGACAGCACGAGGACGCAGTCGCGGCCAGACAGGACCGGGCCCTCCTTGGCGACGAGGTTCATGCCGTCCCTGATCGGGTTGACGAGCAGCACGTCGGCCAGCCGGTAGCCGGCCAGCGAGCGCGGGTAGTCGTCCCGGGTGTCGAGCAGGACCGGCGACCAGCCGGGGGCGGCGAACTCCTCGGCGATCTGCGCGGCCAGGCGCTCGGCCGCGGCAAAGTACTCGCGGTACTCCGGCACCTCACGCCGGGACGGGTAGGCGAACGCCAGGAGCATCACCTTGCCCCGCCACTGGGGGCGGGCCCGGAGCAGCTCGCGGTAGGCGGCCAGGCCGCGGACGATGTTCTTCGACAGCTCGGTGCGGTCGACGCGCACGATCAGCTTGCGGTCGCCGACGACCGCGGCGAGGGCGGCCAGCTGCCGCGTGACGTCGGATTCGGCGGCCCGGGCGGCCAGCTCGGCGGCGTCCACGCCGAGCGGGTGAACGCCGATGGAGGTCCGGTGGCCGCGGTGAACGATCTCGCATCGCGCGCGGTCCACCCGCGCTCCGAGCAGCCGCTCGCAGCAGTCGGCGAACGCGTCGGCCCACCGCTGGCACAGGAATCCCGCGTGGTCGGCGCCGAGGATACCGCCGAGGACCTCGGCCGCGATGTCGTCCGGCAGCATCCTGAAATAGTCGGGGGGCGCCCAGGGCGTGTGCGAGAAGTGGGCGACCCGCGCGGGAGCGCCCCGATCGGCGAGCATCCGCGGCACCAGCGCGAGGTGGTAGTCCTGCACCAGTACGCGGGTGGGAGGGTCGCCCGCGGCCGCCGGGGCGCACGCGCCGGCGATCGCGTCGGCGAACGCCGCGTTGTAGGCGCGGTAGGCCTCCCAGTCCCGCCGGAACTCCAGGCCGAACTGCGGCAGCCGCGGCGTGTCGTAGAGCATGTGGTGAACGAACCAGAGCACGGAGTTGGCGATGGTGTTGTACGCCGGGCCGAACGTCCCGGCCGGGATGTCGAGCATCCGCACGGCCCCGGCATCCGGCGTCGCCTCCCCGCCGCCGGGACCGAGCAGGCCGCCCGGCGCGGCCCGCGCCGCCGCCCGGTCCGGTTCGCTCAGCGCCGCGCAGACCCACAGCAGGTCCGCCCGGCCCGCCACCGAGGACAGGCCGGAGACCACCCCGCCTCCGCCGCGCCTGGCGGTGAGCCGCCCGCTGCCGTCCCTGGTGAACGACACCGGGCCGCGGTTGGACGCCACCACGACACGCCGCCACGCAGTAGCCTCGCCCATCTGAGTGAGGGTAACGGTGCGGGCGGGCTCCGGCCGTCACCACCCGCGCCGCCGCGCCGGCCCCCCGGGCGCCGGGGCCGCGTGCTTGCGCTCCGCGGGCCGCGCGCTCCGGCTGGGACCCACCCCTATGGGAGGATCACGGGCGGATCGGTTAGAGTACGAGCGACAACTGAATACCGCTCATCCAGAGGGGTGGAGGGAACGGCCCTGCGAAGCCCCGGCAACCCTCACGGTGACTTGCGCTCGACTCGCGCGTCCCGCCCGGTCAGCGGCGGGCGCGGGTGAGGCCGCGCCGTGACAGGTGCCAACTCCGGCCCGCCGTCCGCGCGCGGACGGCGGGACAGATGAGGAGAGGCCTCACCAGTCATGACATCTGTGATCAGCAAGCCGGGCGCGTCCCCGCGCTTCGGCAGTGCCACCGCGCTGACCTGCCGCGAATGCGGCGCGGCGTTCGACCTCGGCGGCCGGCACGCCTGCTCGGAGTGCTTCGGCCCGCTGGCGGTCACCTACGACCTGCCGCCGGTCACCCGGGAGGCGATCGAGGCCGGCCCGCCGAACATCTGGCGCTACGCGAGCCTGCTCCCGGTGCCGCCCGGCATCGGCAGCACGCGGACCACCGAGCCCGGGCGCACGCCGCTGATCCGCGCTGACAACCTGGCGAGGACGCTGGGGATGCGGGCGCTGTGGGTGAAGGACGAGCGGGCCAACCCGACGCACTCGTTCAAGGACCGGGTCGTGGCGGTCGCCCTGGCCGCCGCGATCGAGATGGGCCACCGGGTGCTCGCCTGCCCGTCGACGGGGAACCTGGCCAACGCGGTCGCGGCGGCCGCGGCGCGCGCGGGGATCCGCTCGGTCGTCCTGGTCCCCGCCAGCCTGGAGCCGCAGAAGATCCTGGCCTCGGCGGTCTACGGCTGCCTGCTGGTCACCGTCGACGGTGACTACGACGACGTGAACCGGCTGGCCTGCGAGCTTGCCGAAGAGCGCGAGGACTGGGCATTCGTCAACGTCAACGTGCGCCCGTACTACGCCGAAGGGTCCAAGACCATCGGCTATGAGATCGCGGAGGACCTGGGCTGGCGGCTGCCCCGCCAGATCGTCGTGCCGGTCGCCTCGGGCGCCCAGCTCGTCAAGATCGACAAGGCATTCCGCGAGCTCGCCGCCCTGGGCCTGGTGCCCGGTGACACCGTCCGCGTGTACGGCGCCCAGGCGAGCGGGTGCGCCCCGGTGGCCCGCGCCTTCCGCGCGGGGAGCTCGGTCGTGGAGCCGGTGCGGCCGGACACCGTGGCGAAGTCGCTGGCGATCGGCAACCCGGCGGACGGGCCGTACGTGCTCGACGTGGTGCGCAGGACCGGCGGGAGCGTCACCGATGTGCCAGACGAGGAGATCGTGGCGGCGATCGGGCTGCTCGCGCAGTCCGAGGGCATCTTCGGCGAGACCGCCGTCGGGGTCACCCTGGCCGTGCTGCGCCGCCTGCTCGCGGCCGGCGAGATCGACCCGGGCGAGGAGACGGTGATCATCAACTCCGGGGACGGCCTGAAGACGCTCGACGCCATGGCGGGAGCCGTCCGCGTGCCCGAGCCGGTCCGGCCCAGCCTCGCCGCCTTCGAGCAGGCGTACCGGCAGGCATCCCCGGCGGCGTGAGGGCCGGCCGCGGGTCCGGCGGCCCCCGGGGCCCGCAGCGCCCCGCGCCGCCGGCGGGCGGAGGAGCGGGCCCGTCAAAACCGGGCATCACGCATCAGTCTTCGCTGTCGGCGCGCGGTGAGCTGGGCACTGGCCATGAGAGGTCATTCCGGCGCGCGCCGCGCCTGAAGCCTGTAGGGTAATGTCCGGTCGCTGTCGGTACGGCGAGGGCGGCGGGTGGTTCCTTCCGCAGCACGTCAGGCCCGTTCCGCGATCACCGGGTTTCGCGTAGCAAGGGCGTGACCCGAAGCCCGAGCAAACAGTTAGGGAGTTGTTTCATGGCTCAGGGCACCGTCAAATGGTTCAACGCGGAAAAGGGCTACGGCTTTATCGCGGTCGACGGTGGTAGGGACGTCTTCGTCCACTTCACGGCAATCCAGGCAGAGGGATACCGCACGCTTGAGGAGGGCCAGCGGGTCGAATTCGAGATCACGCAGAGCGATCGCGGCCCCCAGGCGGAGATGGTCCGGACGGTCTAGCGCAGGCGCAGCGGGCCCGGTGCCGGTGGGAGCGGTGCCGGGCCTTCGCGTGCCCGGGCGCGGGCCCCGAGGCGGGTGCCGGCGCCGCCGCCCCGCCCACGGCGCCGGGCCGCCGCACGCGGTATCCCGTTCCCCGCCACCCAGGCTGGGGCGCCCGGGCTCCCCGTCCGGCGGCCGCGGGCTCGGGCGGCGCCTCCCCGGCCCGCGCGCGCCGGATCGGCCGGGCCGGCCCGGTCGGCTTGCACTCTCGGGCCGAGAGTGCTAAACAAGTCGTTAGCACTCGCACGATGAGAGTGACAGATCATGTGGCGTGATCGGGGCGATGAGGCACGCCGGCAGCAGGTGGACCCTGGTGCCAGGCTGCCGTCCGTCGCGGGCGTCGGCTCGGTCGGGCACTGTTGGCAGTAAGTTCCGGGAGGACTGGAGCCTATGGCAGCGAAGATGATCGCGTACAACGAGGACGCCAGGCGCGGCCTCGAGCGCGGCATGAATCAGCTTGCCGACGTCGTGAAGGTAACCCTCGGCCCGAAGGGCCGGAACGTGGTTCTCGAGAAGAAGTGGGGCGCACCCACGATCACCAACGATGGCGTGTCCATCGCCAAGGAGATCGAGCTCGAGGACCCGTGGGAGAAGATCGGCGCCGAGCT
>JAJPIV010000049.1 GCA_021324595.1 Actinomycetota bacterium | reverse complement strand
GACGGCGGGCCGCGGCGGTGACGGCGGGCCGCGGCGGTGACGGCGGGCCGCGGCCCCACGAGGCCAGGGCGCCTGTCAGCCCCGGGTGAACGACCTCAGCACCTCGGTGCTGACCACCTCGGCCACGGTTCCGGTCGTGGTCGACGCCGTCTCCTTGACCGGCCCGACCCCGGGGGCCAGCCAGGTCCGGATCATGACGCGGACCGGGATCCCCTGGACCTTCTCGGTGATGGCCTGGTCCACGACGGTGGCGGTGTAGGTGCCGGCCGGCACGGTCACCCGCTGGGTGCCGCCGCCGCGCACCGTGACCTTCGCGCGGACCGTGAGGGTGCGCCCGGCGGCGGTGATCCCGAGCACCAGCGTGGAGGTGTGCGGCTGGCCGGAGTCGAGCTCGGCCTTGGACGGCCAGACGATGCTGCCCGACCTGAGCGTCGCGACTCCGTTGCCCACCTGGGCCAGCGGCACGGCGATGGTGCCGTCCGGGTGGATCACGTAGATCAGCGTGGTGGGCGCGGAGGGAAGCTTCGGGACCTGGGTGCGGGAGGTGATCGTCACCCGCTGGCCGGCGGCCACCGGGACCACCGAGGCGACCTTGTTGGTGGTCGTGCCGTGGCCGAAGTTGACGATCGTGACGTCGTACACCCAGGTGTCCCCGACCGCCGCGGGGAACAGGTCGGTGCCCGCGCCGCCGGAACCCTGCGGCGCGGACGCGGAGGTGCCGCCGGCGGCCGGGGCGGATGAGGCCCCCGGCCCGGCCGAGCCGCCCGAGCCGCAGCCGGCGAGGGCGACGCCGGCCAGGACGAGAAGGGCCGCGGTGATGGTGGCGGCGGTCCCCCGGATGGCGCCGCGGATAAATGATCGGAGCATGGGACCCCGCCTTCGGTTGGTCGTGCTGCCTGGCGTGCGGCCAGGGTACTGGCTGGCACGGGCGGGCGTGGAAGAATGTGCGCCGATGGCCACGAATGGACCGCCCGCCGGGTCGGCGGGCGAGCCGGGCCGGGGCTCCTCCCCGGCGCCGCGCGAGGACGTCCCCGCAGCCGGGGCGGGCTGGGAGTACGCCCCGGCCCCCGAGTCCCGGCAGGTCGTTTCGATCGCCCCCGAGTACGGGCTGTTCATCGGCGGCCGGTGGACGCCGGGGGAGGACGGCACGTTCGCCACCGTCAACCCGGCCACCGAGGAGACGCTCGCCCGGGTGGCCGAGGCCGGCCCGGCGGACGTGGACCGGGCCGTCGCTGCCGCGCGGGACGCCTACGAGCGGGTCTGGGGGCCGATGCCGGGAGCCGAGCGGGCCAAGTACCTCTACCGGATCGCGCGGATCCTGCAGGAGCGCTCCCGCGAGTTCGCGGTGCTGGAGTCCCTCGACAACGGCAAGCCGATCAGGGAGTCCAGGGACGTGGACGTCCCGCTCGCCGCCGCGCACTTCTTCTACCACGCCGGCTGGGCGGACAAGCTCGGCCACGCGGGCTTCGGCCCGGACCCCCGGCCGCTCGGCGTGGCCGGCCAGATCATCCCGTGGAACTTCCCGCTGCTGATGGCGGCATGGAAGCTCGCCCCCGCCCTGGCCGCGGGGAACACGTGCGTGCTCAAGCCGGCCGAGACCACCCCGCTCACCGCCCTGCTGCTCGCTCAGGTGTGCGAGCAGGCAGACCTGCCGCCCGGCGTGGTGAACGTGGTCACCGGGGCGGCCGCGGCCGGCGCCGCGCTGGCCGCCCACCCCGGGGTGGACAAGGTCGCGTTCACCGGGTCGACGCAGGTGGGCAAGGAGATCGCCGCGGCCCTCGCCGGGACCGGCAGGCGCCTGACGCTCGAGCTCGGGGGCAAGGCCGCGAACATCGTCTTCGACGACGCCCCGATCGACGCGGCGATCGAGGGCATCGTCAACGGCATCTTCTTCAACCAGGGGCACGTCTGCTGCGCCGGCTCGCGGCTGCTGGTGCAGGAGTCTGCGGAGCAGGAGGTCGTGGAGCGGCTGCGGCGGCGCCTGGCCACCCTCCGCCTCGGCGACCCGCTGGACAAGAACACCGACGTCGGCGCGATCAACTCCCGCGAGCAGCTCGACAAGATCGCTAGCCTGGCCGCGGCAGGCGAGGCGGAGGGCGCGCAGCGCTGGTCCCCGCCGTGCAGGCTGCCGCCGCGCGGGTACTGGTTCGCGCCGACCGTGTTCACCGGGGTCAGCCAGTCCCACCGGATCGCGCGGGAGGAGATCTTCGGTCCGGTGCTGTCGGTGCTGACGTTCCGCACGCCTGCCGAGGCCGTGGCGAAGGCGAACAACACCCCCTACGGCCTGTCCGCCGGGATCTGGACCGAGAAGGGCAGCAGGATCTTGTGGATGGCGCAGCGGCTGCGGGCCGGGGTGGTGTGGGCGAACACCTACAACCGGTTCGACCCGGCCAGTCCGTTCGGCGGGTACCGGGAGTCCGGGTTCGGGCGGGAGGGCGGCAGGCACGGCCTGGCCGCGTACCTCGATGTCTGAGCCGGCGGCGCGGGCCGGGCCGGAGCGGGACGCGCGCGCCCCGGCTGGCGCGCCACCCCGGCTGGCCGTGCGGAAGACCTGCAAGCTGTTCATCGGCGGGGCGTTCCCGCGGTCGGAGTCGGGACGGTCCTACCCGGTCCGCGCGGCCAGGACCGGCGAGCTGCTCGCCTACGCGGCGCAGGCCTCGCGCAAGGACGCCCGCGACGCGGTCGTCGCGGCGCGGGCCGCCTTCGCGGCGTGGTCGGCCGCGACGGCCTACAACCGCGGCCAGGTCCTCTACCGGGTGGCGGAGATGATCGAGGGCCGGGCCGGGCAGCTCGCCGAGGACCTTGCCCACGGCGAGGGCGCCTCCGGCGCGGCGGCCAGGCGCGCGGTCGGCGCCGTGGTCGACCGCTGGGTCTGGTACGCCGGCTGGCCTGACAAGATCGCGCAGGTCGCGGGCTCGGCGAACCAGGTGGCCGGGCCGTTCCTCAACCTCAGCGTTCCCGAGCCGGCCGGCGTGGTCGCGGTGGTGGCCCCCGGCGACTCGAGCCTGCTCGGGCTGGTGAGCGTGCTCGCGCCGGTGATCGCGGCCGGGAACGCGGCCGTGGTGGTCGCCAGCGAGGCCCGGCCGCTCCCGGCGATCACGCTCGCGGAGGCGCTCGCGACCGCCGACGTCCCGCCCGGCGTGGTGAACATCCTGACCGGGCGGACCGCCGAGCTCGCCCCGGTCCTCGCCGCCCACTTCGGGGTGGACGGGATCGACATCACCGGCGTCCCCGCGCCGGACCGGGCCGGCCTGGAGCGGCTGGCGGCCGGGAACGTCAAGCGGGTGCTCTGCGCGGAGGAGGACTGGGCGGCGGTGCCCGGGCTCCGGCGGCTGCTCGCGTTCCTGGAGATCAAGACGGTCTGGCACCCGGCCGGGCTCTAGGCCCTGCGGGCTGGCGGGAGGTCAGCGCCCTGGGGGCGACTCGTCCTCGAGCACCCGCGCGACCCGGCGCAGGAACGAGCGCACCGTGGCCCGTGCCAGCCTGCCCAGCACGGCATCGTCGAGGACCCGGCCCGCCTTGCCGAAGGGCGGGCGGTAGTGCCCGGAGAGCGCGAGCTGGGAGCGCTCCGGGTCGAGCGCGCTGAGCCGCAGCTCGCCCTCGAACCTGGGGAAGATGCCTCCTGGTCCGCTCGCCTCCCAGACCAGGGCGAACGCCAGGGCGTTGGCCGACTCGGCCGCCGTGCCGAGGCGCACGGCCACGGTCGTGCCCAGCCAGCCGGGCCGCCCGGGCCCGCCCGGGGCGAGCCGTACCAGCGACTGCTCGTCGTCGCAGGCCTCCGCGTGCCTGATCAGCCAGCCGGAGCCGGCGCGCAGCCGCGCGCCGACTGCGGTCATGGGAAGCTCCACCTGGACGGAGTCCGCCACCGGGGTCGCGCGCGGCCTGGGATGGGCATCGGCGGGCACGGGGTATGCGCCCGCGGCGATCGCCAGGTCCCGCTCGGCGATCGTGTCGAGCGAGGTCGCGGCCAGGACCGCCCGCAGGGACGCGGTGGCCGTGGTCATCGTCTCGTGCAGCGGGCAGACGGCGTGCCACCGGCACGGCCCGTCGCCGAGCGCGCAGCGCTCGGAGACCAGCGGCCCCTCGGCCGCCTCGATGACCTCGGCGACGCTGACCTCGCCGGGCGGCCTGGCCAGGCGGTGGCCGCCGTCCCTGCCGAAGGCCGAGACCGCGATGCCCGCCCTGACCAGGTCGCCCAGGATCTGGGAGACGAATGTGCGTGGGATGTCCATGTCGGCCGAGATCTCTCTGAGCTTCTTCGGCCGGCCGCTGTCGTACGCGCGTGCCAGGCACGTCGCCGCGCGCACGGCGTAGCTCCCGCGCTTGGACAGCGTCACGTTCACGCGCGAAGTGTAGTCGCCTGGCTGACATGCGTTCCACGTCAGCGTCAGCGCTCAATGTTCAGCCAAACGGTTGACATTCGATCCGGGAGCCGCCCACACGGTGCTGCGCGCGCCGGCCGAGCCGCTCATCGAGGCTCCGGAGGAGTGGATCGCCAGATCCGCGGGGCCGGACTTCCGCCGCATTCCCGTCCCGGCGGACGGCGCCGACCTGCTCGGGCGGCACGCGGGCGAGCCGATCGGGGAGCGCGTCGTCGTGACGGGCCAGGTGCCCGGCTGGGATGGCCGGCCTGTCCCGGGCACGCTCGTGGAGATGTGGCAGGCGAGCGCGGCGGGGATCTACGAGGATCCCAGCGACCCGGGCTTCTTCCCGCACGATCCGGACTTCATCGGCGCAGGCGCTGCCTGCGGGATGCCGATGGCAGGTTCCGCCTCCGCACGATCAGGCCGGGCGCGCACCTACCCGGCATGGCTGCGCGCCCGG
Source organism: Actinomycetota bacterium (assembly GCA_021324595.1). Taxonomy (GTDB): domain Bacteria; phylum Actinomycetota; class Actinomycetes; order Streptosporangiales; family Streptosporangiaceae; genus Chersky-822. The sequence continues at coordinate 14,427 of JAJPIV010000049.1, read as the reverse complement.
ACCGGCGCCGCTGCCCGGCGGCCGGTCGCAGGCGCCGTTCGTGAACGTGACCGTCTTCGCCCGCGGCCTGCTCAAGCAGGGCCTGCGCCGTCCGGTCCCGGGCCGCCTCGGCCAGCCTGGCGGAGAACTGCGTCGCGGCGTCGCTGCCCGTGCCCTCCTGAGCCTGCCCGGGGGCAGCGCCACCGCCAGGCGGTGCCTGGCGGGTTCCCCGCTGGCCAGCTCCGTTTCCTGGCGCTCGCTCGTCCCGGGCCGGGTGCTAGAGGTCACCGTAGAGCCGGTCGCCGGCGTCGCCGAGGCCGGGCACGATGTAGCCGCGCTCGTCCAGCCGCTCGTCCAGCCCGGCGGTGACCACCGTGACCGGGAGCGGGTAGTCGTCGCCGAACGCGGCGTGCACCCGGGCGATGCCCTCTGGGGCGGCGAGCAGGCAGATCGCGGTGAGCGAGGCGGCGCCGCGCTCGGCGAGCAGGCGGAAGACCGTCTCGAGCGTCCCCCCGGTGGCCAGCATCGGATCCAGGACGAACGCGTCCCGGCCGCTCAGGTCCGCGGGCAGCCGGGTGGCGTAGGTGGCGGCGACGAGCGTCCGCTCGTCCCTGGCCAGGCCGACGAAGCCGACGTCGGCCTTGGGCAGCAGGCGGGCCATGCCGTCCAGCATCCCGATTCCCGCCCGCAGCACGGGGATCACCAGCGGGACCGGCCGGGCCAGCTTGACGCCCTGGGCCGGCGCCACCGGGGTCCGCACCGAGACCGGTTCGACGCGGACGTGCCGCGTGGCCTCGTAGGCCAGCAGCGTGACCAGCTCGTCGGTCAGGCTGCGGAAGACCGGGGTCCGCGTGCTCGCGTCGCGGAGCACGGTGAGCTTGTGGGCGATGAGCGGGTGATCGGCGACCAGCGTGCGCATGACCCGTAGTGTGGCAGGCGGCCGGGCCGGGCGGGGTGCCGGAGCGTCGGCGTCTCGGCGGGCGCGGAGCATGGCGAGGATGACGTCGCGCGGCGCCCGGCCTGGCACGACAGCCGCTCCTTACCTCCCAATGGCCGCCACGGCGACGGAAATGAACAGCAGCGCCAGGTAAGCGTTGGAGAAGTGGAACAGCGCCATGGCCCGTCCCGGCGACGCGGATCGCACGAAGCGCCAGGACATGGCGGTGAACGCCGCTCCGAGCGCGCCAGCGCCGGTCAGGTAGGCGAGCCCGAGGTCTCCGACTGGCGCCAGCACGACCGAAGCCCCGACGAGGAGGACGACGAATGCCAGAATCTGGCCGGCCACCACCCGGCCGGCCGCCACGGCCGGCAGCATGGGAACTCTGGCCCGCGCGTAGTCGTCCCGGTACCGCATGGCGAGCGCCCACGAATGCGGCGGCGTCCACAGCAAGATGATGGCGAAGAGCACCCAGGCGGGGGCGCCGACGGTCCCGGCGACCGCCGCCCAGCCCACGAGCACGGGCATCGCGCCAGCGGCACCGCCGATGACGACGTTCAGGCGGGTCGTTCGCTTCAGGGCCATGGTGTAGACGCCGAGGTAATATGCCGCCGCCCCGATTGCCAGCAATGCCGCAAGCAGGTTGTCCTGGGTCCACAAGATGACGAATCCGCCCGCTTCCAGGCTCATGGCGAACACGACCGCCGCACGCGGGGAGACGACGCCGGTCACCAGCGGCCGGTGGCAGGTCCGTGGCATCCTGGCGTCGATGTCACGATCCCATACCATGTTCAGGGCATTGCCGCCGCCCGCCGTCAGCGCGCCGCCGAGCATGGTGGCCGCGACCAGCCGGAGCGGCGGCACGCCGCGAGCCGCCAGGAACATCGCTGGGACGGTGGTGATCAGCAGCAATTCGATTATCCGTGGCTTGGTCAGGGCCAGCAGGGCGATGCCGGTGCGCGACCATCGGCGGCGTGGGCGATCGCGGGAGGACGGCCCGAGATCGGCGACTGGACCTGAGGCTGGGGGCGGTCCGGGCGTGTCAGGTGGCACGGGCCGTTCCTTCACGCTCGTCGAGGTGCCCATCGGCCCGCCCGCAGGCCACGGCCGGGCCGGCCTCCGGGCGTCCCGGCCGGGTGTCGGCGTCGGCGAGCAGTCGGCTGATCACGATGCCCAGCGCGGGTACGGCCCACAGCTCGCCGCAGACCCACAAGATGGCCGCGCCGATTTGCTGGTCGGTGAACGGCGGCAGGATCACGCCGGGGACGTGGGCGTAGACCGGATACCAGCTCGCGCTGCTGAACAGGCCCAGCGCCATCGCCAGGCCCACCATCACCAGGTTGGTTCCGACGAGGGCCGCAGCCCGGCTGACCAGCGGCATCCGGCGGTGCAGCGGCGGCGATGGGATGAACTGCGCCCAGAACGCCATCCCGGCGCCGAAGAAGCTGCCGTGCATCAGCCAGATGTGCACGGCTTGGCTCCTTTCGGCGAGATCGAACAGTGCGGGAACGTGCCAGGCGATCATGACCGCGTTGAAGAGGGCGATCGCGAGCCATGGGCCACGAGTCAGCGCGGTCGGCGCGCGCGGCACGGTGGTACGGGCGCGCACGATCAGGTGGACCAGGCGGTGCCGCAGGCCGCCGGGCAGGGCGGCCAGCAGCGGTTGCCACGGCGCGCCGGCGACCACCAGCGCCGGAGCCGCGAACATCAGCAGCAGGTGCTGGATCATGTGCATGAAGAAGTAGTCGCTCGCCCAGTAGTCGATGGGCGAGCAGACGGCGATCGCCAGCGCGACCAGGCCCGCGTAGAACAACAGCGATCTTGCCCTCCGCCGGCGGCGGATGGCTGGCCGGGATCGGCGGCCGAGCCTGATCAGGCCGATCTCGTGCCAGCACGTGAGCAGGATCGTGATGGGCAGGAAGGGATCGCTGGACCAGTGGCCGGTGACGTAACTCATGGTCAGCCTCGACGGGGCGTGAATTTCCGGACGTCATGGCGGCGGAACCCGGAGGGCCTGCACCCGTGCCCAGGCACCGCGCCCCGAAGCCAGCCGCCACGTGGTGACGCGCGCCCCGCGGCTGGCCAGCGCGTCGGCCTCGCCGGCCGGGCCGAGTGCCAGCACAACCGTGCCCGCGGGAAGCGCGGGCAGCCATCGCCACCCGGTTCCTGGCCCGTCGAGCACGACGGCACGGCCGCCGGTCAGCACCAGTCCCGCCGCGCCGCTCGCGCTCAGCGCGACCGACTGGACATGGGCAGCCCGAAGCGGCAGCGGCGGTGAGATGCCCCAGTGATCGCCGCCGTCGCCGGTCCAGGCCGCCGTCACGCTGACGGCGTGCGCGGCGCCGGCCACGAGCAGCGCCAACACGCGTCCGCCGATCGCGGTCATGCGCAGCACCTCCACCTGGTGCCCGGCCAGTTCCGCGGGCAGCATCGGCCCGACCGGACGCCACGCGCCCCGGCGGTCGGCGAAGATGGCCACCCGATCCCTCGCGCACGCTCCGGCCAGCAGGGGCTCCCCGGCCGGGGTGAACGCGACGGCGGTGAGCCTGACCAGGCCGCAGGCGCGACCCGCCATTGCCTTCAGGGGACGCTCGCGGGCAACCGTGCGCCAGCGGATGCCGCCGGGCGCGGACAGCCACACCGTCCCGCCCGGTGCCAGCGCGAGCAGGCGGCCGTCGGCCGCGGCGGCCATCGCGTCGGGCTCTGCGGCCAGGTCGCCGTCGAGCAGTCCCGGCGACCAGCTCGCGCCGGCGTCCCTGGTCACGGCCAGGGGCGTGAACTTCAGGTCCTCGCTCGGGCGGAAGGCTGCGGTCAGCGACTCCGCGCCCGGCGATGTCACGACGACGCCGCCGTTGTCGGCGACGCCTGGCGGGGTGACCAGCGACCAGCTTCGCTGGCCGGGCCGCTGCACGACGATCTCCCAGAACGGGCTGGGTGACGCGGCCACTCTGACGACCGCCCAGCGGGCCGTGCCGGTCGCCAGCGAGGTGGTCAGCGGCACCGCCATGGATGGTGGCGGCAGGGCAGCTTGGCTGTCGGGGCGGGCGGTGCCGCACCCGGTCAGCGCCAGGATGACGGCCACGCCGAGCGCGAGTGCCCGCGAGGTCGCAGCCGCGATCCCGCGCGCCATCATGAGCCAAGGCCCCGTCTGACGGCGCTGGCCAGGAACGCGGCGAAGGACGCCTGCGAACTGGCCGTGCCCGGTCCTGGGTCGAGGCCGATCTGCTCGCGCAGCCGCCCGTCGGGGCCGATGACGTACGCGACGTCGGAGTGCGCGATCATCTGGCCGCCCGGCAGCACCTGGACCAGGACGCCGTAGCTGTGCCATACCCGCTGAAGCTGGGGCAGGGTGCCGGTGAGGTACAGCCGGTTCGGCACTGCCGTGAGCCCTTCCTGACGATCGAACGCCCGGGTGAACGCAACCTGGCGGTAGATGGGGTTCGCGACGACCGCTACCAGCCACACGTCGCGAGCGCGCGCGCCCAGGAGCTGGTCGGCCTGGCGGAGTTCCGGAGCTATCAGGGGGCACTGGTCCGTGCAGACCGGATCGAGGAACGTCAGCAGGACCGCCTTGCCGCGCAGGCTCGCCAGGCCGACTGGCCGGCCGTCCTGGTCGGTGAGCCGGAAGGCGGGCGCCTGGCCGTTGAGTTCCGCGCCCGGCCCGTCGATCGCGGTCGCGATGATCGGGCTGGCGGTGCCGCTGGCGGCCGCGGCCGCCAGCGGCACCGCGCCGGCCAGAACCATTCCGAGCGCTGCCATAACGAGGACACCGCGGATCCCGGGGGAGCGCGATGCCATGATCACCGCCGCCGCGCGGGCGCCGGCTGCGGCTTCGCGCAGGGACGCAGGCCGGACGAGGGCCTCGGCGGGCCCGGCGGGCTGGGTGACGGGCCGGGCGGGCCGGGTGACGGCGAGGTAACCGCCGATCGCCACCAGCGCCCAGGGGATCATGCTGTTCGGATCGGTGCCGAGCCCGCCGAGAATTCCGAGGTCCTGGACGAGGACCCAGTCGGCCAGGCACAGCAGGATCAGCAGGACCAGGGCCGGTCGCAGCCAGGCCGGCCGCGCGGGCACCGCGATCATGGTCAGGCCGATGATGGACAGCCCCGCCACCACGATGAGGTTCACCGCGAGCCCGTGCGTCTTCTCGAACGAGGTGAACGAGCCGATCAGGGCGGACAGGAACGCTGGCTGGGGGGTCCGTGCCATGATCTGCGTCATGGCGGCCAGGCCAGCGGGACGACCGCGAGCCGTGCCTTCCCAGAACCCGCGCCCGGGCCAGGCCTGGAGCACTGCGAGCCCGGCCAGCAAGGCCCCGAGCAGGCGGAGGATGACGCGGCCGGCCCGGGGGGACGTCCATGCGCTGCGAGGCAGCGCCACCGCCGCGCCCGCGGCGCAATAGAGCAGCGCCGCACCAGGAGCGCCGAACAGCCAGGTGAGCCCGGGGGCGAAGATGCCGCCGAATGCTTCCCCGAACACCCAGACCAGCAGGCCCCAGGCAAAGCTGGCCGCGCCCGCGGCCCGGGACCACCAGCCCCGCTGGGCGGCCAGCATCCAGACGCCGATGCCGAATTGCAGCCACACTGCGGCCGCCGCGGCCTGGATCGGGTGGAACGACCAGACCGTGGCCCCCCAGGCCACCAGGTGCCGCACCCAGGCCGGGGAGGTCGCCGCGGCAGGAGCGATCACCTGGGTGGGCAGGCCTGCGGGCATCGCCGGCTGGGCCTGCAGCGCGCCGTCACACACCCACATGGCCCCGAAGCCGATCCGCAGCAGGCGACGCGCGGGGGGCTCGTGCCCGCCCGGGGGCCCGCGCCGGGAGCCGCGGGCGGGGACATCGCCGACCTGCCTACCCGCCACCCAGGCCAGTATCGATCCGGCGACCATCAGCGCGATGATGAGCGCCTGGTGAGCGAGGGCTGCCGTGAACGCCGCGACGATCACCGGGCTGGTGACGCTGAACCCAGAGCCCATGCCACCCATGACGCCGAGCCCGCTAACGCGACCGTGCCACGCTGACGGCGGTGGCCGGCTCCCGCCCCGCCGGGCGCGCCTGCCGCGCGCTGAGGGCGGCCAGGGCCACCACGGAGATCCACAGCCCGCTCCCCACGACGAGGTGGAGGTCCTGCCAGGTGGCGCTGGCACCGGACGTGGCGACCAGGGCGCCGGCGGCGGCTGTCCCGGCCAGCAGCACGAGGGTGGCAGCCGCCAGCGTCCGGTCCGCCATCCGCACCCGCCCGGATCGCCAGGTCTGGACAGCTACGGCGATGATCAGGATCGTCGTCGCCAGCGCCATGGCGCGGTGCGCATACTGGAGGGCGATCAGGCCTGGTGGCCCGTCGCCCCGTCCGCAGAGCGGCCAGGAGGGGCAGGCGGTGCTGGCGCCGTCCTGCAGGACCAGCATCCCGGTGACGGACAGCGCGAACAGGGTGATCGCGGAGGCGACGCTGAGCCGGCCAGCCGGGGCTGCGGGACGCGTGCCGGGCTGTCGCGCCGGAGAGGGTCCTGGCTGGCCGGCGAGCTGGGACCGGGCCCTGCCGGCCGCCCGCCACGTCCCGGCCGCGGTCACCGTGACAGCGCCGAGCACCAGCCACGCGCCCGCCAGATGCAGTGCCACGGACCAGCCCGCGTTGTGGCTGAAGACGGTGATGGCGCCCAGCGCGACCTGCGCTCCGATCAGTGCCAGGGCGCCGAGTGACGCACCGAACACGAGCCGGTCCCCGCGCGCCGAGCGCCACGTCGCCACGAAGGTGGCGACGACCAGGGCGGTCACCACCGCCGCCAGGTAGCGGTGCGACTGCTCCAGCAGCGCGTGAACGTTCCCGACCAGGCCCAGGTGCCCGTTGCAGAGTGGCCAGCTCCGGCATCCCATGCCCGACTCGGTCACCCGGACGGTGTCACCGAGCGCGACCAGCAGGTAGCAGGCGACCAGGCTCCCGGTGGTGAGCGCGCGCAGCGCGCCGCTGTAGCGGGCGGGAGGGCTCACGTGAGGAGACATCGGCGCTCCCTCGGCTGCTCGATCGCTGCTGGTCGTCGGCGCCGCCGCTCAGCCGCCGCCAGCCACCGAGCCGGCACAGTCCGGCGGGGGACCCTCGCGCCTGGCCAGCGAGCGGTCAGCGGGCGGGGACGGCTATGGAACGAAGCGACGCGTAGAGCTTGACGTAGCGAAACAGTACACGTCAAGCTACTGACCTGACATTAATGGCTGCGGCTGACGTACATCGGAGCGGGACGGTGCCGGGCGTGGCCGCCCCGGTTCCGCCGGGCCGGACGTCGGCCCCGGCCGGGGCTGGCTGGCAAGGAGGTCCCCTCGTGAGGATGCTGGCGGGGTTGCGCGAGACGCGGCGGCCACGACGTCGCGGTGGCGCCGAGCGCGCTGACGGCAAAGAGGCCGGCATGACCGAGCGGGGCGGCGCTCCGGACCAGGCACGGGAGGGCGGGGGCGCGCGGCGAGCGGCCGGTGCGGTGCTCGCGGTCGCGGTCGGCTTCGCGCTGGTCCTGGGCGCGTGGGCGGGCCTGCGGCTCATCGCCGGCCTCGGCTACGAGCCGGCCTCCCTGACGGCTGCCAGGAGCGGGCCCGGGCAGGCGTCCATCAGCTTGGCGGTTTACCCGGACAGTTACCCTTGCCATGGGTCGGCGAGCGGTGCACCGGGCGGCGGAGCCGATCCGGACTGGGTGACTTTCTGTCCCACGACGTCACTGCGAGTCCCCGCGCACAGCCTGGTGACGGTGACGATCCGCGAGTACGACACGGCGACGCCGCTGCACAACAGCTTCTTCGCGACGGTGCGCGGCACCGTGAACGGGTCCATGCTGCTGAACGGCCGCCCTGTCCGCCAGGTCAGCGCAGACCAGGTTGGCCACACCTTCACCATTCAGACCCCGCCGAACACCACTGAGCCGTACCTGTTCGTGAGCGTTCCGCTGGTGGGCGTCAGCGGCAGCGCGCCGAACGCGGTGACGATCGCCGGCCACCAGTACCCCAAGCCCAACGTCATCCGGTTCCAGTTCCGCACCGGAGCGCCGGGCACCTACATCTGGCACTGCTATGTCCCCTGCGGGGCCGGCCTCGGCGGGTCGCAGGAGGGTTTCGGCGGGCCCATGGGAACCACCGGCTACATGGCCGGAACCATCACGGTCGGCTGAGGCTGGAAAGGGACGACACTGAAATGACGCAACGACCCGGCTCTGGCCGGAGCGATCATCACCTGCGCAACGTGCTCGTGTGGTGGGTGGTGCTGTCGGTGCTGGCGGAGATCGGATGGCTGGTCGCCGGACCGCTGCTGATGCCCGCCGCGGCGTCGTCGGACGCGGTCTTCGCCAACACGACCATCGTGGTGTTCACCGCGCTGGCGATACCGGTCGCGCTGTTCGTGTGGGTGTTCATGGCCTACAGCCTCATCCGCTTCCGGGTGAAGAGCCGGCCGAGCGAGGCGGGGCCGCACCTGGTCGCGTCGAACGGCCAGCAGATCGCATGGCTCGGCATCACGGGCGCGCTGTGCCTGTTCCTCGTGATCTGGGGCTTGTTCGGCATGTATCAGGCCAGCACCGATCCGCCCGGCCGCCCCCTCATCGTGGACGTCACCGCCCAGCAGTGGACGTGGACCTTCCGGTATCCGTCCGCCGGCGTCTCCAGCAATCAGCTGGTGCTTCCGGTCGGACGCCCGGTCGAGTTCGAGGTCACCTCGCTCGACGTGGTGCATGGCTTCGACGTCCACGCGTTCTCCGTCCGGCTGGACGCTAATCCGGGCTCGGTGATCGCCACCAACATCGTCACGCCCACCAGGCTCGGCAGCTTCAGCGTCCGCTGCGTCGAGCTGTGCGGGCTGTACCACGCGTACATGTGGGCACCGGTCAAGGTCGTGTCCGACCAGGACTTCGCTGCCTGGCTGCGGGACGCTGCCCAGGGATCTCGAGGAGGCGCAGGGGCATGACATCCGGCACGATCACGGCGGACACCGCGCGTTCCCGCCGGTCCCTGCTGTTCCCCAGCGTCGTGTCCGGCCTGGTGCTGGGCGTAGCCGGCGGGCTTCTCGCCGCCTTCGCCGTCTCGCGGTTCGCGAGCGGGGACAGGGCGCTCGACCAGGTCGTGGTCGCGGGCTACGCCGGGTGGACGCTCTGCTTCTTCATCGGCGTCGGAGCGTTCCACCATCCCGTGCGCTGGGGCTTCGGCCGGGCCGAGCCGACCCACCGCGAAGAGCGCGAGCTCGCGGGCGAGGGGCAGGGGGCCTGGCGGTACTTCCGCTTCACCACCGATCACAAGGTCATCGGCATCCAGTACCTGATCACCGTGCTGGTGCTCTTCCTCGTGGGCGGGCTCGCGGCCGCCCTGATCCGCCTCGAGCAGTCCCAGCCGGGCGCCAGATTCCTGCCGCCGTCGACGTACAACACCGTGGTCGGCGTGCACGGGATCATCATGATCGCGGCGACCATCATCATGATCAGCGGACCGTTCGGGAACTTCATCGTCCCGATCGCCATCGGTGCCAGGGACATGGCCTTCCCGAGGTTGAACGCGCTGAGCTACTGGCTGCTGTTCGCGGCCATCCCGGTGTTCCTGTCCACATTCGCATTGGGGGGCTTCGACACTGGCTGGACCGGCTACGCGCCGCTGGCCGACCAGGCGCCTGCCGGGATGGACGCGTACGCGTTCACGATCGTGCTGTTCGGGATTTCGGTCGCGATCGCGGCAGTGAACATCATCACCACGGTGGTGACGCTCCGGGCACCGGGGATGCGCTGGAGCAGGCTGCCCGTCTTCGTCTGGGGCATCATGCTCTCGGTGCTGCTCGGCATGATCGCATTCCCGTCGTTCATGCTCGCCGAGGTGATGGTGCTGTGCGACCGGGTAGCCGGAACCAGCTTCTTCGTCTCGGCCTTCGGCGGCAGCCAGTGGCTCTACGAGCAGCTTTTCTGGTTCATGGGGCATCCCGAGGTCTACGTGATCGCCCTGCCGTCCCTCGCGGTGGTCGTCGAGATGGTCTCGGTGTTCTCCCGCAAGCCCGTCTTCGCCTACCGGACGGTGGTGGGCGGCATGATCGGGATCGCACTGGTGGGCTGCATCGTCTGGGCGCACCATCTCTACACGAGCGGGGCCAACACGCCGTTCGACGGGCCGTTCATGCTCACCACGGAGCTGATCTCGGTACCGACCGGCGTGGTCTTCCTCGTCGCCATCGGCACCTTGTGGCGCGGAAAGATATGGCTGACCGTCCCGATGCTGTTCGGGATCGGGGCACTGGTCAACTTCATCATCGGCGGCGTCACCGGCCTGTACCTCGCTGACGTGCCGACGGACGAGGTGTTCCACGGTGGCATGTTCGTGGCCGCTCACTTCCACTTCACGCTGGTCGGCGGGATGGTCTTCGGATTCTTCGGAGCCTGCTACTACTGGTTCCCGAAGATGTTCGGCCGGCGCCTGAACGAGACGCTCGGCCGCTGGCACTTCTGGCTGTTCGAGATCGGCTTCTACGGAGTCTTCCTGCCGCTCTTCTACGCCGGGCTGCATGGCGAGCCTCGATGGCTGGCTTACATCCCCCCGAAGTTCGCCGGCGCGAACCTGATCGCGAGCATGTTCTTCGGCCTGCTGATAGCAGGGGTCTCCGTGTTCGGCTACAACATCGTCAGCTCGTGGCGGTCCGGTCCGGTGGCCGCGGCGAACGAGTGGGGGGGCAACTCGCTGGAGTGGACGGTGCCGAGCCCGGTGCCGCTGGAGAACTTCGAGACACTGCCAGTGGTCACCGCGAGCCCGTACGACTACGGCGGTGAGGCGAGCGGGCCAGAGGTCACCGGCCCAAGCGGGCCGGTGACCGCGCCGGCGACGGAAGCGTAGACATGTTCCCCGCCGGCGGGCACGCCGATGACGCAGCCAATTCCGGGAGGTCAGCGATCCGATGAGCGCGGTGCAGGCGGAACGGCATCCGCAGCCGGTCAGCGAGGAGGTTTTCAGGGCCAGGCGCGCGAGGGTCGGCGTGCTGCTGCTGATCCTCGCCGACGCGATCATGATGATCGCGGCTTTCGCGAGTTACGGCTACCTGAAGGCGCTGAACACCGAGGCGACGTTCCGCCCGGCCGGGGAGCACGCTCCCTCGCCCGCGGGCGGGCTGGTGGTCGCACTGCTCGTGGCGGCCGGAGCGGTCGCGTACCGGGCGATGGTGGTGCCGGGGGCGGGCACGCGGGAGGCCGGTGGCCGGGTGCGCGGTGGACTCGCGCTGGTCCTCGGGCTGGTGACGGTCGCGCTTGCCGTCCAGTGCTGGCTCATGGCGGCGGGCCTGTCGTACGCGGTGCCGGTGCACGGCTACGCGAGCATGGTGATCTTGCTGGCCGGCCTGCACCTGGTGCACTTGGCACTGACCGCCGTGGCCACGTTGCTGCTCTTCGGTCGTACCGCACGGGGCCTGCTGATCGGCCGTGGCTACCTGGTGGAGGCGGCGGGCTACTGGTGGTATTACGTAGCGGTCTTGGGCATCCTGGTCTGGGTGCTGGGCGCCCTCGCCTGACGGCGGCAGCGGGCAATAAGCTACAATGCTCGCATATATGATCGGACGTGGTGTGTCCGCCACAGGGTACTGCGACGACGGCAGGTACGCGGCCCGTGCCTTCAGCGCGCCCTGCGGTGTACCGCGTCGTGGACCTGCCCTCCTGCTCCGCCGGCGGTGAGCCCGCGAGCTTGCGCTGCTCCGGAGCTCGTCAGTGGTGGCAGGCCAGCCTGGGCAGGACAGGTCCTGCCTTGGGCGCACGGGTTCAGTCGGGTTCAGTGAGGGCATGTGATGACCGGTAATCAGGCGAATGGCGGACTCGCTCCCCGGGTTCAAGATGCGGAGTTCCCGGTGATCGACGTCACCAAGGCGCACATTGCCCGGGTCTATGACTTCATGCTGGGCGGCAAGGACAATTTCGCCGTTGACCGCGAGGCTGCCAGGCAGGTGATCGCGGCGTACCCGGCCATCCGGGTCATCGCTCGCACTCAGCGGGCGTTCCTGGGCAGGGTGGTGCGCCATCTGGCCGCGGAAGCGGGCATCCGGCAGTTCCTGGACGTCGGAACCGGCCTGCCTTCCGCCGACAATACCCACGAGGTCGCCCAGCGGGTTGCGCCCGAGTCACGGATCGTGTACGTGGACAACGACCCGATGGTGCTGGTCCACGCGCGGGCCCTGCTCGTCGGCAGCCGTGAAGGCGCCACCAGCTACGTCCACGCCGACTTGCGCGACACCAGCGAGATCCTGCGCGAGGCGGCGCGCACCCTCGACTTCGGCCAGCCGGTCGCGGTAATGCTGCTGGGGATTCTGCACAACATCGCTGACGAGGACGATCCGCTGGGCCTCGTGGCCAAGCTGATGGCCGCGGTCCCCGCAGGCAGCTACCTCGTGCTTTCGCACCTGGCCAGGGACATAGCCGCCGAGCACGTGGGCGAGGCCGCGGAGCGCTACAACAAGCTCGCGGTCAGCCCGGTTACGTTCCGCACCCACGCGGAGGTCAGCCGCTTCTTCGAGGGCCTGGAACTGCTGGAGCCCGGCGTGGTCCAGCTACACCGATGGCGGGCCGACCCGGCGGACCTGGCACTCGGCCACGGCGACCTCGCCAACTACGGCGCGGTGGGACGGAAGCCATGAACCACCGGTGCTGGCGCCGCCGGGTGCGGCGGACGAGCCTGTCCGGCACGGGAGTGGGTGGCTGCCCGCGCAGCCGATCCTGGCGGGAATGATCCGGTTTGTTCTGCGGCGGGCCGCTGGCATGGCCCGTCATGTCTTGAGGGCCAACTGGGTAACGCGGCAGTCTCTCGGCGCGGGCCGTGCCTGGGCCGGTACCAGGCCGCGGTGCACCCGGGGACCGCGCAGCGGACGCACTGGTGGCCGCGGCCCGGGACGCTCAGCGCGCCGGGGCAGTCGCACGGCGACCAGCTCACGATGACCAGGCCCGGCCCCCACGGGTGGCCCGCCGGGCAGCGCTCCGGGTACGGCCACCAGTCCGGGCGAACGACGTCGCTCATGCCCCCAGTAGAACATCCTTTCGATGATTGGGGATTGACGGGCGGATCGCTGATCAGCGAGCGGGCGGCGGGGACGACCGGCCGGCGGGGTGGTGAAGAATCCTCGTGTGAACGCGGGCCGGGGCGGACCCGCCCGGCAGGGGGCGGATGACCGCGGGAGGGCCGGCGCGCTGCTCGCCGCGCTGCGGGTCCGGAACTTCCGCCTGTACGCGGCCGGGCAGGCGATCAGCCTGCCCGGCACCTGGATGCAGGTGGTGGCGCAGTCCTGGCTCGTCCTGCAGCTCACCGGATCGGGGACGATGGTCGGGCTGGTCGCCGCCACCCAGTTCCTGCCGGTCCTGCTGGCCGGCATCTACGGCGGGCTGATCGCCGACCGGTCGGACAAGCGCCGCCTGCTGATCGGCACGCAGTCGGCGCTGGGGACGCTCGCGCTGGTGCTCGGCCTGCTCACGGTCACCCACGTGATCCGCGTCTGGATGGTCTTCGCGGTCGCGGCCGCGCTCGGCGCCGTCAACTCCGTGGACCAGCCCGCGCGCCAGAGCTTCGTGCCCGAGATGGTCGGCGCCGACCTGGTGCAGAACGCCGTCAGCCTCAACAGCGTCCTCACCAACGCCGCCCGCGCGGTCGGCCCGGCCATCGCCGGGCTGACCATCGCCGCGGCCGGGGTCGGCGCGTGCTTCCTGGCGAACGCGGCGAGCTTCACCGCCGTCGTGGCGGCGCTGGCCCGCATGCGGCCGGGTGCCCTGGAGCCTGCCGAGCCGGCCGGCCGCGAGCCCGGCCAGCTCCGGGAGGGGCTGCGCTACGTGCTCGGCGCCCCCGGGCTGCTGGCGCCGCTGCTGATGATGGCGCTGGTGGGAACCCTGGCCTACGAGTTCCAGGTGGCGCTCCCGCTGCTGGCGAAGGTGGGCCTGCACGGCAACGCGAGCACGTACGGGTTCCTCACCTCGGCCATGGGAGCCGGCGCGGTCGCCGGGGGGCTGGCTGTCGCCGGCCTCGGCCGGGCCGGCCTGCTGCCGTTCACCGTCGCCGCGGCCGGGTTCGGCGCCGCGATCCTGGCCGCCGCGCTGGTGCCGTCGCTCGGCGGGGAGCTGGCGGCGCTCGTGGTCGTCGGCGCCTTCAGCACCGGCTTCATGGCGACCGGGAACACCACGCTGCAGCTCACCGCGGACCCGAGGTTCCGAGGGAGGGTCATGGCGCTGTGGTCGGTCACGTTCACCGGCAGCACCCCGGTCGGCGGGCCGGTCGTCGGCCTGGTCGCCGATAGCCTGGGCCCCCGCTACGGCCTGGCGCTCGGCGCCGTCGCCTGCCTGGCTGCCGCCGTGCTGGGTGCGGTCGCGGTGGCCCGCATGCCGCCTGCCGAGCGCCACGCGCGCCGTCCCCGCCAGCTGGAGTGGCGCAGCTACCAGCAGGCGCACGAGCCGCCGTCCTGACCGCGCCCGGGCAGGCGGTACCGTGGTGCCCGGCCGCGGGGCGGCCGGGAGGCACGGCGGAGGTGATCGTGACGGCGGGCGGCTACCAGGTG
>JAJPIV010000036.1 GCA_021324595.1 Actinomycetota bacterium | reverse complement strand
GGACGGCCTGCCGCTGGCGATCGAGCTGGCCGCGGCCCGGGTCGGCGGCCTCAGCTGCGAGCAGATCGCCGCCCGGCTCGCCAGCCGGCCCGGGCTGCTCGCCTCGCCCGGCCCGGCGGGCCCGGCGGCGTCGCCCCGCCACCGCACGCTCCGGGCGGCCATCGACTGGAGCCACGACCTGCTGACCCCGCCGGAGCGGATCCTGCTGCGCAGGCTCGCCGTCTTCGCCGGCTGGACGCTGGAGGAGGCCGAGCAGGTCTGCGCCGGGCCCGGCGGCGCTGGCGCCCTGGCCGCGGGCGACATCCTCGACCTGCTCACCGCCCTCGCCGACAAGTCGCTGGTCGTCGCCGAGCCGCAGCCGGGCGGCATCCGCTACCGGATGCTCGACACGATCCGCGAGTACGCCGCCGAGCGCCTGGCCGCCGCCGGCGAGGCCGCCGCCGTCCACGCGAGGCTCCGCGACTACGCGGTGCGCGAGGTCGAGCGCGCCGCGCTGGTCGGCATGGCGCAGGAGCCGGGGCCGTGGTCGGCCCGGGTCGCCTCGTTCCGCCGGTACGAGGCCGAATCGGGCAACCTGCGCCAGGTCCTCGGCCGGTGCCTGGCCGACGGCGACGCCGAGGCCGGGCTGCGCCTGTGCGCCGCCATGCGGCCGGTCTGGATCGTGCACGGCTCGTTCGCCGAGGGAGCCGGCTGGATCGACGCGTTCCTGCGGGCCGCCGGCGCCCGCCCGCCCGACGGCGTCCTCGGCGCCGCGCTGGTCAGCCGCGCCCAGCTCGCGCTGGCCACCGATCCGGCCGCGGCCCGGGGGCACGCGCTCGCCGGGCTGCGCCTGTGCCGGGCGGCAGGCTCGGCGTTCTGGGCCGGCTCGGCGCTCAACCTGCTCGCCGAGGCTGAGCTGCACGCCGGGCGGCTGGCCGACGCCGACGCGCGGGCGCGGGAGGCGCTCGCCCTGGCCCGCCGGAGCGGCGACCGGTGGAACGAGGGCTATGCGCTCGGCACCCGCGCCGCGGCGGCCGGGCACCGCGGGGACCTGGCGCAGGCGCGGAGCCTCGGCGAGGCCGCGCTGGCGGTGATGCGCGAGATCGACCAGCAGTGGGGGGCGGCCAGGGCGCTGCTCGGCCTTGGCGACCTGGCCCGGCTGACCGGAGACGCGCCGCTGGCCCGGCGGCGCTACGAGGAGGCGCTCGGCATCCTCCGCGAGGTGGGCGCCACGCCGGAGATCGCGCGGTGCCTGGCCGGCCTGGGCAGGCTCGCGGTGGCCGAGGGCGACCACGGCCAGGCCGGGCGCCACCTCGCCGAGAGCCTGGAGCTGAGCCGGTCCGTCGGCAGCCGGATCGGCGTCATCCGCGCGGCCGAGGCGTTCGCCGCCCTGGCCCGGGCACGGGGCGACGCCCGGTCCGCGCTCCTGCTGGCCGGCGCCTGCGCGGCGCTGCGGCGCGAGGCCGGGCTGCCGCCGCCCCGCGGCGCCCACGGGGGGCGCTCCCGGCAGGAGACCGGCGGCCTGCCCCCCGCGCAGGCCGCCGGGCTGCGGGCGCGGGGCGAGGCGCTCGGGGCGGAGGGCGCGATCGCGCTCGCGCTGAGCCTGGCCGCCGGCGGCCGCCCGGGCGGCCTGACCCCGCGCGAGCTGGAGGTTGCCGCGCTGGTCGCCCGCGGCCACACGAACCGCGCGATCGCCGCCGAGCTCGGGATCAGCCCGGCGACCGCCGCCCGGCACGTCTCGCACGTGATGGGCAGGCTCGGCGCGGCCTCGCGCGCCCAGGTCGCCGCCTGGGCGGCGCGGCACGGCTACTGATCGTGGAACAGCGCGCTCACCGACTCACCCTCGTGGATCCGCCTGATCGCCTCGGCCAGCGCCGGCGCGACCGAGCTCACGTGCAGCTTCTCGCTGCCCTCCGACGGGGCGATCGCGACCGTGTTGGTGCACACCACCTGGCGGACCTCGGGCCGGGCGGCGATCCGCTTGAGCGCGCCGTCGCAGAACAGGCCGTGCGTGCAGGCGATCCGCACGCCGCGGGCGCCGTGCTCGCGCAGGCGGGCGAGCAGCTCCAGGATCGTGGTGCCGCGGGCGATCTCGTCGTCCAGGACGATCACGTCCGCCCGGCCACGTCCCCGATGATCGAGGTGATCGTCACCCGGGTGTCGCTGAGCCGCTCCTTGGCGCCCGCCGCGACGGGCAGGCCGAGCATCCGGGCAAGGGCCGCCGCCGCCTTGGCGTTGCCCAGGTCGGGCGAGACGACGACCGCTCCCGCCAGGTCCTGCGCCCGGAAGTGCCCGGCGATCTCGCGCAGCGCGTGGAGGTGATCGACCGGCACCGAGAAGAAGCCGTGCACCTGCGGTGAGTGCAGCGTCATCGTGAGCACGCGGCTGGCGCCCGCGGTGACCAGCAGGTCGGCGACGAGGCGGCCGCCGATCGAGACCCGGGGCATCGACTTCTTGTCCGAGCGGGCGTAGGCGTAGTGCGGGATCACAGCGGTGACCCGGGCCGCCGAGGCGCCGCGGGCGGCGTCCAGCATCAGCAGCAGCTCGACCAGGTGCTCCTGGACCGGCGCCGCGAGCGGCTGGATCAGGAACACGTCGCGCTCCCGGCAGTTCGACTGGAGCTGCACCTCCAGGCAGTCGTTCGCGAACCGCCGCACGGTCGCCGGCTGCAGCGGCACGCCGAGGTGCCCGCAGATCTCCGCCGCCAGGTCGCGATGGGCACTGCCGCTGAACACCGCGATTTCCCGCACACGCCCAGGCTATGGCCCGTGCCCCCGGGGGCGAAGGGGCCATGGCCTGGCCTGCGAGCAGGCCCTGGCGGCCAGAAGGGCGCCGGTCAGGTCACGCCGCCACGCCCGCGCAGGCCCGGCCCGCCGCCCCGGCACTGGTCACTCGCGGGATCCGCGGGGCCGGCGCGCAGGCTGGCGCCCGGGCGGATCGCCGGCCGGCTGGTCCCCGGCGGCCAGGCCGAGCCGGCGCTCGCAGGCGCGCCGCAGCCAGGGGCTCATGGTGCCGCGGATCAGCGGCCAGTCCCGGCGGAGCAGGCCGCCGTTGACGAACCGGGCGATGTCGGACCGCGAGCCCTGGGCGAGCAGCAGGCCGTAGGCGGCCCTCCTGGCACGGTCGTCGCTCACGTCGCACTCGCGCATCCCCGGCAGGGACAGGTGCCGGGGCAGGAGGATCACCCCGCTGGCGGGCCCGCGCAGGCCGCCCGGCCCGCCGGGCAGCCGGCCGGCCGGCCAGGCCCGCGGCAGCAGGTCGGCGAGGGACATGGGGCCGATTATCGCCACCGGCCGGGCCGCGGCCGTGGCGACTCGCTGGCCTTGCGGAACCGTTGCCCGTCGTTGGGCGCGCGCCGGGCCGGCGCTAGGCTCGTGGCATGTCCGACGCACCGGTCCCGTCCCGCTGGCGCGTCCTGCTGACCCCGCGCTGGATCGGCTGGCACCTTTTCGCCGTCGCAGCCGTTGCCGGGATGGCGTGGCTGGGCGACTGGCAGCTGCACCGCGCGCTCGCGGGCAACACGCTCAGCTGGGCCTACACGTTCGAGTGGCCGCTGTTCGCCATCTTCGGGGTGTTCTTCTGGGTGAAGACAGTGCGCGACGAGCTCCGCCCCGCCGCGGCGGGCGACGCCGCCCCGGCGACTCCGGCCAGGCTCCCGGCGGGCGCCGCATCGCCGGGGGCCGGCGATGCGGGCGACGCCGCCCCGGACGGCGCCGCGGGCCAGGATGGCGCGGGGGACGACGACGGGCAGGATGGCGGCCCGGAGGCGGCCGAGCTGGCCGAGTACAACGCCTACCTGGCCAGGCTGCACCGGGAGGCGAGAAGCCACGGCCGGTGGCACGGCCTGCGCTAGCCGTCCCGCCCGGCGCCGCCGGGCGGGACGGCTAGCGCGGATGACAGGAGGGATGAGGTGGACGCCGACAGGCTCCGCGCGGTGATGGTCCGCGCATACCGGGTCATGGCCTACCTGACCGGGACCATGCTGATCATCTTGTGCTTCGTCGCCATCCCGCTGCAGGTCCTGGCGCACAGCGACGCGATGGTCAGGGTCGTCGGCACCGCGCACGGCGTCCTGTACATGGTGTACCTGGTGGTGGCGTTCGCCATGACCAGGCTGGTGCGGATGCGGACGGCCAGCCCGGGCACGGTGATCGTGCTCGCGGCGGGCACCGTGCCGGTCCTGACCTTCGTCGTGGAGCGGTGGGTCACCCGCCGCTACATCGCACCCGCCCTGGCCGGCGCCCCGGAGCCGGCGCCGGCCAGGGCGGCCGCCGGCGGGTGAGCCGCCCGGCCCAGCAGTACTTCGCCGGCCAGCCCGGGTCCGCCCGCCGGCCGGGGCTGGCGCGCGTGCTGCTCCCCGGCCTGCACCTGGAGCTGCTGACCGACTCCGGCGTCTTCTCGCCGCGCCGGCTCGACCCGGGCACCCGGCTGCTGCTGGACGTCGCCCCCGCCCCGCCGCCCGCCGGCGACCTGCTCGACCTGGGCTGCGGCTACGGGCCGCTGGCGCTGGTGATGGCCGCGCGCTCCCCCGGCGCCACGGCGTGGGCGGTCGACGTCAACGCGCGCGCCAGGGAGCTGGCCCGGGCCAACGCCGCCCGGGCGGGGCTGGCGAACGTGCGGGTGGCCGGCCCGGGCGACCCGGCCCTGCCCGGCCGGTTCGCGGCGATGTGGAGCAACCCTCCCATCCGCATCGGCAAGGAGCCGCTGCACGCCCTGCTGGCGCGGTGGCTGGCCCGGCTCGCCCCGGGCGGGCAGGCCCACCTGGTCGTGCAGCGCCACCTCGGGGCCGACTCGCTGCAGCGCTGGCTCGACTCGTCCGGCTGGCCCGCCGAGCGCGTCGCGGCCCGGGCCGGGTACCGGGTGCTGCGGGTGCACGCGGCCGGCCCGGACCGGGAAGCCGGGCCCGGGCCGGGCGGGCCGCGGTGAGCCGGCAGCTCGGGCCGACGGAGGTGAAGCGGCTGAACCGGTCCTGGCGCCGGACGTCCGGCGCCAGGATCTGCCTGCTGCTTGAGTCGGTGGGCCAGCCGTTCAACCTGGGCTCCATCCTCCGCACCGCGGCGGCGTTCGGCGTGGAGCGGGTCTGGCTCTGCGGCGACTGCGCCGACCCGGCGCATCCGTCCGCGCGCAAGACCGCGCTCGGGGCCGGGCGCTACCTGGCCATCGAGCGGGTGCCGGACGCCGGGAGGGCGGCGGCGGCGGCCCGGCGGGACGGGCTGCGGCTGGTCGCGATCGAGCTGGCCGAGGGGGCGGTGCCGCTGCACCGCGCGGGCGTGTCCGGCGACGTCTGCCTGGCGCTGGGGAACGAGGACCGGGGCTGCTCGCCCGCGCTGCTCGCCGCGGCCGAGCAGGCGGCCTACATCCCGCAGGTCGGGCGGATCGGATCGCTCAACGTGGCCGCCGCCGCGGCGATCGCGCTGGCGGAGGCGCGGCGCCGGGAGTGGGATCCCGGCGCGGCCGGGCCGCCGGAGGGGGGCGCGGGTGCGCGCGGGCTTCCTTGACCATCCGGTCCCGCTGGCATTCGCCCACCGGGGCGGCGCCGCGCACTTCCCGGAGAACACCTGGCGGGCGTTCGAGCACGCGGTCCGGCTCGGCTACGCCTACCTGGAGACCGACGCGCACGCGACCGCCGACGGGGTGGTGGTGGCGTTCCACGACAAGACGCTGGACCGGGTGACGGACCGGCGCGGCGCCATCGCGCGGCTGCCGGCCCGCGAGGTCGAGGCCGCCCGGGTCGCGGGCACCGATCCGATCCCCCGCCTGGAGGACCTGCTCGGCGCCTGGCCCGACGTGCGCTTCAACATCGACGTCAAGGACGCCCCGGCGGCCCGGCCGCTGGCCGAGCTGATCCGGCGGACCGCGTCCTGGGACCGGGTGTGCATCACCTCGTTCTCGGCGTCCCGGATCCGCGCCACCCGCCGGCTCCTCGACCGGCCGGTGTGCATGGCCACCTCGCCGGTCGGCGCCGCCGCGCTGCGCTCCGGGCTGCCGTCCCGGGTGCTCGCCCCCGCGTTCAGCCGGCGCTGGGTGCGGTGCGCCCAGCTGCCGATCGGCCTGGCGACCGCGCCGCTGGTCGGCCGGGCGCACGAGGCGGGGCTGCAGGTCCACGTGTGGACGGTGAACGACGCCGCGCTCATGGCCTCCCTGCTCGATCTCGGCGTGGATGGCATCATGACCGACCGGACCGAGCTGCTGCGCGAGGTGCTGGTCGGCCGCGGCCAGTGGCATCCCCGCTGAGCAGGCGGTTGGGGTGCCGCCGGGCGGGAATCTTGACGCTGTACCCGCCGTTGCACCTATGCGAACGTCAAGCGCCCGGAGGCACGCCCTATGGCCGAACGCGCACTACGAGGCACCCGCCTGGGCGCCACGAGCTACGAGAGCGACCGTGACACCGACCTGGCGCCGCGCCAGGAGGTGACCTTCGACTGCCCGAAGGGCCACCGGTTCAGCGTGCCGTTCGCCGCCGAGGCCGAGGTGCCCGCCAAGTGGGAGTGCCGGATCTGCGGCGCCACCGCGGTCACCGCCGCCGGCGGCGCCCCGGCCGCAGCCAAGCCCAAGCCGCCGCGCAGCCACTGGGACATGCTGATGGAGCGGCGCACGATCGCCGACCTGGAGGAGGTCCTCGCGGAGCGGCTGGCGGTCATCAGGGGCCAGCGCGAGGCCGCCGCGGGGGCGGCGGGCGCCGCGGCGGCGCAGCCCCGGCAGCGCCGCAGCGCGTAGCCGGCGGGCGCGGGCCCGGTCAGCCCGCGCCGCGCCGCAGGCGGCGCAGCCGGGTCGCCACGCCCCACCGGGCGACCCTCCAGAACGCCTCCGCGATCACCGCCCGGTTCATCTTGCTCGCGCCCAGCGCCCGCTCGGTGAACGTGATCGGGACCTCGCGGACGCGCAGCCCGGCCAGCACGGTGCGCAGCGTCAGGTCCACCTGGAAGCAGTAGCCCTGGGAGTCCACGCCGTCCAGGCCGATCCGGCCGAGCGTGGCGGCGCGGTAGGCGCGGAACCCGCCGGTGGCGTCATGCACCCCGATGCCGAGCACCAGCCGCACGTACAGGTTCGCGGCCCGGGACAGCGCCTCGCGGGACCTCGGCCAGTTCACCGTGGTCCCCCCGGGCACGTAGCGCGAGCCGATCACCAGGTCGGCCCGGTCAAGCGCGGCCAGCATCCCGGGCAGGTCCCGCGGGTCGTGCGAGCCGTCGGCGTCCATCTCGACGACGACCTGGTAGCCGTTGTCGAGCGCCCAGCGAAAGCCGGCGAGGTAGGCGGTCCCCAGGCCGGACTTGCCGGGCCGGTGCAGCACGTGGACCCGCGGGTCGGACGCGGCGAGCTTGTCGGCGATCTCGCCGGTGCCGTCCGGGCTGTTGTCGTCCACGACGAGCACGTCGGCGCCGGGCGCGGCGGCGCGCAGCCGCCCGACGATCGGCTCGATGTTGTCGCGCTCGTTGTAGGTCGGGATGACCACCGCCACCGGGCCCAGCGGGCCGCCCAGCTCCTCCTCAGATGTCACCCGCACCTGCCTCGACGCGACTGCCGGGACGCCGGCCCCGGCTCCGGACCACCAACGCTACGCCAACGCGCCCGGCTCGTGGCGGGTTCCCGCCGGCGCGGGCGGCAAGCGAGGAAGGGGCCCGGGCACCCTTCGAACCGACAGGCGTCCCGCCGGCAGCGGGCACGGCCGTCGTTGTCTACTGGATCCCCGGGCCCCTTCCAGGTCCGACCCGCGCCGCGGCGGCAGGCCGCGCGCACCGCGCCGGGGGCCTCCCGGCGCATGGCTGGCACGACCTTACCGCCGCCGCCCGGGATGTCAACCCGGCTGGGTCCCCGGCCGGCCGCGGGCCCGGCGGGACTGTCGAGCCGTGTGCGACGGCGATACGATTCAGGCAGCTGAACCGTGCAGCCAGGCCAGCCCGGGCGGGAGCACGCCGAGCCGATTCCTCGTCCACCGGAGGTCGCCCCGATGACAGACAGCCAGGAAACCGAGGTTTCCGAAGCCCAGATCGCCGTGCACTGGCGCGAGGAGGAGTACTACCAGCCGCCGCCGGCCTTCGTCGCCCAGGCCAACGCCAACGACCCCGCCATCTTCGACCGCTTCACCGAGGACAAGTTCCCCGGGTGCTTCACCGAGTACGCCGACCTGCTCACCTGGGACCGGCGCTGGGACACCGTCCTGGACACCTCCAGCCCGCCGTTCTGGAAGTGGTTCGTCGGCGGCAGGCTCAACGCCTGCTACAACTGCGTGGACCGGCACGCCCAGGCGGACCCGGGCAAGACGGCGGTGATCTTCGTGCCCGAGCTGGAGTCCGATGAGGTGGTCCGGGTCAGCTACGGCGACCTGCTGCGCCAGGTGAGCGAGTTCGCCGCGCTGCTGCGGGACTTCTGCGGGCTGCGGGCCGGCGACCGGGTGACCCTGCACATGCCGATGGTCCCCGAGCTGCCGGTCGTCATGCTCGCCTGCGCCCGGCTCGGCGTGATCCACTCCCAGGTGTTCGCCGGCTTCAGCGGCCACGCCTGCGGCACCCGGATCGCCGACTCGGGCAGCCGTGTCCTCATCACCATGGACGGGTACTACCGGGCGGGCGCGATGCTCGACCACAAGGCCAAGGCCGACGAGGCGCTGGAGGAGGCGGCCCGGCAGGGCCAGGAGGTCGACAAGGTCCTGGTCTGGCGGCGCCGCCCCGGCGAGTACGCGTCCCAGGCCCCGATGCAGGCGGGGCGCGACTTCTTCGTCGACGAGATCCTGCCCCGGTACGCGGGCGCGACCGTGGAGCCGGTGTCGATGGACGCCACCGCGCCGCTGTTCCTGATGTACACCAGCGGGACGACCGGCCGCCCGAAGGGCGCCCAGCACTCCACCGGCGGCTACCTGGCCTACGTCACCGGCACCAGCAAGTACTACCAGGACATCCACCCGGACGACGTGTACTGGTGCATGGCCGACATCGGCTGGATCACCGGCCACTCCTACATCGTCTACGGCCCGCTCGCGCTGGGCACCACGACGGTCATCTACGAGGGCGTGCCGAACTACCCCGACGCCGGGCGGCCGTGGCGGATCGCCCAGCAGCTCGGGGTGAACATCTTCCACACCTCGCCCACCTCGATCCGGATGCTGCGCAAGGTCGGCCCGGAGGAGCCGAAGAAGTACGACTACCACTTCAAGCACATGACCACGGTCGGCGAGCCGATCGAGCCCGAGGTCTGGCGCTGGTACCACTCCGAGGTCGGCAAGGGCGAGGCCGTGATCGTCGACACCTGGTGGCAGACCGAGACCGGCGGCTTCCTCGGCAGCACGCTCCCGGCGCTGCAGCCGATGAAGCCCGGCAGCTGCGGTCCGGCGGTCCTGGGCATCTACCCGGTCATCTACGACGAGGACGGCAACCAGGTGCCCGCCGGCAGCGGCCGGGCCGGGAACATCTGCATCAGGAACCCCTGGCCGGGCATCATGCAGACGATCTGGGGCCAGCCGGAGCGCTTCATCGACGTCTACTACCGCAAGTACAACAAGGACCCGCAGAGCACGGACTGGCGCGACTGGCCGTACTTCGCCGGGGACGGCGCGGTGCAGGCCGCGGACGGGTACTTCCGGATCCTGGGCCGCGTGGATGACGTGATCAACGTCGCCGGCCACCGGCTCGGCACGAAGGAGCTGGAATCGGCGGCGCTGACCGGGCCGGAGGTCGCCGAGGCGGCCGCCGTCCCGGTGATGGACGACATCCGGGGCCGGGTCGTCGAGATGTACGTCTCCCTCAAGCCGGGCGCGCCGGGCGAGGGCGCCGAGGAGAAGGTCACCGCGGCGATCGAGACCGAGATCGGCAAGATCGCGCGGCCGAAGAACGTCTGGGTGGTCGCCGACATGCCGAAGACCCGGTCGGGCAAGATCATGCGGCGGGTGATCGCGTCGGTCTCCAACTTCGCCGACGTCGGCGACGTCACCACCCTGGCCAACCCCGAGGTGGTCGAGTCGATCCGCCGCCAGGTGCAGAGCGCCAAGCTCGCCAAGGGCGAGCTGCCCAGGGAGCTCAGCGAGGCGGAGTACGAGGAGATCTCCCGGTACGGCGCCGCCGAGTAGCCGCCGGGGGGAAGGGCCCGGGCCGGCGCGCCTGCGCCGGCCCGGGCCCGCCGCCGGGGGGTCACGCTGCTGCGGGCACCGCCGGGCGGCCCGGGCGGCGGCCGGGGCGAGCCTGGCCGCGGGCCCGGCTGTCCTGGCCGCGGAGCCTGGCGCGCAGCATCTGGCGGCCGCGGTGGATCCGGGACATGACCGTGCCGACCGGCGTGCCCATGAGGTCGGCGATCTCGCCGTACTTGTAGCCTTCCACGTCGGCCAGGTAGACGGCCGCGCGGAAGGTGTCCGGCAGCTCGCTCAGCGCCTGCATGGCGCCCGAGCCGGCGAGGCTCTCCAGCGCCTGGGACTCGGCTGACGGATGCGCGGCCTGTTCCGGCGCGCCCGCGCCGTCGTAGATCTCCGCCGCGAGCACGTGGCTGGGCTCGCGCTGCCGCTTGCGGCGGGAGCTGTAGAAGGTGCTGATCAGGATCCGGTAGAGCCAGGCCTTCAGGTTGGTCCCGGGAGTGAACTGGTGGAACGACAGGTACGCCTTGGCGAAGGCCTCCTGGATGAGGTCCTCGGCGTCGTGGTGGTTGCGGGTCAGGCGCAGCGCGGCCGGGTAGAGCCGCTCCATGTACGGGATCGCGTCGGATTCGAACCGCGCCCGCTGATCGCTGCGGTCGGGGGTGCGGGTGGCCGCGTCGGCGGCGGCGGTGGCCGTCATGGATCCTCCCTTGCCGGCGCCCCGGGTGCGGGCCGTCTGGGGGACGGCCGGCGGTGCGGCTGCCATGCGCGCGAGGGGCTGGCGCTTGAGTGTTTGACGTACACATGTTCGCGCGCCGGCCACGGCGGGCGCATCGGGCCAGTCCTGAGCTATGGCCCGGGCGGGCCTGAGTTAAGGGGTCCCGGGCAGGCGCGCGGCGTGGGCCACCAGCTCGCGCCGTCCCGCCTGGCCGGTCTTGGCGATCAGGCTGGCCACGTGGGTCTCCACGGTCTTCGGCGAGATGTAGAGCCGCCCGGCGATCTCGGCGTTGGAGTAGCCCTGCCCGACCAGCCTGAGCACCTCCATCTCCCGGCTGGTGACGCCCAGGCGGCGCATCTGGGCCGGGATCCTCGCCCGGCCGCGCCCGGGGCGCGGCACCCGCTCCCCCGCCCGCCGCAGCATCCCCCGGCAGGCGGAGGCAAGACGGGCGTGCCCGCAGGCGTCGAAGCCCTCGGCGGCCTCGCGGAGCCAGGCCACCGGATCGCCCCAGCCGTCCGCCAGCGCCGCGGGTGCGGCGACGCGCCGGGCCAGGTGCAGCCAGCGCGAGGCGAATGCCCGCAGCTCCCGGTCGGCGTCCGCGGCCAGCGCCGCCGCGCGGGCGCGGTGGCCGTCCCGGCCCTCCGCCACCGCGCGGGCATAGCCGAGGAAGCCGCGGTTGAGCCGGGCGACCTCGGCTCCGGCGGCCCGCGCCTCGGCGATCGCCTGGCGCGCGTCCTGGCCGGAAGCGGCCGTGAGCAGCGGCCAGTATCCCCAGGTCAGGAGCTCTGCGGTGAGCTGGTCCTTGCGGGCGTGGCGCACCGCGGCGCGTGCCTGCCCGGCCGCCCGGGCCAGCTCGTCCTCGACGAGCGACCGGGTCACCTGCGCGTCCCCCGTGGTGAGGGTGAGGATCAGCGGGTCGCCCGGGGCCAGCAGCTCGGCACGGGACGCGGCCTGGTCGGCCTGCTCCCCCTCGCCCAGGATGCCGAGGATGAGCGCGCGGGCGGACTCGGCCATCGCCTCGCTGCGCGCCATCGCGAGCGCGCTCGCCTCGTCCCGGGACCGCGCCGCGGCGTCCAGCGCCCGGGCCAGGTCGGTGCCCAGCGCGAGCAGCCGGGCTAGCCGCAGGTCGATGAGGACCGCCGTGGACCGGGCGCCCGCCCGGATGGCAAGGCTCCGCGCCTCCTCCAGGCGGCCGCCGCGGCCCTCGCCGAGCATCTCGATCGTCCCGAGCTCGCGGAGCACGCCGAGCCGCCTGATCGCGAAGTCAGGCCCGGTCGCGATGGCCAACGCCCGCTCGAGGACGGCCCGGGCGGCGCGGGTGTCGCGCAGCCGGTCCCGGCGGCCGATCACCTCGAGCGCCTCGAACGCGACGTCGTCCGCCCAGCCGTGCCGCCCCGCCCCCTGCCCGGCACCCGCCGCCTCGGCGGCGGCCAGGGACTTGCGCGCGAGCTCCTCGGCCCAGTCCACGTCCCCGATCGCCAGCGCGCAGCGAGCCGCCACCACGTCGATCCTGCTGCCCAGCGCCGGGTCGGCAAGCTGGTCCGCGATCAGCCGGGCGGCGGACAGGTGCGCGCCGGCGGCGATCGGGTCGTCCTCCGCCCTGGTGCGCGCTGCCTGAATCCGGATCAGCGCCTGCCGCGCCGGGTCGGCGCCGGCCCGGCGCAGGCGGGCGATCAGCCGGTCGGCGACCGGTGCCAGCCGGGTGTAGTCACCGGCCAGCGAGTAGGTGGTGACCAGGGCCTCATCGACCTCGGCCGCGAGCGCCGACTCGGCCGGGGACGCCCTGGCGAGCAGCTCCGCCGCGTCGCCAAGCGCCGCCGCGGCCGTGCCCAGCGCGCCCTGGCGCAGGGCGCGGCGGCCGGCCTCGAGGCGGAGCGCGGCGGCCCGGCCGGCCTGCCCGGCCCGCTCGTGGAGCTCGGCGGCGAGCTCGCACCAGGCGCCGGGCAGCCCGGGATGGGCGTCCTCCACCGCGGCGGCCGCGGCCGCCGACCGGCGCGCCAGGTGAGGAGGCAGCAGGTCGGACAGGATCGCGTCCCTGGTCAGGCTGTGCCGGAAGCGGAAGGTGGTGCCCGAGCCCGGCTCGGCGGCCACTCCTCCCCTCGCGTCCACCGGCTCGATGAGCTGCAGCTCGCGTGCCTGCCGCAGGGCGTCCATCGCCTCGTGCTCGGAGACTTCCGCCATCCGGGGCAGCAGCGCCCAGTCGAACTGCCTGCCGATCACGGCGGCGGACTCGATGACCCCAGCGGCGATCGGATCAAGCGCGGCCAGCCGGTTGCGGACCGAGCTGGCGATCGAGGCGGGAACCCTGGGCGGCATCCGCTCCTCGACCCGCCAGCCCTGCGGCGTGCGGAAGAGCTGCCCCGATGAGGCCGCCGCGGCGAGGATCTCCTCGACGGCGAACGGCAGCCCGTCGCTGTGCGCCAGCAGCGCCGCGACCTCCGGCGGCACCTCATCGACTCCCAGGCAGGCGGCGGCCATCTGGTTCACCGACGCCCTGGTGAGCCGGGGCACCTCCACCACGGTGGCCGCCCGCCGGGCGGTGACCGACCTGAGCATGTCCAGGCCCGGGGACGGCTCGCTGTCACGCAGCGTGGCGACGCACAGCACCGGGGTGCCGGCCAGGTTGTCAGCCAGGTAGTCCACGATCGCGAGCGTCTCAGGATCGGCCCAGTGCAGGTCCTCGAGGACGAGCAGCGCCCCGGGCGGCCCGGGGACGGTGAGCAGCCGCAGCAGCGCCTCCCCGATGACGATCGCGGAGATGTCCGCGTCCGCGTCACCGGGCCTGCGCCACTCGGGGACCAGCGCGCCCAGCACCGGCCGGTAGTCGGCCATGTCGGGCGCCCCGGGGGCCAGGCCGGCCCGCGCGGCGCGCATCAGCGCCTCGGTGACCGGGCGGAACGGCACCGGGACGGCCGAGTCCGCGGCCCGGCCGGACAGGACCGCGCAGCCGCGCGCCGCGGCGGTCGCGGCTGCCTCCCTGACCAGCCGTGACTTCCCGACGCCCGCGTCACCGACGACGAACAGCATGCCGCCATCGCGCTCCCGCGCCCGGTCCAGGGCCGTGGTGAGCGCGCGGGTCTCGGCGCCGCGTCCGACGAGCACCGGGCAAAGCATCGGCCCCATCCCAGCAATGATACTGTCAGTGAGATTATGATGACGAAACATCACTGACGCCCGCGGTCCCGCCCGGCCCCCGGCCGGCGCGCCGTCCCGCCCGGCCCCCGGCCGGTCAGCGCGGCGGTACGACCACGGTCCCTGCCGCCGTCACCGCGACCACCGGCTCGGGGAGCGCGCGCGCGGCCGACGGCCCGCGCTCCGGGTCGGCCCGGCACAGCACCCGGGCGGTGAAGGCCAGGTCACGGCTGCGCCTGCCGGCGCGGGTGATCGTCGCCGAGACCTCGATCACGTCCCCGGCCCGCACCGGCGCGCGGAACTGGACGTCGGAGTACGCGGCGAGCAGGCCCTCGTCGCCGTCGGCGCGGATCGACGCCTCGGTGGCCACGTCCCCGAACAGGCCCAGCACGTACGCGCCGTCCACCAGCCCGCCGCCGTAGTGGGCGTGGCCGTGGGGCACGTAGCGCCGGTGCGTGACCGTGAGCCCGACCAGCCCGCCGCCCCCGGGGGCGTGCCCGGTCACGCCCGGGCTCCGGTCCCGGCCCGGGCGCCGGCCGTCCCCCCGCCGGGCGGGCACAGCGCGTGCACCAGGTAGCTGGCGACCTCGCGCGGCGTCGTGCCCTTTCCGAAGATCTTGTCCACGCCGAGGCCGGCGGCCATCGCCGGGTCGAACCTGGGGCCGCCCACCACCAGCAGCGGCCGGCCGGGCCCGGGCGGGCCGAAGGCGGCCACCAGGGCGCGCGTGTTGTGCAGGTGCGCGTCCCGCTGGGTGACGACCTGGCTGACCAGGACCGCGTCGGCCCGCTCCGCCGCCGCCCTGGCCGCCAGGTCGGCGACGTCCACCTGCGAGCCGAGGTTGATCACCTTGATCTCCCGGTAGTACTCCAGGCCCTTCTCGCCCGCGTGCCCCTTGACGTTGAGGATCGCGTCGATCCCCACCGTGTGGGCGTCGGTCCCGACCGTCGCCCCGATCACGACCAGCCTGCGGCCGAGCGCCGCCCGGATCCGCAGGTTCACCTCCGCGGGGGCGAGCAGCTCGAACTCGCGCCCGGCGACCATGACCGCCGACAGGTCCACCAGGTGCGCGACCCGGCCGTAGACGATGAAGAACGTGAAGTCCGGGCCGATCGCCTTGGCGTGCACGACCATCGCGGGGTCCAGGCCCATCTTCCCGGCCAGCTGCAGGGCCGCGCCCTCCGCCAGCGCGCGCTGCCGGGCCGTGCCGGACGGCACCGGGAGGGTGAACGAGAGCTGCACCCGCCCGTCACCAGTCGTGTCCCCGTAGGGCCTGATGATCTGGCCGCTCACCGCGCCGCGCCCTCCTGGATCGTGCTGCCGTCGAGGATCTCGCTGGCAGGGTTGAAATAGCCGTCGGCCTTGGCGATCACTCCGTCGAGCCCGCGCCCGCCGTCGGGCGGGCGCCGGGTGATGCCGAAGGTACCCTCGGCGATCGCGCTGAGCAGCCCCTGGTCGCGGATCGTGCGCAGCAGCCGGATCGCCTCGTCGAGCACCTGCCTGGCGCGCCGGTCGATCAGGCCGCCCGGCTCCGGCCGCAGGCTGCCCGCCAGGCCGCCCGCTGCGTTGCGCACGTAGCGGACGTTCTCCAGGGCCAGGTCCCGGTCGGACAGGAACGGCGTGTGGATGCCCTCGGTCATCATGCCGACCAGCAGGATCTCCTGCCCGGTCAGCACCGCGGCGAGGTTGAAGAACGCGTCCAGCAGGTAGCCGGCGAAGATGTTCCCGGTCATGTGCTTGGTCGGCGGCATGTACTTCAGCGGCGCGCCGGGGAACAGCTCCCGGACCAGCAGGGCGTGCGCGAGCTCGAGCAGGAACGAGTCGGGAAGCTCCGGGTTGATCTCGAAGGCGTGGCCCAGCCCCAGCTGCGCGTCGGCCAGCCCGGCCTCCCGGCCGAAGAACTCGTTGAGCAGCTGGCTGACGATCACCGTGTGCGCGCCGTCCACGGCGTCGGCCGTGGTGAGGTAGTTGTCCTCGCCGGTGTTGATGATGATCCCGGCGCGGGCGTGGACCTGCCGGGAGAAGCGCTGGTCGATGAGCGTGCGCCGGGGGTTGATGTCGCGGAAAATGATGCCGTACATCGAGTCGTTCAGCATCATGTCCAGCCGCTCGAGGGCGGCGAGCGCGGCGATCTCCGGCATGCACAGGCCGGAGGCGTAGTTGGTCAGCCGCACGTACCTGCCGAGCTCGCGGGAGACCTCGTCGAGGGCGGCGCGCATCAGCCGGAAGTTCTCCTGGGTGGCGTAGGTGCCCGCGTACCCCTCCCGCGTCGCCCCCTCGGGCACGTAGTCGAGCAGGGACTGGCCGGTGGACCTGATCACCGCGATGACGTCGGCGCCCTCCCTGGCCGCGGCCTGGGCCTGGGGGATGTCCTCGCGGATGTCACCGGTGGCGACGATGAGGTAGATCCACGGCTTGGGCGGATCGGAGGTCTGCGCGATCATGGCCTCGCGGGCGGCCCGGTTCGCGTCGATCCTGGCGAACCCGCCGGCGAGCGCCCGCCGGGCGGCGTCCCGGGCGGCCCGTGCCGCATCGCCGGCCGGGACCCGGAACGTGGCCTTCCCGGCCGCCGCGTCGAGGGCGAGCGCGGCCAGGTCCGGATAGCCCCCGCGGAGCAGGGCGTCCCAGGCGGGCAGCGCGACGCCGCGCTCCAGGCCGACCTGCTCCCGGACGGCGTCGACGAGGCGGTTGGCCAGCGGCATGCCGTCGGCGTCGGCGCCGGACAGGCCGGCCAGCCGGAGCACGGCGCGCTCCACCGACACGGTGGTGTGGGCCCTGGCCATGTCCACGATCGGCTGCCCCGCCTGCGCCGCCAGCTGCCGGGCCTCGCCGACCAGCGCAGGGTCGAGCCCGAGGCGGGGCGGCACGGCCGGGCCGGCCTGCCGCGGACCCGCCGGGGCGTGATCAGCGGGCTTGCTCATCGTCACTCCCTGAGGTCCTCGCGTCGAAGATGGCCCGGGCCGCCGGCTCGGCCCTGACCAGGTCGAGCGCGAACCGGGCGTGGCCGGGCACGTAGCCGTTGCCCACCAGCATGGTCACGTCCGCGGCCAGGCCCTCCGCGCCGAGCGCGGCCGCGGTGAAGGACGTCGCCATCGAGAAGAAGATCACCGTCCCGCCCTGCGCGGTGGACAGGATCGCGCCCCCCTCGCAGCCGGGCACGTCGACGCAGACGACGGTGACGTCGGCCGGGCCGCCGGCCCGCCGCACCGCCTCGGCGAGGCCGACCGGGTCGGTCGCGTCGGCGATCACGACCTCGTCGGCGAGCCCGGCCCCCGGCCCGGCCGCGGCGAGCAGCGCCGCCTCCCGCTCGTCCGGGACCACGCCGATCACCAGCCCGGCCCCGGCCCGCCGGGCGGCGGCGGCCGACAGGGCGCCGCTCTTGCCGGCCGCCCCCAGGACCGCGACGACCGGGCGGCCCGAGCTCCCGGCCCCCCCCGGGGCCTCCCGCCGCGCGGACACCACGCGGCGGGTCAGCGCGGGGGCGCCGCACACGTCCAGGACGGCCAGTGCCAGCGGCGCGGGCAGGTCACCGGGGAGCGCGGCGGCGATCGACCTGCCGAACAGGATCGCATGGCCCGCGCACGGCACCTGCTCGGACCGGCCGTCCCAGTCCTCCAGCCCGCCGGCAAGCGCCAGCGGGGTGAGGCTGAGCGAGACCAGGGTGGCGATCCGGTCGCCCGGCCGCAGGCCCAGCGGTGACCGCGGGCCCACCTCGCGGACCACGCCGGTCAGCATGCCGCCCGAGCCGGTGACCGGGTTCTGCATCTTGCCGCGCTCGGCCACGATCGCCAGCACCGCCGCGCGCATCGCCTCCGGGTCGCCGCCGTGAGCCTCGCGGAGCTGGCGGTAGGACGCGGCGTCCAGGTTCAGCCGGTCGACGGCGACCAGCACCTCGTCGGGCCAGATCGCCGGGTCGGGGTCGAGCCGGCGCGCCGCCTGCGGCAGCACGCCGGCGGGCTCGAGCACGCGGTGCAGCCCGAGCGGCGAACCAGGGCGGCGCGCCGATCCGCTCACCTGGACCTCCCCCTCCCCGGCCCTGCGGCGGCCGGGCATGGTGCAATCCTGCTCGCCGCGTTAGGCTTTGCTCGCGATTCAGAAGATTTTTTCGTCTCGAACTATACAGACAGGATCTTCTTCCGTCACAGGCCACTGTTGGAGGCCATCGTCCGGCGCTTGCGAGCGCGGGCGGGGCCGGCCGGGGCGGGGAGGTGGGGGAAGCGGTGATCGACCAGCCCTACGCATACCGGCGCGCCGAGCTCGCCGAGCCCGACTGGCGCAGGCTGCCCGGCTGGGCGGCCGTGACCGAGGCCGAGTGGGAGTCGGCGCAATGGCAGCGCGCCCACTGCGTCAAGAACGTCCGCCAGCTGCGGGACGTGCTCGGCCCGCGCGTCCCGGAGTCGTTCTACGCCGACCTCGCGCGCGACCAGGCCGAGCGCGCCACCATGTCGATGCTGGTCCCGCCGCAGATGGTGAACACGATGGTGCCGGCGCTGGCCCCCGGCCAGCCCGGATTCGCCGAGGCCCTGTTCGCCGACCCCGTGCGCCGGTACATGCTCCCGGTCTTCAGCGACCGGCGGGCCGACTGGCCGTCGCACCCGATGGCCTCACGTGACTCGCTGCACGAGGCCGAGATGTGGGTGACCGAGGGCCTCACCCACCGGTACCCGACGAAGGTGCTCGCCGAGGTGCTGCCGACCTGCCCGCAGTACTGCGGCCACTGCACCCGGATGGACCTCGTCGGCAATCCGACCCCGGTGGTCGCCAAGCACAAGTTCGGGATGCCCAGGGATGACCGGCTCGCGGCGATGCTGCGGTACCTGCGGGCCAACCCCGGCGTGCGGGACGTGGTGGTCTCCGGCGGCGACGTCGCCAACCTGCCGTGGCCCAGGCTGGAGGCGTTCGTCGGCGAGCTGATGGCGATCGACTCGGTCCGCGACATCCGGCTGGCCAGCAAGGCGCTCATGGGGCTGCCGCAGTACTGGCTCACCGGCGAGGTGCGGGCGGGGATGGAGCGACTCGCCGCCACCGCGCGCCGGCGCGGCGTCTCGATCGCGATCCACACGCACGTGAACGCCGCGCAGTCGGTGACGCCGCTGGTGGCCAGGGCGGCCAGGGCGATGCTGGAGACCGGCATCCGGGACGTGCGCAACCAGGGCGTGCTGCTGCGCGGGGTGAACGCGACCGCGGACGCGCTGCTCGACCTGTGCTTCGCGCTCCTGGACGAGGCCAAGATCATGCCGTACTACTTCTACATGTGCGACATGATCCCCGGGGCCGAGCACTGGCGGCTCAGCCTCGCCGAGGCGCAGCGGCTCCAGCAGCAGATCATGGGGTACCTGCCGGGCTTCGCCACGCCGCGGGTGGTCTGCGACGTGCCCTACGTCGGCAAGCGCTGGGTGCACCAGGTGGCCAGGTACGACACCGAGCGCGGCATCTCGTACTGGACGAAGAACTACCGCACCGCCGTGGAGGCCGGCGACCCGCTGGCCCTGTCCCGCGAGTACGAGTACTACGACCCGGTTCACCTGCTCCCGGAGCCCGGCCAGCGATGGTGGCGCGCCAGGGCGGCCGGCCCGGCCCGGGAGGCGGTCGGCCCGGCGCGGGCGCTCGCCGGGCGGCCCCGGAGCGCCCGGGGGTCAGGCCCGGACCGCGCCGGTCACCAGCCAGCGGGAGCCGCGGGCGCGTAGCGCGAGGGTGACGAGGCGGGCGGCCAGCCAGGCGGAGATCGCCGCCCACAGCCCGAGCAGGCCGGCGCCGCTGGCCACGGCGGCCGCGCAGGCCACGGCGAACACCGCGGCGGCGGCGACGCCGGCCGCCGCCAGGTAGCCCTGGTCGCCCGCGCCGATCAGCACCCCGTCCAGCACGAACACCACGCCCGCCACCGGCTGCTGGGCCGCGACCACCAGCAGCGCGGCCAGCAGCAGCCGGCCGACCGGCGGCGAGGCGGCGAAGGCGCCGGGCAGCAGCGGGCGCAGCGCGAGGACCAGCAGGCCGAGGACGGCGCCGCTGCCGGCGCCCCAGCGGATCATCCGGGACGTCGCCGCCCGGGCGCCCGCGGCGTCCCCGGCGCCCAGGCACCGGCCCGTGATCGCCTGCCCGGCGATCGCGATCGCATCGAGCGCGAAGGCCATCAGGGACCAGAGCCGGAAGGCCAGCTGGTGCGCGGCGACCGCCGCGTCGCCCTCACGGGCGGCGGCCGCCGTGGCGGCGACCAGCACCAGCTGCAGGGCCAGCGTCCGGATCAGCAGCGCCGCGCCGGCCCGGGCGGCCGCCTTCAGGCCGGCCATGCCCGGCCGGAGCCCGACGCGCGCCGCGCGGGCGCCCGCCGCGACGATCGCCAGGTACGCCGCCGCCGCCGCGTTCTGGGCGATCACGGTGCCCCACGCCGAGCCGGCGATGCCCCAGCGCAGCACGAGCACGAAGGCTGCGTTGAGGGCGACGTTGACCATGTTGCCGGCGACCGAGACGGCCAGCGGCGTCCTGGTGTCCTGGAGCCCGCGCAGGACCCCGGTCCCGGCCAGCACGGCCAGCATCGCGGGCGCGCCGAGCAGGCTGATCCGCAGGTAGGTGACCGCGCCTGCGGTCACGGCGGGCGAGCCGCCGAACGCGCCGGCGATGGCGGGCGCAAGCGGGACGCCGGCCGCGGTCACCGCGATGCCGATGCCGCCGGCCAGCCACAGGCCCTCGACGCCGTGCCGGATGGCCGCCCGCCGGTCCCCCGAGCCCAGCCGCCTGGCCACCGCCGCCGTCGTCCCGTAGGCCAGGAAGACCGACAGGCTGACCAGGGCGGACAGCGCCTGCGCAGCGACCGACAGGCTGGCCAGCGGGACGGTGCCGAGCCGGCCCACGATGGCCGAGTCGGCGAGCAGGAACAACGGCTCGGCCACCAGGGCGCCGAACGCCGGGACCGCCAGCCGGAGGATCTCCGCGTCCGGCCCGGCGCGCCACCTCGCGCCCGGGCGAGGGCGGCCAGGCCGGCCGGCCATCAGCGGACGGCGCACAGCAGCCGGCTGGCACCGCGCTGCCACAGCGTGCCGACCTCGCCGAACCCGGCGGCGCGCAGGGCGTTCACGTGCGTGGCCAGCAGCCCGGACGGCGAGCCGTGGTGCGCGGCGGGCGGCGCCCGCCGCGCCCGCTCGGCGACCGGTCCCGCCAGGTCCGGCTCGGCCGTGACAGCCGCCCACCAGCCGTCCCAGGTCTCGCCCCGGCCGCCGGGGGCACGGCGGCGCTCCTCCCGCTCGATCAGCGCCCATCCGAGCCTGGCCAGGACCGGCGCGGCGGCCTGGTCCTCGGCTAGGTGGTCGCCGTTGAGCAGCAGCCCCCCGGGCCGCAGCAGGCCTGCCACCTCGGCGTACAGCGGCCCGAGGGCGCCGGGGGCCAGCCAGTGCAGCGCCGTGGTGCTCACCGCCGCGTCCGCCGGGCGGCCCAGCCCGAGCGCCGCCGACCAGCCGGGAACCTCAAGGTCCAGGTCGGCGAAGCGCAGGCCGGCGGCGGTGCCGCCGCCCATCCGGCCGGCCCAGGCGGCGCGGCCGAGCTCGAGCAGGACCGGGTCCCGGTCGATCGCGACGACGGTGGCGCCGGGAACCCGGCCCAGCAGCCGGACCGCGAGCGACCCGGGCCCGCAGCCCAGGTCGATGATCAGCGGGTCGGGCCGCCCCGCGCACTCCTCCACCGCGTCGATCAGCGCGGTGAACCGCTCCTCCCGGTCGGGCAGGTGCGCCTGCTGCTGGGCGTCCCAGCGGCCGATCCACCGCCGGGCGACCTCAGGCCGCACCCGGCCGCACGCTCCCTCGGCGGCGGCCGGCCGGCCCGGCCGCGCGGGCGGGCGCCCCGCTCACGGCCCGGCGCCGTCGGCCGGGGTGCCGCCCGGCGCATCCGCGAAGTCGCGGCCCTCGCCGGAGCCCCGGGCCTGGGCCTGCTCCCCGGCGCCGGGCCCGCCGGGCGCCGCCGCGGCCGGCGCCGGCCGGCGGCGCTGGGTGAGGACGAACCACGCCAGCCCGGCCAGGGTCAGCGCCGAGGCGACGAACATGTTGAGGCGCAGGCCGAGGAAGTACTGCGAGTAGTCGATCCGCAGCGACTCCTCGAAGATGCGGAACGCCGAGTAGCCGGTCACGTACAGGGCGAACAGGCCGGGGGCGCGCACCCGGGTGTGGTGGCCGACCCAGACCAGCACCGCCGCGAGCGCCAGGTCCCAGATCAGCTCGTACAGGAACGTCGGGTGGAACGTGGCGTAGGCCTGGTAACCGGGCGGCCGGTACTGGGGCGGGATCTCCAGGCCCCACGGCAGCGTGGTCGGCCCGCCGAACAGCTCCTTGTTGAAGTAGTTCCCGATCCGCCCGACGGCCTGGGCGACCAGCAGCGCGGGCGCGACCGCGTCGGCGAACGGCGACGCGGGGATGCCCCGGCGCCGCAGCCGCCAGATCCCCGCGAGGGCTCCCGCGGCGACGCCGCCCCAGATGCCGAGCCCGCCCGTCCAGACCGCGAACGGGCCGTACCACACGTGCGGCATCTGGGCGGGCGTGGTGACGTCGAAGTAGATCCGGCCGCCGATGATGCCGGCCGGCACGGCCCAGATCGCGACGTCGGTGACGACCGCCGGGTCGCCGCCGTAGCCGCGCACCCGGCGGCGGGTGATGTAGATCGCGAGCGTGATACCGACCACGTACATCAGGCCGTAGAAGTGGAAGAACAGCGGCCCCACGTGGAACCCGTTGATCGGCGGGCTCGGGATGAAGCTCAGCAGTGCGCGCGGACCGGCGGCCATGTGTCGAAGCCTAGACCGGCTCGCCCGCTGCCCGGAACGGGGCTAGGCTCGGTGCGGTGACCCGCAGGAGCGAGCAGCTCAGCCCGGCGCTGCACGACTACGTGGTGGCGCACAGCACCCAGCCCGACGAGGTCCTGCGCGACCTGGCCGCCGAGACGGCCAGGCGCTACGGCGAGGACCTGGCCGGCATGCAGATCGGGCCCGAGCAGGGCACCTTCATGACCCTGCTGGCCAGGCTCATCGGCGCGCGCAGCGCGGTCGAGGTCGGCACGTTCACCGGGTACTCGGCCATCTGCATCGCCCGGGGCCTGGCCGGCGGCGGCCGGCTGCTGTGCTGCGACGTGAACGCCGAGTGGACGTCCCTGGCGCGCGAGTACTGGCAGCGCGCGGGCCTGGCCGGCCGGATCGACCTGCGGCTCGGCCCGGGGGCGCAGACCCTGGCCGCGCTGCCCGCCGGCACCACGTTCGACCTGGCGTTCATCGACGCCGACAAGGCGGGCTACGTGCGGTACTGGGACCTGATCGTGCCGATGATCAGGCCGGGCGGCGTGATCCTGGCCGACAACACGCTGGCCCATGGCAAGGTGGTGGACGACCGCGAGCAGGGCGAGGACGTGCGGGGCATCCGCCGGTTCAACGAGCACGCCCGCGGCGACGAGCGCGTGGAGCTGGTGCTGCTGCCGGTCGGCGACGGCCTGACGCTGGCGCGCAAGCTCTGACCCGCGCCGCGCGCCCGCCCGCGGCCCGACACCCGCGCCGGGCCGTGCCACCTCGCCCGAGCCTCGCTACTATGTCGCGCTATGGCAGTGTTGTTTAGGAGGATCATCCCGATTCTATTCGTCTCCGACCTGGAGGCGGAACGGGATTTCTACCTCCGGCTCGGGTTCCGGGTCACCTACGAGGGCCCGGAGTATCCGAACTTCCTCGCGCTCGGCCACGGGCCGATCGAGTTCGGCATCGAGTGGCGCCCGGGCTTCTCCGCGGCCGGGCCCGACCAGGTGCTGACCTGGCAGCTCGGCGTGGACGACCTGGACGAGGCGAAGAAGGTGTTCGACAACGCTGGCGTGCCCTACGAAGAGGAGCTGATGACCCCGAGCCGGGACTGGCAGTACCGGGTGATGCACGCGCGCACGCCCAACGGCTACCACCTGCTGATCGAGGGGGGCGGCTGACGGCGCCGGGACGGCCCGGCGCAAATCCGCGGCCGGGGCGCGGCGCGGCGGCGGGCCGGCGACAATGGCGGCGGGCCCGGCGGCGGAGCCGCCGGGGGACAGTCACCACAGGGAGCCGCGACGATGGGCGCCGCCACAGGGCCGGCCTACCTGCGCGTCCTGGAGGACCTGCGCTCGCGTATCCGCTCGGGCGCGCTGGAGCCCGGGGCGCGGGTCCCGTCGCGCAACGCGATCATCGCCAGCTACGGGGTCGGGGAGACCGCGGCCAAGCACGCGCTGCGGGTGCTGCTCGCCGAGGGGCTGATCGTGGCGAGGCCGGGCTCGGGCTGCTATGTCCGCCGGGAGCCCGCGCCGGACGTGCTCGAGCGCGACCGGCCGCGCTCCCCCGGCTCACCGTTCGGCGTGCCCGGCGGCGCGGGCGGTGACCGCGGCGGCCGGGCACGGCGGCTGGCGCGGGAGCACCAGACCAGCCGGGCGCCCGCGCCGCCCTGGGTGGCGGCCCGGCTGGGCGTGGCCGCCGGGTCGGCCGCCACGGTGACCAGGTACCTGATGAGCGCGGACGGGCGGCCGGTCCAGCTGGCGGTCAGCTACGAGCCCGCGGCGCTGACCGCAAGGACCCCGGTGGAGCTCCCCGAGGAGGGGCCGCTCGCCGGGCGGGGGGTCATCGAGCGGATGGCCTCGGTCGGGATCGTCGTGGACGAGGTGACCGAGGAGGTCGGCACCCGGGCGGCCGCGCCCGACGAGGCGGCCGCCCTGGGGATCGCGGCAGGCGCCGTGCTCCTGGTCGTGGAGCGGGAGCACCGCGCGGCCGGGCGCGCGGTCGAGGTGGGGCAGGTGCTCGTCCCGGCCGGGGCGTTCCGGCTCCGGTACCGCTTCCCGGTCCGGCCGGCCTGACCGGGAGGCGCGCGCCGTGGCCGCCGCGGCGGCACCGTGGCACCATGAGTCATGCGGATCACCGCGATCTCCTCCACCGACCTGTTCCGCGGCACGG
>JAJPIV010000081.1 GCA_021324595.1 Actinomycetota bacterium | reverse complement strand
GGGAGACCGACCTGGCGATGCTGCGGCTGTTCGGGGCGCCGTTCCTCGACCGGATCCTCGGCGCCTACCAGGAGGCCGCGCCGCTGGCCGACGGCTGGCGGGCCCGGGTGCCGCTGCACCAGCTGCATCCGCTGCTCGTGCATGCGTGCCTATTCGGCGCCTCCTACCGGGAGGCGGTGGTCGCCGCCGCCCGGGCCGCGCTGGCCGCCTGAGAGGCCAGCCGCCGGAGAGGCCAGCCGCCTGAGAGGCCGCCCGCGGAGGCTGCCGGCCGCCGGCCGATCCTGGCATCCGCGGCTAGCCGCTGTCGGCCGCCTGGTGCCGGGCCTCGGGGGCGAGCGGGATCGCGAAACCGAACGTCGCGCCCTTCCCCGGCTCGGACTCCACCCACACCCGGCCGTGGTGAGCGCTGACCAGCGCGGCGACGATCGCCAGCCCCAGCCCGGTGCCGCCGGCGGCGCGGCTCCTGGCCCGGTCCGTCCGGTAGAAGCGCTCGAACACGTGCTCCTTCTGCGCGCTGGTCAGGCCCGGGCCGGAGTCCCTGACCTCCATGATCATGGCGGGCGTCGCCGCGCCGTCCTCGCCGTCCAGGGTGCCCGACCTGATCGTGATCTCGATCGGGGTGCCGTCGGGGGTGTGGGTGAGCGCGTTGCTCATCAGGTTTCCCGCCACCTGCCGCAGGCTCGCCTCGTCCCCGGTCACCAGCGCCGCCTGCGGCGTCCCCACGGTCAGCGTGATCGTCCTGGACGGGGCGATCACCCGGGCGTCGTGCAGCGCGTCGGCAGCGATCGCGAGCAGGTCGACCGTGCGGAACTCCATCGGCCGCTGCTGGTCGAGCCGGGCCAGCAGCAGCATGTCGTCGACGAGCAGGCCCATCCGGGTGGCCTCCTGCTCGATCCGGGTGATCATGCGCCCGAGCTCGTCCCGGTCCAGCCGTCCGTCGCCGCCCCGCTGCCGGTAGTACTCCGCGAAGCCGCGGATCGTGGTGAGCGGTGTCCGCAGCTCGTGGCTGGCGTCGGCGACGAAGCGCCGCATCCGCTCCTCCGACCGGCTCGCGGCGAGCGCGGACCGCTTGGCCGCCTCCTCGGACCGGCGGGCCGCCTCCTCCGACTCGGCCTGGGCCCGGAACGCGGCCTCGATCCTGGCCAGCATCGTGTTCAGGGACCGGCCCAGGCTGCCGACCTCGGTGCGCGGGTCCCGCTCCGGCACCCGGCGGCCGAGGTCGCCGGCCGCGATCGCCTGCGCGGTCTGCTCGATCGCCGACAGCGGCCGCAGGCTGGTCCGGACGACGGCGATCCCGATCGCGGCGAGGCTGACCAGCACCAGCGCGCCGACGATCAGCTCGATCGTGGTGAGCCGGGCGATCGAGCCGTTGATGTCGCCGAGGTCCACGCCGACGATGAGCGTGCCGGTCAGGGTCGCGCCGGTCGGACCAACGTACTGGGCGGGGGAGACCATCACCCGCCACCGGTCGGCGTTGTTCAGCCCGCCGACCGTGAGCAGCTGCTGCTTGTGGGCGTTCACCCAGGCGAGGCTGACCGGCACGGCGGGCAGCGGCGGCTGCGGCGCGCTCGGGTTCGGGAAGATCTGCGGGTTCAGCTGCTGCCCCTGGAACCTCCAGGCGGTGATGAATGACCCGCCGAGCAGCAGGTCGCCCGGGTACAGGTGGACACCCGGCTGCCCGCCCTGCACGGCCAGCGCCGCGATCCGGTACTGGTGCCGCACCTGCTGGTCGGCCCGGGCGAACAGGTAGTCGCGGAACACGAGCACCCCGGCGGCTCCGATCAGCGCGATCGCGACGCCGACCAGGGCGAGGACCGCGGTGATGAGCTTGACCCGCAGCGGCGTCCGGCCCGGAAGCCGCCGGATGGACTGCCAGATGCTCGCGAGTGCTGCCGGGCGGGTCATGCGAGGCACTAGGACGATGGCAGCCGCATCACGTAGCCGACGCCGCGCAGCGTGTGCAGCAGATGCGGTTCGGTCGCGTCGATCTTGCGGCGCAGCACCGAGACGTAGGACTCGACGATCCCGGTGTCGCCCCGGAAGTCGTAGTCCCAGACGTGGTCGAGGATCTGCATCTTGGACAGCACCCGGCCCGCATTTCGCATGAAGTAGCGGAGCAGCTTGAACTCAGTGGGGGACAGCTGGACCGGCTTCCCGCCCCGCCACACCTCGTGGCTGTCCTCGTCGAGCTCCAGGTCGGCGAAGACCAGCCGGGGAGGCGGCTCGGCCGGGCCGCCCTTGGTGCGCCGCAGCACCGCCTGGATGCGCGCGATGACCTCCTCAAGGCTGAACGGCTTGGTCACGTAGTCGTCGCCGCCGAGGGTCAGCCCGCGGACCTTGTCCTCGGTGGAGTCGCGCGCGGTCAGGAACAGCACCGGGGTGCGGGCGCCGCCGCTGCGCAACCGGCGCAGCACCTCGAAGCCGTCCATGTCGGGCAGCATCACGTCGAGGACGATCAGGTCGGGCCGGTGCCGCTGCGCGGCCTGCACGGCGTCGCCACCATCGGCGGCGGTCACCACGTCGAAGCCGGCGAAGCGCAGGCTCGCCGAGAGCAGCTCGAGGATGTTCGGCTCGTCCTCGACCACCAGCAGCCTGGCGGACGGCTGCTGGCGCACACCCGCCGCAGTGCTCATCTGCCCATTGTCCGCCCTCCGGCTGAGTGCCCGCTGAACGCGGGCCGCAACCAGCCTGAGTCCGCGCGGCCCTCGCCGTGCCGTGCCGCGTCGTGCCGCACCGTGCCGTGCCGTGCCGCGCTGTGCCGTGCCGTACGGCGCCGCGCCGCGCCGCGCGTGCCCCGGCCCGCTACCCCGCCAAAGTGGAGCCGGTGATCAGGCTCTTCGGGATCGGCGCGTCGGTGCGCAGGTCACGGAAGAGAAGGAGCGCCTGCTGGCGGTTCCACAGCACGGCGTCGCCGGCGTTCGGGGTCAGGTAGTTCGCGTCGGCGATCGGCACGGTGGTGGTGATCGGGTTCCGCAGCGCGAACGCGACCCGGATCAGGTCGTACAGGCTGGTGCCCTGGTCGACGGTGAGCGAGCCGACGACCCCCGATGCGGCGGGGAACGCCTTGAACGGGTCGAGGATCACCCCGGCGCTGGTCATCTTGCGGAGCAGCGCGCGCAGGAAGATCCGCTGGTTCTGGATCCGCTGCAGGTCCTGGGTGGCGAAGGCATGGCGGGTGCGGACGAAGCCGAGCGCCTCCCCGCCGGTCAGCACATGGCAGCCCTTGCGCAAATGCAGGCTGGAGGCCGGGTCGACCAGCGGGGCCTTGAGGCAGACCCGCACGCCGCCGACCGCGTCGACCACCCGCACGAACCCCCCGAACCCGATCCCCATGTAGTGGTCGATCCGCAGACCAGTCACGTCCTGGATGGTCTTGGCCAGCAGCGCGGGCCCGCCGAAGTCGAACGCAGCGTTGATCTTGTCCCGGCCGTATCCCGGGATCGGGACATAGGAGTCGCGGGGGATGCTGATGAGCACCGGGCGGCCGCCGTTGGCGGGCAGGTGCAGCAGCATGATCGTGTCGGAGCGGTGACCACTGATCCCGAAGCCGGTATGGTACCGCCTGATCTCGGCCTTCGTCAGTCCCTGGCGGCTGTCCGAGCCGGTGATCAGCCAGTTCTGCCCCGCGCCCTGGGCGGGCCGCCCGGGGTAGTCGACCAGGATGTCCTTCCTCACCAACCGGGAGTCGAGGTAGAAGTAGCTGCCGACCGTGGTGATGATCGCGGCGCACAGCAGCACGGCGAGGGCGAGCAGGACCGGCTTGGGCCGCAGCGCCCGCCGCCAGCCGGACGGCCCGCTGCCCGGGCCCGCGGGCGTCCTGGGGCGGGGCGGCAGCCCAGTGGGGGATGCCGAGCCCCGGGTACGCACCGGGGGCTGCTCCGGCCAGCCGCCCGCTCGCGACGGGTACGCCGGGCGCGCCCCGGGGGACCCGCCAGGGCCTGCGCTCGGCGACCCGGGTGGCCTGGCCGGCGCGGTCGCGGGCTCGGAGCCGCCCGTCGGCCCGCCGCCGAGGCGGGGCCCGTCGCGGAACCAGTCGTCCGGCCAGTCACTCATCCACGCCTCACCTCGCGTCGGAGCTGACCATTCGTCTCTACAACATGACGCCGCGGGCGCAAAATCGGATGGAGGTCGCTGGCCTAGTCTCGCGCGGCGTGTCCCTTCCACCAGATCGTCACGACGTCCCGGCCCGACGAGCCAAGGTCCCGGGGGTGCGCCGGGTCCACGCCGAGGTCGGTCAGCGCCGCGGCGACCTCCCCGGCCCGCCCCGGCGGCAGGCACAGGCGCCGCCGGGTCACATCGACCAGCTCGGCGAAGCTGGCGTAGTCCGGCCCCTCCGGCCGCCGCCAGCGGGCGTGCCCGGCCTCGATGCCGAGCGCGGCCAGGATCGCCAGCAGGTCGTCGGCGGTGGGCCGCTCAGGCCGGCGCAGCCCGTGGAACCGCAGCCACAGCTGGTTGAGGGAGCTGAGCGGGTGGGCGGCGGTGATCTCCGCCACGACCAGGCGCCGGGCGTGGCTGGTCAGCGCCGCCGTGAACGGCTCGATCTCGGCCACGTTGTACAGGACGTGGTGACAGGTCACCACGTCGGCCGGCGGCACGTCGGCGGCGACCTGCGGCCAGCGGCCGTGGACGGTCAGGGCCTTCGCGCCCCGGGCCGCCGCGCGCTCGGCGAGCAGCCCGAGCATCCGCTCGTCGGCGTCGACGACGGTCAGCAACGTGGCGCGGGGGAGTAGGGGCAGGCAGGCGGCGCCGGCGCCGCATCCGACGTCGAGCACGCTTCCTGGCGGGTCGAGGGCCGCCCAGGCCCGCTCGAAGGAGGGGCCGCCGGGCTGGGCCGCGTAGGCGTCGGCCCGGCGGGCGAACACCTGCCGCGGCAGCACCCAAGGCGAGTCGGTGACCGCCGCGGTGATGTGCTCGGGGATCGCCCAGGCGGCCAGGTCCTCGCGCCACCGCGCGAGCAGGGCGGCTGCCTCGCGCGGGGGCGGCTCCCCGCTGCGGGCGCCCGGCTCGTGCTGGTCAGGGTACGTGGCGATCGCTGTTCTCCTCACCCGGGCGCGTCGGCCCGCCCGCTGGCACGGTATCAGCGTCGCCGGGCCGGCTCCGGCCCAGGTAACGGGTCGTGGTCGTGGCCGGGCCGCCCGGCGGGATGGCTGAGGGATGCGCCCGCGGCCACGGCTGGCATCCGCCCGGCGGCGCCCGGCCCGCCGCCCGCATCGATCCGGCTGCTCAGCGGTGGTGGTCATGGAGTTCGTCGGCGTCCCAGCCGTCGGCATGCGATGGCAGCCGGTACCCGGCGGGCGGGCGACGGCAAGCGGGCTCGCCGTGCCCGTCATCGGGCCAGGAGCCTCACATGGGGTGGGCGATGGGACTTGAACCCACGACACCCAGGACCACAACCT
Source organism: Actinomycetota bacterium (assembly GCA_021324595.1). Classification (GTDB taxonomy): domain Bacteria; phylum Actinomycetota; class Actinomycetes; order Streptosporangiales; family Streptosporangiaceae; genus Chersky-822. Next base: position 8,300 of record JAJPIV010000081.1, on the reverse strand, counting down.
GGTGCTCTGCCAGCTGAGCTACGCCCACCGTGGCCGCCCGCCGTTTCGGCATGCCCGGCTGCAGGCAGCATAACGGGGCCGGGTCACTGCCCGGAACCACGCCGCCCTCCTCGCTCACCGGATTCCCGCCCGGCCCCCGGGATGGCCGTGCCCACATCGGAGAGTAGCTCATGCGCTACAATGTAGTCATGACTGTTCCTGTTTCGATCCGGTTCAGCGCGCACCTCCTGGACCGCCTGCGTCACCGTGCCCAGGCGATGACCGGGGCGAGCGTCGCCGGGCTGGCGCAGCGGCTCATCGACGAAGGACTCCGGATGAGCGATCATCCGGGCGTGATCTTCAAAGATGGAGCCACGGGGCGGCGTGCCGCCTTGGCGTACGGCCCCGACATCTGGGAGGTCATCAAGTTCCTGCGGGAGGTGGATGAGCGCGGCCCGGCCGCTTTCGACGCCGCCGCTGAGGTGTTCGCTGTCGATGCGAGCAGGATCAGCGCCGCTGTCAGCTACTACGGCGACTATCAGGAAGAGATCGACGCGGAGATTGCGGAAGCTGATGCCACCTCAGCCCAGGCCGAGCGCGCCTGGCGCATTCAGCAGCAGCTGATCGCATGACGAAGTCGCCGCCAGTCCGGCTGCTACTGGACGAGATGTTCTCACCCGCCGTGGCGGCCGAACTGCGTAACCTCGGGCACGACGTGATCGCCATTGCAGACCGGCCCGAGCTGCGCTCCAAGAGTGACGAAGAGGTGTTCGCCTGGGCGTGCGCAGGCAAGCGATGGGTGGTTACCGAGAACGTGAAGGACTTCCGCCCCATCTTGCTGCGTGCCTTGCAAGGTGGGCTGCCTGCTTGCGGGCTGCTGTTCACTAGCAGTCGCACTTTTCACCGGTCGAGGAAGAACCCTGGGCCGCTGATCGGCGCGCTTCATGCTTGGCTCAGCTCGGAGCCGCCGCCACCTTCCGTCACCGAATGGTGGCTGATCGAGGCCGAATAGCTCAGGTCTACGGCCCTGCCGAATCGCGGCGCCTACCTGCCGGTGGATCCGGCCCGCCCGCCCGCGACAAGGTCCGGTAGTCGCGCAGGGGCACCGCCGGCTTGCCGCCAGGCGCGCCTTCGAGCGATGTTGGCTCTTCCGCGCCGGGGACGGTGGGTGCCGACCGCACTCGGTGGGGATCACGACGCCGGGCCGGCCGGGGCGTACCTGCGGTCGATCGGTGCCCGGGTTCGGCAGCGCGGGCCCGGCGGCGGCATCGGATCTGCAGCCAGGCCCGGGGCTGACGGCGTCGCTGCGGCCCTCGCACTATGATGCGGTCTGCCAGCGCGGACGGAGAGAATCCCGATGCCAGCCATCCGCCAGGAAAGATCATCCCGGCCCATAATGTGTCGGCGCACGCCGCGACGGCCACAACGCCCCGGGGCCGTTTTGGTAGCTGCGATCACCGCGCTCAGTTGGTCCCTCACAGCGTTTGCCATCTCCTGCGCGGCCCCTGGCGCCGCGACCGTCACCCAGCCTCCGCCGCTTGTCACGGCAAGCTCGTTCCCGATCGAGCCCCAGGGTGCGGTGCCCGCCGACGGCGATGGGCTGATCCCGAACCCGGCAACGCCCACCGGCTCGCAGGCGGCCGCGCCGACATCATGCACCGTCATCTTTGCCTCCGCCAGCGGCGGCACATCGGCGATGATCAACTCTTGGATCGCCAAGAACGAGAACTCCATCACGTCCACCACCGTGGTGTGCCTGGCCGGCACCTTCACCTCACCGATCCACGTCTGGAGCAAGTACTCTGCAGCGCTGCTCGAGATAGCACCCGAGCCGGGCAACACCGCCACCCTCAAGCTCGGCCAGGTGGCGGCCTCGGACATCAACCCCAATGAGTACTCCGGGGACGCTGGCGGCGTCAGCATCGTCGACTCACGCAGCGTCGAGATCTACGGCCTGACCATCGAGAACTACACCACGGACGGGACCACATACACCCCGGCCGGCATTCTCGTGCAGGTGCGCAGCGACACGACCAACACCAATCAGGGCACGGTTCCGCATGAGTCCGCCTGCTTCCTTCACGGCGACCACGCGTGCAGCGGCATCTATATCCTCGATAACACCGTGCAGAACATCAGCAACACCGCCGACGAGAACTTCTCCGCAAGATCGGTGTGCGGGAACGGCAACGTCGACGGCTACGGCATCGAGACGATCGCGGCAGGCAGCGCCACGTCACCAGCGCTGCAGCACCTCGTCATCGAAGACAACACCGTGACGAACACGCGCACCGGCCAGAGCGAGACTGTGGCCATCAATGGCGACATCACCGACTTCCTCGCCGCTGACAACGTGATCCATGACGTGGACAACATCGGGGTGGACACCATCGGCTGGGAGACGGGCACCTCACAGGCCAACCATGGCCTTGTCAAGGGCAACACCGTGTACAACGTCGACACCTACAACGATGCCGCCTACGGCAAGTGGAACGGCGGCCATTGCCAGCCCAGCCAGGAGAACGCCGCGGGCATCTACGACGACGGGGGGTCCTACATCTGGATCGACTCCAACACGGTCTGGAACACCAACCAGGGCATCAACCTCGACGTCGAGACGAGCGGGAGGGAGACAGACCATATCCTCGTCTCCAACAACACCGTCCGCAACGACCCGGGAACATCGGCGTCAGACCCGAGCACCGGGACCAACCCGCCGGGTACGGCCGGCACCTCAACCGTGGCTGGGCACGATCCGTTCGCCCTCTACATCGACGCCTTTGGCAGCAACACGGCGATCAACGACGTGTACGTGCATGACAACACGTTCCAGAACGAGAGCCAGTACTTCCTGACCCCGTCCTACGGGATGCCGGTCGTCGATCTCGGCGGAAACTGGTCCAACGTCCAGATCTGGCACAACACCATCGAGGGGATGGGCGCGAGCGACCGCTACAACCCGCTGTTCGAGGTTGACAAGACCCCATCAGGCGGAACCAACACAGTCAACTGCAACGACTACAACTACCTTTCAACCGCATCCAACACCGTCAACGGGAACTTCGCCCTGCCACACAGCAACTTCATGACTCTCCCGGAATGGCAGGCGGGCAACAGGTTCGGCTGGGACGCGGACAGCGAGGTCGGCGGCTTCTCCTCGAACTGCCCAAGCCAGTCCATCCGGTGACAGGGCCGCCTGCCCGGCCGGCGCCGACGCGAAGATCTCCTACCCCTCCGACGGCGCCGCCGGGGCTTGGATGAGGGCTTGAAGGTGGCGGAGCTCACACTCCGATCCGGCATCGTGATCAGCCTCCGGACTGGCATGACGCGCCGTCTGGTGGCTGGGTATTCTTTGCCGCTCCTGTCTCACGAAGTCAGACGCAAAGCAGACGCCGGCGAAGCAGCCGCGCATGAGCATGCGGCCATGCAGCCAATCGCCGCGCCTGCCGGGCTGCGGGCGGCGAGCCGCAGAGAGCACCTGATGACGAGAACCGCGCCTGACCTGCGTTTCTTGCTGGGGTGGGCGATGGGACTTGAACCCACGACATCCAGGACCACAACCTGGCGCTCTGCCAGCTGAGCTACGCCCACCATCGCCGCGATGCGGCTCCAGGAAGCATACAGGTCCCCGGGCTCCGCGCAGAACCGGGCCTCCCGCCCGGTGCGGTGATGCGTTCACGCGGTCGCCGGGCGGCGCCGCCACCCGCACTTGTCACGGACCGCGGTGGGATGCCAGCGACACGGGCACGCGAGCGGCCGTCACCCGGGATGTGCCGCCATGCGGGGCGGGAAGCGCGGCTGGAGATCCCCGCAGGGGCCAGCTAGACGCCGGCCCCGGGCGGCGGATTGGATACCGCCGCGGAGCCGGCGGAGTCCGCTGCTCCGGCCGGAGCGCCCTGGCCGGCGGTGTCGGCCCTGGAGCCCTGTCCGTTCCCAGCGACCCGGGCGGCGATCTCGCGCGCGGTCGCGCTGTCCGGGCCGGGCGGCGGCACGAACACCGCCTCCCGGTAGTACCGCAGCTCGGCGATGCTCTCCCGGATGTCAGCGAGCGCCCGGTGGCCGCCCGTCTTGGCGGGGCTGGCGAAGTACGCCCGCGGGTACCAGCGCCTGACCAGCTCCTTGATGCTGGAGACGTCGACCATCCGGTAGTGCAGGTGCCCGTCCACGCGGGGCAGGTCCCTGGCCAGGAACGCGCGGTCGGTGGCGACCGTGTTCCCGCACAGCGGGGCCTTCCTGGGCTCCGGGACGTGGCCGCGCACGTACTGAAGCACCCGCTGCTCGGCCTCGGCCAGGGTCACCCCGGCGCCGAGCGCCGCGAGCAGCCCGGACTCGGTGTGCATCGCCCGGACCACGTCGGGCATCTGGTCCAGCGCCTCTGGCGGCGGCTTGATGATCAGGTCGACGCCGTCGTCGAGCTCGTTCAGCTCGGCGTCGGTGACGACGCAGGCGATCTCGATCAGCGCGTCGCTGCGCAGGTCGAGCCCGGTCATCTCGCAGTCGATCCAGACCAGCCGCTCGTTCACCGCTCCAGCCTAGAGGCAGGCCCGCCCGGCTCGGGCACGCCGCCGCCGCCCGACCACCGGGCCTGCAGGGCGGCGACGTGCGGGGGCAGTGGCACGCCGGGCGGCAGCAGCGGGTCGGGCTCGGCGCGCCCGATGGCCATGCCGACCGGCAGCACGCCCGCCCACGTTGCCAGGGCGTGGTCCTCCTCCTCGTCGCTGGGGCCGCCGGCCCGCACCTTGACCGACGCCTCGTCGAGGGCGAGCGCGAGCACGGCGGTCGCGGCGAGCGCCTTCCTGGACGGCTGCCGCGCGTACTCCCAGCACCCGGGGATCAGGTGCTCGCTGATCACCCGCAGCGCGGCCAGCCGCTCCGCCTCGCCGGTCACCAGGCGCGGCCTGCCGAAGATCACCGCGCTGCGGTAGTTCATCGAGTTGTGGAACACCGACCGGGCGCAGACCAGGCCGTCGAGCAGGGTCACGGTGACGCAGACCTCGCCCTGGACGGCCGCCGCGAGCGACCGGTTCGCGGCGGAGCCGTGCAGGTAGAGGATGTCGCCCTCGCGGCCGTACCCGGTGGGCAGGACCACCGGGCAGCCGTCCACGATCACGCCGAGGTGGCAGACGAGCGCCTCGTCCAGCACCGCGTGAAGCGCGGACTGGTCTGTGACGGCGCGCTCCCGGTGCCGTCCGAGGGTGGTGCGCGCCGTGGCCGGGAGTGCGCGGAAGGCGTCCATGATGCCCTACCGTAGCGGGGTGGAGAGCGTCCCCGGAATCCCGGAGCCCGGCCGGCTGGCCGCGTGGCTCGCCGCCGTGACGCCCGCCCGGCTGACGGGCATCGGCCTCATCTCCGGCGGCCGGTCGAACCTCACCTACCGGCTGGAGCTGGAGGATCGCGTGATCGTGCTCAGGCGCCCGCCGCTTGGGCACGTGCTGCCGACCGCGCACGACATGAGCCGGGAGTACCGGGTGCTCTCCGCGCTGGCCGGGACGGACATACCGGTGCCGGCCCCGGTCGCGTTCTGCGCGGACGCGGAGGTCATCGGAGCGCCCTTCTACCTGATGAGCCACGTCACCGGGGAGGTGCTGCGCACCCGGGAGCAGGCCGCGCACGTGACGCCGGAACAGGCCGGGCCGCTGTCGGACCTCGTGGTGCGGATGCTCGCGGCGATCCACGCGGTCGACGTCGGTGCCGTGGGCCTGGCCGGCTTCGGCCGGCCGGACGGCTACCTGGCCCGCCAGCTGGCCCGCTGGCAGCGGCAGTGGGAGCTGTCGAAGACCCGGGAGGTCCCCGGCTATGACGACCTGGTGCGGCGCCTGTCCGAGCGGCTGCCGGCCCCCGGCGAGGGCACGCTGGTCCACGGCGACCTGCGGCTGGACAACATGCTGGTCACGCTGGACCCCCGGCCTGCGGTCGCCGCCGTAGTCGACTGGGAGATGTCGACGCTCGGCGACCCGCTCGCGGACCTCGGCCTCACGCTCATGTACTGGACCGATCCGGGCGAGGAGGACTGGCTGCGGATCACCGAGGGCGGCTCGGTCACCACGATCCCCGGGTTCATGAGCCGGGCGCGGGCCGCGGCCCGCTACGCCGAGCTGACCGGCCGCGACCTGTCGAACATCGGCTACTACGTGGCGTTCGGCTGCTTCAAGCTCGCGGTCGTGCTCGAGGGCATCCACGCCAGGTACCTGCAGCGCAAGACGGTGGGGGAGGGGTTCGAGCGCGAGGGCCCCGCGGTCCCGAAGCTGATCGAGCGGGCGCACCGGGTGCTCGACGCGGACCCGTCCGCCGGCGTGCCCTGACGGCCGGCCGGCGTCCGCCAGCGGGCCGGCGCCCGCCTGGCGCGGGCGCGGTCAGGCCCGGACGCAGCCCACGCTGCACAGGCGGTGCGCGATCGCCTGGAAGAACACCTTGCCCACCTGGGCCGGGTTCGTGATCTCATAGGCCTGCCCGCCGGTCGCCGCCGCGATCCGCTGCAGGTACGGGAAGTCGGGCGGGTCGCCGAAGACCACGATCACGATCGCCACCGGCCGCGACGGGCTGGCGAGCCGGCTGAGCCTGGCGATGAGCCGCCGGGCCGTGATGTCGCCGGGGGCGTTCTCCACCCCCGCGGTGAGCACGATCAATGCGTTGTAGTACTGCGGCTGCCAGGTCCGCAGCATGTACGTGTAGCCGGCCAGGATCGAGCCGTACAGCGCCGCTCCCTGGCCGGCCGCCGGGGTGACGCCGGCGTTGACGCGGGCCAGCTCGGCCCGCCGGGTGAGGTTCAGGCCCAGGGGGGCCGACAGCGGGCCGATGCTCACCAGCTGTTTGTACGGCAGGCCGTGGCCCAGGCTGGCGGCGAACTCCCACAGCCCGATGCTGGCCCCGTCGGGGAACAGGCCCAGGCCCAGCGTGGCCGTCCTGGTCATCGCCTGCTCGATGGTAGGCCCGCCGGGCGCGGCCGGCCGGGCCATCAGCCCCGAGACGTCGAGCAGGGTGAGGTCGCGCGACTCCAGCGCCAGCTTCTGCCAGGCGCGCAGGGTCACGGCCGCCTCGGTGGGCGAGGCGGGCGGCGCGGGCTGCAGCAGCTGCTCGCCGAGGCCGAAGGTCGCCGGGACCGCGTCGACCGCGCCGTCCCCCGACCGGAATCCGGCGTACCGGATCACGGCGGCGGCGTAGCGACCGCGCAGCATCTGGCCGAACGCCCCCGCCGCGTCCAGCTGGATCGGGTTGTCGGTGGTGAGCACGTAGGGGTAGTCGAGCTCCGGGCTGCCGAGTAGCGGGCTGCTCCCGCCCGGGTACCGGGCGGCGAGCGGGTGGCGCGGGTTCGCCTCGTCGTAGGCGATCACCGCCTGCTCGGAGGCGACGGTGACCGGCATGCCGTCGAGCGGCGGCGCGGCCTGGCTGACGAAGGAGGCCAGCGACGCCGGGTTGTCGAACGATGGCGTGACCGAGCAGGAGTAGACGAACTTGGTGAAGTTCACCTGGCCGGCCGGATCCGGCCCGAGCAGCCGGGTGACCTCGATCAGGGCCGCCAGGCCCACCGCGCTCTGGGCCGGGTCGGGCAGGTCGACGCGCAGCGCCCGGGGGACCGCCGGGCCGCCGGCCGCCCGGGGGAGCAGCAGCCGCCAGCCAGCCCCGGCGAACGCCGCCGTCCGCGCGGCCGCTGCCGCCGGCATCACGAGCATCAGCGGGGAGCGGGCCACGCTGAACCCGGCCGGCTGGACGGTCTGGGCGCCGACGGCGAACCCCCGGGCCTCATCCACCCACAGGCTCGAGTCGGGGATCCAGGCGTCGATCGCCCCCTGGCCGGGCACCGGGTGCTGGCCGTCCACCACGCCGGTCGCGACCGACGAGGGGACCGCGTCGACCTGGACGGTGACGCACCGGCCGTCCACCTGCCGGTGCTCCCTGGTGAACGCGTTCGCGATCTGGTCGATGGCCGGGGCGATGTCGGGGCTCGCCGCGACGTGGAGCAGGACGGGGTGGTCGGAGCAGGAGAACGTGGCCAGGACCTGGGCCGTGCCGCGGCCGACGAACAACAGCAGGCTGGCGGTCACCGCGAGCAGGACGAGCGCCTTGGTCCGGACGCGGCGCCGCCGGTGCTTGCGTGGCCTGCCGCGGGCGGGGAGCTGAGCGGTCACTGGGGTCCTTCGATCGGTCCCGCGGTCACGAGCCGGGTGCGACAGGCAATCCCCGGCCAGACGACTCTACCCATGTGCCCCGCATGGCGCCCGGCCGATCCCGGACATGACAGCGGCATCCCGGACATGACAGCGGCATCCCGGACATGACAGCGGCATCCCGGACATGACAGCGGCATCCCGGACATGACAGCG